>JBKBUQ010000024.1:0-25105 GCA_046289975.1 Flavobacteriales bacterium | reverse complement strand
GAGGAAAGGAAATTCTGGAGGTATATGAAAAAGATTTTTCAGTTGAATATAAGGATGATAATTCGCCATTAACTGAGGCTGACCAACGAGCGAATTTGATAATCGAAGAATCCCTTCGCATTGCAGGTAAACCCATTTTAAGTGAAGAAGGTCGATCAATACCATATGACGAAAGGAAAGAATGGAATGAACTCTGGATTGTTGATCCCCTGGATGGAACGAAAGAATTTATTAAGAAGAATGGTGAGTTTACGGTCAATATTGCATTGATAAGAAATCATTTTCCGGTGCTGGGAGTTATTTATGTGCCTGTTACCGGGGTATTATACTTTGGAGCAAATGAAATAGGCGCATGGAAGGCAGTTGTTCCTGTCAAACGAGGAGTTTCAATCCCCTCCATGAATGAAATTGAATTGTTAGCCGAGCGCATCCCCATTACGCGGGGAGAAAACACACCTTTCCGAATTGTTGCAAGCCGATCTCATATGAGTCCTGAAACAGAGGTGTTTATCAGGGAGCAGGAGAAAGTTAACGGAAAAGCCGAGCTCGTGTCGATGGGAAGTTCACTAAAGATCTGTCTTGTTGCTGAAGGAAGTGCCGATCTCTATCCCCGCTTTGCCCCAACAATGGAATGGGATACTGCAGCCGGCCAGGCAATTGCTGAGGCAGCAGGAAAGAAATTCATTGATTTCGGTACCAAAGAGCGCATGCGTTACAACAGGGAAAATCTGTTGAATGGTTGGTTCCTCGTTGGCTGAGGCGCTTTATTAACACCATTCATCCCCATACGGGTTGATTTTGTTACTTTTGCAGTAAATCTGAAGAATGGCAAAAGTTGCATTGATTACAGGGGTCACCGGTCAAGATGGCGCCTACCTTTCCGAATTGCTTTTGAGCAAAGGCTATATTGTTCATGGAATAAAGAGAAGGAGCTCCTTGTTTAACACTGATCGTGTTGATCACCTCTACAAAGATCAGCATGAGGCTAATGTGAACTTTGTGTTGCATTACGGTGATCTTACCGACAGTACAAACCTGATACGCATTATTCAGGAAGTTCAGCCTGATGAAATCTACAACCTTGGGGCTCAGTCGCATGTACAGGTTTCGTTTGAAACTCCGGAATACACTGCTAATTCTGATGCTATGGGAACTTTGCGAATCTTAGAAGCTATTCGTATTCTCAAACTGGAGAAGAAAACTAAGTTTTACCAGGCATCTACTTCCGAATTGTATGGTAAAGTTCAGGAAGTACCTCAAAAGGAAACTACACCTTTTTATCCCCGGAGTCCTTATGCAGTTGCCAAACTGTATGCTTTCTGGATAGCTAAAAATTACCGGGAAGCTTATGGCATTTTTGCATGCAACGGAATTTTATTTAATCACGAGAGTCCTTTGCGCGGAGAGACTTTTGTTACCCGTAAAATAACACGTGCAGTAGCCAAAATAAAACTCGGTTTACAGAAGAAAGTATATCTCGGAAACCTCGATGCACAGCGTGACTGGGGTCATGCTAAGGATTATGTTGAAGGAATGTGGCGTATGCTGCAACAGGATACACCTGATGATTTTGTTTTGGCAACAGGAAAAACATACAGCGTACGTCATTTTGCCACACTTGCATTTAAAGAAGCAGGAATTGAAGTTGAATGGAAAGGTGAGGCTGTAAATGAAAAGGGATACCGTGCCGGAACAAATGAAGTCCTTGTGGAAATCGATCCGAAATATTTTCGTCCTACCGAGGTTGAACTTCTTATTGGCGATCCTTCCAAAGCACAAAACATTTTGGGATGGAAACACACTTATGAATTAGAAGGATTAGTGCATGAAATGGTAAAAGCCGACCTCGAATTGTTTTCCAGAGATAAATACCTGATGGAGGGTGGTCATAAAGTGATGAATTACCACGAATAATTTTTCCATGGAGAAAAACGCAAAGATTTTTGTTGCAGGTCATCGGGGTATGGTGGGTAGCGCAATAGTGCGCCGATTGAAATCAATGGGTTATGACGGGGTTATCACCCGTACATCCAAAGAACTTGATCTTCGTAGCCAATCTGCCGTAGATGATTTTTTTCGTTCTGAAAAACCTGAATATGTTTTTCTGGCAGCAGCGAAAGTTGGAGGTATACACGCTAATAATGTTTACCGTGCAGAGTTTTTGTATGATAATTTGATGATCGAGTCGAATATTATACATTGTGCATATCTGCATGGAGTAAAAAAATTACTTTTTTTGGGTTCGTCTTGTATTTATCCTAAGCTCGCCCCTCAACCGCTTAAGGAAGAGTCATTGCTTACAGGCTTACTGGAGCCGACCAACGAACCCTATGCTATCGCCAAAATTGCAGGAATAAAATTATGTGAAGCTTACCGGTCGCAATACGGATGTAATTTCATTTCGGCTATGCCAACAAATTTGTACGGACCAAACGATAATTACGATCTTAATAATTCACACGTATTACCTGCGCTAATCCGTAAGTTTCATTCTGCCAAAATTGGAAATGAAAGCAAAGTTGAAATCTGGGGCTCAGGAACACCTAAACGAGAGTTTTTGCATGTTGATGATCTTGCTGAAGCATGTTTGTTTTTGATGGAAAATTACAATGGCGAATTATTTGTAAATGTAGGAACCGGAGCTGATCTCAGTATTCGGGAGCTTGCAGAGGTAATTGCACAAGTAATCGGATTTAATGGTGAATTGGTTTTTAATACCGACAAACCGGATGGAACTCCGCGAAAATTGATGGATGTCTCTCGTATTCATGCAATGGGTTGGAAACATAAAATTGATTTAAAGGATGGAATAGCCGCTGTATATTCCGATGTAAAAAACATGGAATGGGCCCTTCAGGCTTGAAATATGGCATTATAATAGTAGCGCTATTTTGTGCTCTGATCTCAAAGGCACAGCAGCTGAATATTCCGCTGAATCACACAATGAATATTGGTTGGGAAAGGGTAATTGCTGATTCCGACTCTCTTTCTTTTCATTCAGGATTTAAGCCATTAATAGAAAACTCAATAATCGATTATGGTAAATTTCAGGAATACCATAAAACGCAGGTGAAAAAGCATTTTGCCTGGTTCTTTAAAGATTCTAATTGGATGAAGAGAAAGTTCAAATGGGAAAATCTATTTGAAAAAAGGGGAGAGGACTTTTATTTTGATGTAAATCCTTTGTTTTATCTCGAATACGGCAGAGATCTTGCCAATGACAACTCCATGAAGTTTTTTAAAAACGGTCGCGGGGTAATTGTTAATGGACATCTTACTGAAAAAGTTTCCTTTTCCACTTCTTTCATGGAAAATCAAATGTATTTGCCAACCTATCTGAGAAACTATTCGGATGCGATAAGTTCGCAGTATTTTAACGGAGCAGTTCTTCGGCCTGAGAGCCCAATTGTTCCGGGACAGGGCAGGGTAAAGCGATACGGCACATTAAATCGACAATACGATTTCGCCTACGCTCAGGGCTATGTTTCGTATTCACCAACTTCAACTATGAATTTTCAATTCGGAAACGGAAAATTATTTGTTGGCGATGGCTATCGTTCCGTTTTGCTTTCCGATAATTCTTTTTCATTTCCACACTTACGTTTTACCGGTTCCTTCCTGAATGGAAGAATGCAATATACTGTTGTGCACGCAGCATTGCAAAACATGATACGAATGCGGGAATTCTCCTCTCCGGAGGGTTTGTTTGAAAAGAAGGCAGCGAGTTTTATGTATTTGAGTTTTCAGGTCAATAAGAAACTACAGCTTGGTCTATTTGAAGGAGCAATGCATCGAAGGCATTCCGACGATCAAAAACTTTTACCTGTTGGTGTTTCCAACCTACAACCTCTAATCGGACTGAATCTTATTCGACGGGGTTTTTTAAATGAAAATGGAAATGTTTTACTAGGGGCAAATTTCAAGTATATGCCATTTAGGAAAAGTTATTTCTACGGACAATTGGCCACTGATGATCCATCAAACGGGAGATGGGCCTATCAGATAGGTGCAAAATGGTTTGATGCATTCAAAACTAAAAACCTGTTCTTTCAGTTGGAAATTGATCATACTGCGAGAGCTTTTTATACAGGCTTATCCGGTCGTGTAAATTATGCTCATTACAATCAACCGCTGGCACTAACAGGAGGAGGTGGAACTTTTGAAACCATTTTTAGAGGGTATTATAGAACAGACGATTATTTTTATGAGGTTCGTTTCCATTATCAAACCTATCGTTCCTATTCCGGTCCAAATCAGGTTGGCAAGGATGTATTTCTTCCTTCAGACGCTTATTCTGATCCATCTATTACCTCAGCGATGGCGCACTTGTTTTATCGCGATATCAGTTTCGGGTATATTTTAAATCCGCTTTACAATATGCATTTGTTGATAGGCTGGTTTCACCGCGACCTTCGAAGTGTGGAGGCCCCCTATAAAACAAGTTATTTATATATTGGATTCAGGACTTCATTATCAAACTTTTATTACGATATCTGACATGACAAGTTCCGCACATATTGTTCTTGGTGCCCTAACTGCATTTTTAGTTGTTCTCCTAGCTACGCCATCGCTTATTAAAGTAGCAAAGCTAAAGCACCTGGTAGACGAACCCGGTGAAGCCCGCAAATTACATTTGAGAAGTGTACCAACAATTGGAGGGATCATCATTTTTAGCTCAATAATTTTCTCATACTCATTGTGGTTTCCGGATATAGGAAACGATCTTCATCAATCGATCAGAGAATTTAAATACATCATCGCATCCTTAATTATTTTGTTTTTTATTGGTGTTAAAGACGACATCATTGGAACAGCCCCGGTAAAAAAGCTTCTGGCCCACATCGTAGTTGCTTTTATTTTAGTATTGATGGGCGAAACCCAAATAAAAAGCATGCATGGCATTTTTGGGGTTCACGAAATACCGGAGTGGGCCAGGATTTTTCTTTCTGTTTTTGTTTATATCGTCATTGTTAACGCCTTCAATCTTATTGATGGAGTGGATGGACTTGCTGCCGGTATAGGTGTGATATGTTCAGTTTTCTTCGGGGTATGGTTCATTACCGTTTCCAATGATACGATGGCACTTTTATCTTTTATTCTCGCAGGATCTTTACTTGGGTTTTTATTGTTCAATTTTTCGCCAGCCCGAATATTCATGGGGGATAGCGGGTCGTTAACCATAGGTTGTATTATTTCGGTGTTGGTTATTCACATGATAGAAACGCCAATGAAAAACATTCCGGATGAATTATCGAATCATTCCGTGCCCATATTAGCAATGGCTATTTTGGTGTACCCGCTAATTGACACCCTACGTATTTTTTTCGTAAGGGCTACAAAAGGGCAATCGCCTTTCCATGCGGATAAAAACCACCTGCACCATCGGCTAATCGCTTCCGGACTATCCCATTCTGCTACAGTGCTTACATTGTATGCATACAATATTACAGTTGTCGCAGCTGCATTTTTCTTTGGCTATTTGGATCCAACCCTTGCATTTTTCCTTTCATTGGCTGTGGCTGTTATGTTGGCAGGATCATTCTTTTTGCTTAAAACCAAAAAGTGAAAATCAGAATTACCATAGCATTTAATTTGCTTGTCTTCATTCAATTGTTTGGGCAGGAAAATATTCCCCTTGCAAATGAAATTGGAAATTCCTGGGTGGAACATTTGAATAAATTGGATGTGGGATTTCATACTTCAGTTCGACCTTACCTTGCAACAGAGTTTAATGCAACTCGTCCTGTTTCTTGTTTTTCCGGAACGAAAAACCATTTTTGGAATGCAGGTTTACAATGGAAACCAAATGATTCGGATTCAACTTTTCCCAAACATGGTTTTTATGTTCAGCCTCATTTCAGGGCAATACTTCAAAGCGATATTGCCAATGACACTTCCTATTTTGGACGAGGTTTAGGAGCTGGAATTACCTATACAAATCGGAATAAATTTGCTGCAAACTTTTCTTTTGTTACTGATAATTCACCCTATCCTGAATATTTAAGGCCATCTATTTCAGCAGGCAATGCAATTCCCGGAATGGGCTTTGCTCATCCAACAAATGAAGGGTATGCCATCACCGCTGTTTCTGGCTATGCATCGTGGTCGCCGCATAAAATTTTCAATTTCCAGGTAGGATCAGGTAAGCATTTTTTTGGAGATGGTTACCGTTCCTTGTTGATCAGCGACAATGCCTACAATTATCCATATCTGCGGATGTCGGCCACTTTTTGGCAAATAAAATACGTGGTGTTGTATTCCATGATGAATGATTTGGGAACCTCACAGGGAGACCCGAAACAATTCAGACGAAAATATGCAACCACGCATTTTCTTAACTGGAATATTTCCAGACGATTTTCATTGGGAATATTTGAAACTGTGGTATGGCAGGCAAAGGATAGCTTGCTCAACAGACAATTTGATGTGAATTATCTGAATCCTTTTGTTTTTTTCAGGCCGGTGGAATACGCTCAAGGGTCTGCGGATAATGTGTTGATGGGCTTGAATGCCAAATTAAAAATAACAGATCATTATCAGGTTTATGGTCAGTTTATTTTGGATGAGTTTTTATTGAATGAAATGCGTGCTGATAGCGGCTGGTGGGCGAATAAATATGGATTCCAGTTAGGGGCAAAATTATTTTCTCCATTTGGTTTGAAGAATCTATACTTGCAAACCGAATACAATTTTGTAAGACCATTTACCTATTCGCACCGATCAGTTGTGCAGAATTGGGGGCATATGGGCTCTCCATTAGCGCATCCGTTTGGTGCAAACTTTAGGGAATGGATCAACATTGCGCGATTTACCTATAAGCGGTTTCAGTTTGAAGAAACATTCATGTGGACAATTTATGGTTTAGATACAGGTTCTGTGAGTTGGGGTGGCGATCCGTTTAAATCCTATTCACAACGAGCACGAAATTATCACAATCACGTTGGGCAGGGACAGCGTAATGAGGTTTTGTTTCATCAGTTTCGAATATCCTGGATTGTATCACCCACCTGGAATTCCCGTGTTTTTATTGGACACCAATACCGTAAACAACAAACGGATTTGGGAATGAACGAAACTCACATGCTTGTTTTTGGTCTAAGCTCCTGGTTATGGAACCAATACACTGATCGATAGAATCATTCCAATCTTAATTTTTTTCGATTCACTTTATTCAATAATCCTACCTTTGCGCAAGTTTATTTCAACCTTGATTGCGCAGCAGACATATACCACACCGGATCGACTAACCTTTATGCACAGGTTACGTGAGTATGCGGTTTTGACCAAACTTCGTCTTTCTTTTTTAGTTGTTGTTTCTGCAATAACAGGTTATCTGATGGCCGACACATTTTCGGGTGCAGACTTTTCGCTGTTGATTTTTGGTGGATTTTTGGTAACCGGTTCCTCAAATGGATTTAATCAGGTTATCGAGCGTGAATATGATAAGTTAATGACACGAACCCAGAATCGCCCATTAGTAAAAGGTTCAATCAGCATCACCGAAGCTCTTATTGTATCATCATTGTTTGGTTTGGCCGGACTGGTTTTATTGTACCTGATAAATCCCTTAAGCGCAATACTTGGGTTTTTGGCTTTATTCTCTTATGTTGCCATATATACTCCAATGAAACGTGTTTCACCCTGGGCTGTTTTTGTTGGCGCATTTCCGGGTGCTATTCCTCCAATGCTAGGCTTTGTGGCAGCAACCGGTCATTTTGGTTTGTTACCCGGACTATTATTTTTTGTTCAATTTATGTGGCAGTTCCCGCATTTTTGGGCAATCGCCTGGGTACTGGATGACGACTACCGAAAGGCCGGCTATCGCCTTTTACCTTCGAAATTCGGAAGGAATCATTCCTCTAGTTTTCAGATTTTGTTGTATACCTGTGCAATGATAATTGCAAGCGCCTCGCCCTATGTAATGGAGCTTACAGGAACACTTTCATTGATCGTTTGCATGGTGGCAGGATTGTTTTTTTACCGTTACGCACTAAATCTGCACCATTCTCAGGAAAATTCAGATGCGCGAAAAGTGATGTTTGCCTCTTTTATTTATTTACCCATTGTTCAATTCATTTACGTTTTTGATAAGCTATGAATACGGAAGCAACAGTTGCTGAGGACGACAGGTATTCGCCCGAAAAGTTAAAAGCACGTGGTGCAAAAGGAATGCTTTACATTGGGATAGCCAGTATAGTGATGTTATTTTCCGCCTTCTGCAGTGCCTTCATTGTTTCGAAGGGAGGAAACTTTTGGGTGAATCTTATTCTTCCACAGGCTTTTTGGATATCTACTGGAATAATTTTGATTAGTTCCCTCACAGTAAATTTGGCATTAAACTATGTAAGGCGTAATAATCAGAAAATGACTTCGCTTTTCCTGTCACTAACACTTATGTTAGGGGTTTTGTTCTCTGTATATCAGTGGATTGGATGGGGACAGTTAATTGAGCGTGGGAATTATTTTGTAGGGAATATAATGGATCCTGACGAGAGTGGTTTTTTTGTGAAAGGGGAATATGGTAAGGATTTCACATTAACCTTTGATAATAAAGAGTTGGATTACAAGGAAGGACGTTTTTACTTTCCTGATGGTAAAGAACTCTCTGCTGTTCAATATGAAAATCTTAAAAGACAGCGGAATACTGCGAGTTCGTATATCTATATTTTTACCGCCCTGCATTTATTACACCTGATAGGGGGGCTCATTTACCTGATTTTTGTCACCCTGGCATCCTATCGCGGAAAATACAACGCGGAGAATCATTTGAGAATTAGTCTGATTGCTATTTACTGGCATTTTTTGGATCTGCTTTGGATTCTTTTGTTCGTCTTTTTACAATTTATTCATTAAACTTGCGCCAAACTCGTACAACCTATGTCTGCACACGCTTCACATCCTGTTGACGCATCTTCTCTCTGGGGAGGAAAAGAGTCTCCATTCTCCGTCAGCTACGGTAAACTGATGATGTGGTTTTTCCTTGTATCGGATGCCCTAACTTTTGGCGGCCTCCTTACGGCTTACGGCTTTGCCCGTCATGCTTATACAGGTGAATGGCCAGCATCAGATCATGTGTTTACTCACTTACCGTTTACACACGCTCATGCACCACTTATTTATGTTGCGTTGATGACGTTTATCCTGATCGTCTCTTCTGTAACTATGGTTCTTGCGGTAGAAGCGGGACACAGAATGGATAAAAAGGGTGTTATCAAGTGGTTAGGACTTACAGTTGTTGGAGGAGCTATTTTCGTTGGCTCACAGGCTTGGGAGTGGTATACTTTCCTTGCCGGTCCTGACGGTGATTTCTGGAACTTTGGTCCTGCAGGTGATAATTCTACACTATGGTATAATTCTCTTGCAACATTGCGTGATGCTGATGGTGTTGCAATACTTAATGAACATGGTCACGAACAAGTTGGGGCAGATGGTCCGCAGCAATATGCGATGTTCTTCTTCTTTATTACCGGCTTCCACGGTTTCCACGTTTTTTCCGGTGTAATTATAAATATCGTGGTCCTCATTCAGGTTATTCAAGGTGTTTACCATAAGCGTGGTCATTACGAAATGGTAGAGAAGGCAGGTCTTTACTGGCACTTTGTGGATCTTGTTTGGGTATTCGTATTTACCTTCTTCTATCTCCTTTGATTCCCCACTCATTTTAATAAGAACCAGTTATGGAAAGAGACGACATTATTGAGTATTCACTCAACACCCACCATTCAGAAGAAGACGGCCGTAAAATCCGTAAAAAAATCTGGCAGGTTACAGCATTGCTTACTCTTATTACTGCAGTAGAAATTTTTGTAGGAGTAAAATTCCCACGCTATGCTGTTAGCGATACAACATGGTTGATGATAAAGTTCTTTTACATCATCCTAACCATCATTAAGGCCGGGTATATTGTTATGGTGTTTATGCACCTTGGCGATGAGCGTAAAAACTTACGTTGGGCTATTCTTGCTCCCTACGGACTTTTTATCCTTTACCTCATTTTTATCTGTCTTACAGAGGGAACATTTGTGCATCACTCCTGGACCAATTTCTTATAAAGAATGAAAAGGCTTAACAAAAAGTTCATCTTCTTTTTTATCATGATGTTCGTGCCCTTTACATTTTTCTATCTTTTTTCAAGAGGCAGTCAGCATTTTAAGCGACTGCCTTTTTTTGGTACTTATTCTGCCGATAGTATTCCTTTTACCTATCCTGATTTTTCATTTAGAAGCTCAACGGGTGTCATATCCAAAGAGAATCTGAAAGGAAAGATCATTGTTATGACGGCAATGGGGAGTGATTGTCCTGACCATTGCGATTTCCTTGTTAAACCATTTCGGCTGGATGTGTACAACGGCATTCTGAAAAAGAACAAAGAGTTCAAGGATGTAATAATTCTTTCAGAGATGACTGATACTATTCATACCCGACTCGAAGACATGCCTGAAAAATTAAAAGTGGACGCACAGCAATGGAACTTTTTTGTTTCAGAAAACAAATTGTTTTGGGATGTGGAGTTAAATGGCAATTCATTATTGAGTACAGAAGACAAAGACAGGCCTGGCAAAATGATGTGGAAAAGGTCTATTTTGCTTATCGATTCGGATTTTAGATTAAGAGGTTGGTACGATGGAGTTCACGGCGTTGAGTTGAGAAGACTGATAGATGAATTACGCCTTTTAAAAAAGGAATTGAATGATGAAGAATAGTTTTTTGTATATGTTTCTGGTTTTTTTAATTGCATGTACAGCAAATGAAAAGCAAAAGAACAGCAGTGGGCTTCCTTTTCTGGGACACCATGATATTGATCCGGTTAACTCAGATACAGTTTATCACACAGTACCGCCTTTTGCATTCGAGAACCAGGATGGTACAATAATTACGAATGACAATGTCAAGGATAAAATTCATGTTGTTAATTTTTTCTTTACATCATGCCCATCGATTTGTCCAAAGATGATGTCGCAACTTAAGCGATTGCAGAAACTTGCCGACGGATTGGACATCGTGATTCTTTCTTATTCGGTTGATCCAAAAAGAGACAGTGTGCCCCGTTTGAAGAGATACGCTGATGAGAATGGATTTTCAACTGGCAACTGGCACTTAATGACGGGTGATGCAGAGGAGATTTACGAGCTCGGAATGACTGGGTACAATTTAAGCGCAATGGAGGATGAGTCGGCAGACGGTGGATTTCTGCATTCAGAAATGGTGGTACTGGTTGACAAAAAAGGACGATTGCGCGGGATGTACGAAGGCACGCAAACAACAGCAATGGATCAGTTGTTGAACGATATAAAGAAACTGCAGAAGGAAGATGAGTAATACAATTGACCTTGAAAAAAAATACAAACCGCTAATAGTAGCTGTTTCAATTGCAGTACCATTAGTTGTTGCTCTATTGTTTCGGGTGCGAATTGAGGGTTGGGATACTGCAGGTTTGCCTCCGGTATATGCAACAATTAACGCACTTACAGCAGTTCTTTTAATTGCAGCTATTGCATCAATAAAAGCAGGGAAACGGTTATTGCATGAGCGATTGATTAAACTTTGCATTTTGTTATCGGCCGCTTTTTTAGTAATGTATGTTTTACGTCATATGACCAGTGATCCAACTCCTTATGGAGGAACAGGAATGAACGGATATTTTTATTATTTTATTTTGGTTACCCATATTGCACTTTCAGTTATTATTATTCCACTTGTACTTTTTACTTACGTAAAAGCATGGTCAGGAAAATTTGATCAGCATAAAAAATGGGCAAGAATAACTTTTCCTGTATGGTTATATGTTGCTGTAACCGGAGTAGTGGTTTATTTGATGATTTCCCCGTACTATCAATAACTCTTTGATTTATGCGTATTGGTTTAGTTTTTTTGTTTATCTTTTTTGGTGTCTTGTTGTTATACTCTGATGTTGAAGCGCAATGTGCCATGTGCAAGGCTGTTGCTGAATCAGGGTCCCAGGGGCAAGACCAATCATCAATTGGAGAGCAATTAAATATCGGAATCATCTTTTTGATGGCTATTCCATACCTCTTTATATTAATTATTCCAATGATTCTCTTCCGAAGGCAAATTAAAAGCTTTGTAAGGGAATTTAGGGATGTACACAAATAAAAAATGGCTAAGCGGTTTCTTTCCTCAATTCTTTTTGTATTTTTTCTAAGTCCTGCTTTTGCACAAGCGCCTCAGCAAAGGATAATTACTAATAACTTTTCCGAATTTCTTTGTCTTAAATCTGAACAGATAGGCAATTCAATATATTCTTTCGGAGAGGCCATATTTTCGCTTGACTCCCGAAATGTAATTGTAAAGCAGGATTTGAACCTGAATATTCTTTCATCTTTTCGAATTGACAGAGGGGGCTATTTTCCTGATCGGGAGATGGTCTTCAGGGATATGATGAAGACCACCGATAATTGCCTTCTTCTTGTGGGCTGGTACCTACCTTAACGCTGAATATTGGTATTTAAAAGTCGACACAGCAGGCAATGTGCTTTGGTCGAAGGATATCGCCATGAATACCTATTATGAAAGCGCCAGAACAATAATTCCGGCTTCTGGAAATGGCGCCCTAATGACAGGGCATACGGTTGAGAATTTTAATTTGCGTCGCGGTTACATGGTTAGAATTAACGCAACCGGCGATACCTTATGGACGAAATTGCTTACCTCAACACTTTCTCCAACAAACAATATTTTTATAGGTGAAGGCACTCAATTGCCAAATGGAAATTTTGTTATAAATATAAATGATGGAAGCCGTTCCGGTATTTTAGTTGTTGATGACAATGGAAACACCCTTGATTACCGACTAATAGAGGAAGTGGCCGGCAGCATTCCAATTACAATAAATTCCGTTTCCAGTTTTGGATCGACTATTTATCTTGCTGGAAATAACCAGCAAAACGAGGCTTTGGTTATTGCAATGGACCCTAATTTTAATGTTTTGTTTTCTCGCAAGTTTCCTTCAATAAATTATTTTAACGGCGTAGTAAGGTCGGCATCCGGTTACATTATCCTGAACGGATCAAATTTTTCAGGACAGCTTGCCAATACTGCACCAATAATTCTAATGAATTCTTCAGGTGTTCCATTAAGAGGTATCGTTGCAGGGAAATTACCTAATAACAATATTATTCCTTATAGAGCCGTTGAGATAAATAATCATTTTTTATTTACAGGGCACTCAACTTTGCAGATGTATGATGAAGGTTATCAAATAATAACAGACACACTTTTATTTACAGGATCATGTTACAGTCGTGAAATAGATTTTGCAGGTCAACCTATAGTAATTAATTGGTTATCTTCTTCAATTACATCAAGCCCAACAACATCCATTATTACCTCAATTGTTTCTACTTCAAATCTTAACCCGACGGTTTATCCGCTTACTTATTTTGGGTATCAAATCGACAACGTATTATTTAGGAACTATATCCTTAATGGAGATGCCTGTGGAGGGACGTGTACAGGAAACGCTACCGTTTCGGTTTCTGGAGGTGCGGCCCCCTACAGTTACAGCTGGTCCAACGGGTCTATGTTTTCTACTGCTTCCAACTTGTGTAGTGGCCAATCTGTTTTAGTGGCAGGAGATGCCTTTGGCTGTTTTTTCAAAGATACGATACAAGTAGGAAGCTTTACTTCAGGGCAAAGTATTTGTGTGGTTACAGTTGACACTACATCAACTAAAAATGTAGTTTATTGGGAAAAGGAAACTACTGGAAACATTGATGGATATAAAATTTACCGGGATGTTGTTGGAAGCTATTCACTTGTGGGCTTTGTTCCTTATGATTCTCTCAGTCTCTTCGAAGACAACACTTTAGGCATTAACCCAAATATTACTTCCTATCGTTATAAGGTAAGTGTATTGGACACATGTGGGTATGAAAGTGATTTGTCATCTTTTCATAAAACAATACATATAACCACCAGTCTTGGAACTTTTGGAGAAATCAATTTGATTTGGGATGGCTATGTTGGATTTTCAAGTTCATTTTATTACCGGATTTTAAGGGATACTATTGGGCTTGGTAACTACCAAATTCTTGACTCAGTATCAAATTCAAATTTTACATATACAGATTTCTCACCTCCGGTTTCTGGATTTCCTTATTATGTGGTGGAGGTGGTTTTTCAGGATGCCTGCGAAGCAACCAGAGCCATTAACCATAACACTACCCGATCAAATAGAACTACTACAAGTATTAATGGCCTATATCCGGAAAGTGAACAATATTCGTTTACGGTTAGTCCGAACCCTGCAGTTTCCAGTTTTGAAGTAAACTGTAGCCGCTGTACGGGCTCTGAAGAATTGAGTATTTCAACAATAGACGGGAGAACAGTTTTGACCGGAAAATCCATTTCTGGATCAAAAGCGATTGATATCAGTGAGTTTGAATCGGGAGTTTATTTGGTAAGAATACAGGGTTCTAAGGGGCCCTCTTTTGTGAAAAGACTTCTCATTAGTAAATAGAACTTTATTATCTTTGCACCAGTTCTTTCGGTACACTTATCCAGAAAGGCGGAGGGACAGAGCCCTTTGATGCCTTGGCAACCCTGAGTATTAGGCAGCAGTAAAAGTTGTTTATTGCACAGAAGGTGCCAATTCCTGCCTCGTGAAAACGGGGAAAGATAAGTCGGATGGTTGATTCTTCAGATGATTTCTCATATGTGATCCCGCCGGCTTCCGGAGGGATTTTTTTATTTAATGATGTTTGAAAATGAAGATTGAACAATTACTTGAAGACCGCGTGCTTGTTATTGACGGTGCAATGGGGACAATGATCCAACGTTATCAATTGTCTGAAGAAGATTTCCGTGGCGATCGTTTTAAAGGGCATAGTCATCCTCTAAAGGGCAATAACGACTTGCTGGCAATAACCCGGCCTGATGTTTTATTGGCCATTCACAAACAGTACCTGGAAGCCGGAGCGGATATACTGGAAACAAACACTTTTTCAGGCACATGGATCGCCCAGGCAGACTACAAACTGGAATCAGCAGTTTACGATATCAATTTTTTATCTGCCCAAATTGCTAAAAAGGCAGTTGAGGAGTTTTACAAAGAGAATCCGGAGGCAAAAAGGAACACACCTCGTTTTGTTGCAGGAGCAATGGGACCAACCAATCGGACAGCATCACTTTCACCGGATGTAAATGACCCCGGTTTTCGTGCAATTAGTTTTGACGAATTGGTACAAGCTTATGCTGAGCAAACGAGAGCGCTTATTGAAGGTGGAGTAGATCTCCTATTGGTTGAAACGGTATTTGACACACTCAATGCAAAGGCTGCGCTATATGCTATTCAACTTGTTTTTGAAGAGAAGAGTTTAGAGCTACCTGTAATGGTTTCCGGCACAATAACCGATGCCAGCGGAAGAACATTATCCGGTCAAACCGTCGAGGCATTTTTAAATTCAATTTCACATGTTAAATTATTAAGCGTTGGGTTGAATTGTGCACTAGGCGCTAAGGATATGCGACCTTACCTCGAGGAACTTTCTTCAAAGGCGCCGTTTTTCGTAAGTTCCTATCCTAATGCGGGTTTACCCAATCAGTTTGGCGAATACGATGAGAGTCCTCATGAAATGGCGTGTACTATTCATGATTTTCTGGAGAGTGGATTTGTAAACATTGTTGGAGGATGTTGTGGTACTACACCCGATCATATTGCGCACATAGCGAAACATGCACGCAAGGCAAAACCACGAAAACGACCACAAATAGAACCGTATTTGCGCTTGAGTGGATTGGAATCGCTAACTCTTCGTCCGGAAAGTAATTTCATGAATGTCGGTGAGCGCACCAATGTAACCGGGTCGCGAAAATTTGCAAAACTGATTATTGAAGGCAATTATGATGAGGCATTGTCTATTGCAAGAGAGCAGGTAGAGGGTGGAGCGCAGGTAATAGATATCAATATGGACGAAGGAATGCTCGATGCTGTTGAGGCAATGACGCGCTTTCTGAATTTGATTGCTGCGGAACCTGATATTGCAAGGGTTCCAGTGATGATTGACTCATCTAAATTCCACGTAATAGAAGCCGGGCTAAAATGCACACAGGGGAAAGGAATTGTGAATTCAATTTCATTGAAAGAAGGCGAGAGTGTTTTTATCGAACACGCAAACACGGTTAAACGTTACGGAGCGGCGGTCATTGTAATGGCATTTGATGAAAAGGGACAGGCTGACACATTGCCAAGGCGAATAGAAATTTGTGAGCGAGCCTACCGAATATTGGTTGATAAAGTCAACTTTCCTCCTCAGGATATCATTTTCGATCCAAATATTTTCCCGGTTGCTACGGGAATGGAAGAGCACCGTCGAAATGCGATTGATTTTTTCGAAGCAACAAAATGGATCAAAACAAATTTGCCGCATGCAAAAATAAGTGGTGGAGTTAGTAATGTTTCGTTTTCATTCAGAGGTAATGATGTTGTGAGGGAAGCTATACATTCTGCGTTTTTGTATCATGGGATAAAAGCCGGAATGGATATGGGAATTGTAAATCCGTCTCAATTGCAGGTTTACGATGAGATTCCAAAAGAGTTGTTAACCTTAGTTGAAGATGTACTACTAGATCGAAATGATGATGCTACTGAGCGTTTGATCAATTATGCTGAACAATTGAAGGGCTCAAAGAACAGTATAAAGGAGAAAGACGAAGAGTGGCGTAAAGAGACCGTTGAAAGCAGACTGTCACACGCCCTGGTTAAAGGAATAGTAGAGTATATTGATTTGGATGTGGAAGAGGCCAGACTGAAATATGGTGAGCCAATAAAAGTGATTGAAGGCCCTTTAATGGATGGAATGAATGTGGTTGGGGATTTGTTCGGTGCGGGAAAAATGTTTCTGCCTCAAGTAGTAAAAAGCGCCCGTGTGATGAAAAAGGCCGTTGCGTATCTCCAGCCATTTATTGAGGCAGGGAAAACCGCAGGTTCACGTGCACAAGGAAAGATATTGCTTGCTACGGTAAAAGGCGATGTACATGATATTGGGAAAAACATTGTAGGTGTTGTGTTGGGGTGCAATAATTATGAAGTTATTGACATTGGAGTGATGGTACCTGCGGAGAAAATTCTGGAGACAGCAAAAAGAGAGAAGGTCGATATCATTGGTTTGTCAGGTTTGATCACTCCATCTTTGGATGAAATGGTGCATATGGCCAAAGAAATGCAAAGAGAGAAGCTGAATATACCTCTTTTGATAGGTGGTGCAACAACCTCAAAAGTGCATACTGCAGTTAAAATTGAACCCAATTTTACCAATGATATTACAGTTCACGTACTAGATGCTTCCCGCTCTGTTCCTGTTGTTGGACAATTACTTGGCGAAAATAAATCTGTTTTTGTAGCGGATATCCGGAGTGAGTATGACAAAATGAGAGAGCATCATGCGCGTCACCGTAGTGAAAAGAATTTTGTTTCTCTTACCGAAGCTCGTTCCAATAAGTTTCCTGTTGAATGGAATGCAGACGACATTCTTTCGCCAAAAAAATCTGGTGTTCAGGTTTTAAATGATTTTCCGCTTGAAAAATTGGTTCCGTATATCGACTGGACACCTTTTTTCCAAACATGGGAACTTGCAGGTCGTTTTCCAAAAATTCTTACAGATGAAGTTGTTGGAGCCGAAGCAACGAAGTTATACAATGATGCAACTGCACTTCTTGATCGCATTGTTGCCGAAAAGTGGATTTCTGCAAATGCGGTTTATGGAATCTTCCCTGCAAATTCTAATGGTAAAGAGGACATTGAAATATATTCCGATGAAAGCAGGAAACAGATCAGCGCTATTAGTCATCAGTTACGTCAGCAAAGCAAAAAAGCCCAGGGAGCGTACAATATGTGCCTAGCAGATTTTGTTGCACCAAAGTCTACAGGCCTACCGGATTATATCGGGGCGTTTGTGGTAACTGCGGGAATTGGAATGGAGAAGTGGGTACAGAAGTTCGAAAAGGATCATGATGATTACAACAGCATAATGCTTAAAGCTCTTGCAGATCGTCTTGCAGAGGCCTTTGCAGAATATCTGCATGAATTTGTACGCAAAGATGCCTGGGCCTATGCAGCAAGCGAAAAGCTATCCAATGAAGAGCTGATCAGCGAAAAATACAGAGGAATCAGACCTGCTCCCGGTTATCCTGCCTGCCCGGATCATACCGAAAAGGTGACTATTTTTCAATTGCTGGATGCTGAAAGATTAACCGGTGTAAGTTTGACTGAAAGTCTGGCTATGTATCCGGCAGCATCGGTAAGTGGTTGGTATTTTGCACATCCGCAAAGCAAATATTTCGGATTGGGTCAAATACAGAAGGATCAGGTTGAAGATCTGGCAAAGCGAAAAGAGGAGGATTACACAATGGTGGAAAAATGGCTTAGTCCGGTATTGGCTTATTGAATTTCGCTATTCTTAATATTCCTTTTGAATAATTCAATTTCAAATACGAAATTGACACGATGGTTTATTCATTCCTCAAATATTTGTTTCGGATTGCAGTAAAGGCATTCTTCAGAAATAAGAAAGTTTTGGGTATTGAAAATATTCCCAATCGTGGTCCTATACTTATTGTTGCCAATCACCCGAGTACGTTTATGGATCCCATCGTCATTGCAACTGTGATTCCGGGAGAGGTTAATTTTATTGCCAAGGCTGAAGCGTTCAAATCAAAATTTGCGCAATGGCTCTTGCCCCGTTTCAATATGATACCGGTTTACCGAAAGCAATACGATCCTTCATTAATGCATAAAAACAAGGACACTTTTCGTAAGGTATTCGATCTGCTCAAATCGGGAGCAAATGTGCTGATTTTTCCGGAGGGGATTTCCATAACCGACAGAAAACTCAAAGAGATAAAAACCGGTGCCGCACGAATGGCTCTTGGGGCTGAGGAGGAACGAGATTTCAATCTCAATTGCCGCATTGTTCCGGTTGGATTAACGTATTCCGATCCACACAAATTTCAGTCAGATTTGGTGATTCGCATTGGTGATCCCATTGAAGTCAGGAAATACCGCGACATGTACCTCAGTGATGAAGTACAAGCCTCAAAGGCCTTAACAGAAGAGATCAGATTGCGGCTTGAATCGTTGGTAGTGGATATTCAGGATGAAGCGGTGGATCTGTTTGTTTCGCGTGTGGAAACCATTTACAAGTCGAAACTGCTGCATGAGATGGGGTATAGTGACAGAATGATTGATAAGGGGCTTGAAGTTTCTAAGATGATCACAGAGCGGATTCATTTTTTCATGGAACAGCAACCTGAGCGTGTGGAGATAACAAAGCATAAGATCGATCACTATTTTCAGATGTTGGAGCGATTGAACCTGGAGGACAGAATTATTCGAGGTACTGATCGTAAGCTACCCGTCATGCTGCAGGCTTTGTTTTGGGTGGCCTATTTTGTAATTGGATTTCCATTATTTGTATTTGGCGCCATTAACAACTATCTCCCTTATAAGATTCCCTACCAAATTTCCCGGTTGCTGAAAGCAGAGCCCCAATTTGTTGGAGCGATCATGATGGTGAGCGGAACGTTTATTTTTCTATTGTTTTATTTAGTTCAAATCATTTTTATACAACATTATTTTCAAGATGTTATCCTGACTTTCACATATGTGCTCCTGCTCCCAATAAGTGGTCTATTTGCTTTTCGCTATTGGCGCAGATTTATTCACATCCGTAAAAGGTGGTATTATTTTTCATTATTCTTACGACGTTCTCGCTTGATTGCCAATATGTTGGTTTTGCGTGAAAACATTCTTGAGGACCTTGAGCGAGGCCGAAATGAATACGATAAACTACAGGAGAATATCCGTTAATCTGTTTGAGAGCGACCGTTTCTTCATTTCAGTGCAAATTGTTCATTTAACTATGAATATAGTTATAATTTTATTTCCATGAAGAAAAAGAAAGAACTCACCCGAGCTGAAGAAGAGATAATGCAAATTTTATGGAAAATAGAATCCGGATTTGTAAAAGACATTCTTGCCGAATTTTCTGCTCCTCGCCCTGCTTATAATACAGTGTCAACTATTGTTCGCATTCTTGAAACTAAAGGATTTGTTAAGCACAAAGCACATGGAAAAACGCATGAATATTTTCCTGCAGTGGAAAAGGAAGAATACCTGAAATCTACCGTAAAATCTATGATGAAAGGTTATTTTGGCAATTCTTTCAAAAACTTGTTGTCCTTTTTTGTGGAACAAGGACAGGTTTCGCTGGGTGATATTGATGATCTTGTGAAGGATATCCGAAAAGGCAAGAAGTCAGAAAAGAAAAAGAAGAAAAAGAAAAAATAATCCGAGTATGATTTACACAATCGAATGGCTGACAAAGGTGTTGCTTTGTCAGGGTGTTATTTTATTGGCTTATTTAATCATTAAATCAGAACCTCTTTTTTCACTAAGGAGAGTTTGGATGATAGGTGCATTATTGGTGCCTTTAATACTTCCGTTTGTAGAGGGAAGCTTCCTGACCAGTGAATCAGGTGGGCACTTATTCTTTTATGAATTTGAACCTGTTACTGTTTATGCCGGAAGTAAATTACAAAGTTTATCCTGGTCTGCTATTATGTTCTGGAGTGTCACGATTGTGATTGGATTAAAACTAGTAGGGTTTTTAAGGACGGTTTTCTTTGTTGTGTTTCGAACAAAGAAAATTGCACATGGATTAAGAGTTTGGAATGGGTCATTTAGTTTTTCCTTTTTCCGAATAATAATATTGGCAGAAAAGGATCAAAACGATGAAATGGTTCTTGCGCATGAATCGGCCCATGTTCAAATGCACCATTATTTTGATTTAATTGTCAGTGAAATAGTAACTGGATTATTTTGGTTTAGTCCGTTTGTGTGGATTTTTAACCGCGAATTAAAAAAGATCCATGAGTTCCAGGCAGATCAATATGTATTAAAGGTATTTGGAGTTATAGAATACAAAGAATGTTTATTTGAAAAGGCAACAGGATTCCGACCCTTAACCGGGTCGCATTCATTTGGAAGTTTAACCTTAAAAAATCGTTTTATGATGATGACAAAAAAAAGTTCCGCTTTTGCCGGGACAAGAATTGTGTTTGCAACTATCGTGCTTTTTTCATGGGTTGCTATGGTAGCATTTGCTGCTCAGGAGCAACCACCGGGTTCAAAATCAGAATCTCAGGTTCCGCTTGTTGATGTGGAGAATCAACCTGATGTTTATCCAGTTTATCCCGGTGGTCAGGATGCAATGATGAAATATCTTTCAGGAAGCATCAACTACCCGGAATCTGCGCGAATTGCCGGCAAGGAAGGGAAAGTGGTTGTTAAGTTTGTAGTGGACAAGACAGGAAAAATAAAAGATGTAAAAATTGCTTCAGGTGTCGAAGCAAGTTTGGATGCTGAAGCTATGCGCGTTGTGAAAGAAATGCCTGACTGGACTCCCGGTGAAAAAGGAGGAAAAAAGGTGAATGTTGAGATGGTATTGCCAATTCAGTTCAAGCTTTGATTTCATTTTGAAATTTGACCTGGCGATTCAATCCGGATTCATAAGCTGGAATGAATCGCCGGTTTGTTTATTAATTATCTGTTATACAGGATATTGCCTCGGGTCCTGAAGATTGTCTTCCTGTGTTTTTGTATAGGGGAAAAGCGTAAATTTGTCGTCCAAACACAGTGAAATGGACAATTATTCGTACCTGAGCAATGCACACCCGGATGCAATTGAGGAGATGTATTCACGTTATCTTTCCAATCCAGATTCTTTGGAACACGGATGGAAAAAGTTTTTTGAAGGTTTTGAGTTTGCGCGTACAAATTTTGAAGACAGTGGTGTTTTACCGGAGAACGTAACGGCAGAGATTAAGGTCATGAACCTGATTCATGCTTACCGGCAGCGTGGACATTTGTTTACAAAAACAAACCCGGTTCGCGACAGAAGAAAGTATACGCCTACGCTCGATATTGAGAATTTTGGCTTGGCCCAATCGGATCTTGAAAAGGTATTTCAGGCCGGAGCTCAGATTGGAATTGGGGCTGCAAAACTCAAGGATATCGTTGCGCATTTGGATCAAACCTATTGCCAGAGTATTGGCGTTGAGTATTTGTACATGCGTCAACCGGAGGTAATTGATTGGTTGCGTGAAAAAATGGAGGGCAGTAAAAACACACCTTCATTTTCTGTTGATGAAAAGAAGACAATTCTCAACAAGCTAAATCAAGCAGTAGTTTTTGAAAATTTTCTTGCTACTAAATTCGTAGGTCAAAAACGATTTTCACTTGAAGGTGGTGAGTCTCTGATTCCTGCTATGGATATGTTGATGGAAACCGGAGCGGATCTTGGCATTAAAGATTACGTTGTAGGAATGGCGCATCGTGGCAGACTAAATGTTCTCGCAAATATTCTGAATAAAACATACCGCGATATTTTCACAGAATTTGAGGGACGTTTATCGGAGGATTCACTTTTTGACGGAGATGTAAAATATCACCTGGGTTATTCAAGCGACCAAACTTCCAATAATGGTAAAAAGGTACATATTTCGCTTACTCCCAATCCATCGCACCTGGAAACAGTTGACGCCATTGTAGAGGGGATCACACGAGCAAAAATGGATAATCTTCATAATGGAGATGAAAATTCAGTTTGTCCGGTCTTGATTCATGGTGACGCAGCTGTTGCAGGTCAGGGAATCGTGTATGAGGTGATTCAGATGTCGCAATTGGATGGATACCGCGTGGGTGGTACTGTTCACCTTGTAGTTAATAATCAGGTTGGATTTACGACAAACTATCTCGATGCTCGTTCATCAACTTATTGCACGGATGTTGCAAAAGTTACATTATCTCCTGTTTTCCACGTTAACGGTGATGATGTTGAGGCAGTAGTTTTTGTTGCGAAACTGGCAATGGAATTCCGTCAGAAATTTCATCGTGATGTTTTCATTGATATTCTCTGTTATAGAAAATACGGACACAATGAAGGGGATGAGCCACGCTTTACCCAGCCTGTTCTTTATAAAGCCATTCAGCGCCATCCGAATCCACGTGAGATCTACGTGAAAAAACTTGTTGAACAGGGCTCGATCGAAGCCGGTATGGCCAAAGATATGGAACGGAGCTTTAAGGATCTGCTGGAGGGAATGCTCAATGAAGCCAAACAAACTGAAAAGGCGAAAATCACTTCTTTCCTTGAAGGGCAATGGGCCGGAGTAAAGATGGCTACGCCCGATGCGTTTGATAAATCACCGGATACTGCAATTGACAAAAAAGTATTTTTAGATATAGCCCAAAAAATAGTTTCATTACCCGAAGGGATGAATTTCTTCAATAAGATCCAGAAACTTTTTGAAGACAGAAAAACCATGATTGCCAATGACCAGTACGATTGGGCAATGGGTGAACTAATGGCCTACGCCACCTTAATGCATGAAGGGCATCATGTACGTTTCTCTGGTCAGGATGTAGAGCGCGGCACGTTTTCACATCGTCACGCAGTGATTAAAGTTGAAGATTCAGAAGAAGAATATACTCCATTGAACAATTTTGGGGCGAAAGGTCAATTGCGCATATTTAATTCCCATTTGAGCGAATACGGTGTGCTTGGTTTTGAGTATGGGTATGCAATGGCAGCCCCGAATGCTCTGACAATATGGGAAGCGCAATTTGGAGATTTCTTTAACGGTGCTCAAATTATTATTGACCAGTATATTTCATCGGCTGAATACAAGTGGAGAAGGATGAATGGCCTTGTGGTTTTACTACCGCATGGTTATGAAGGACAAGGACCTGAACACTCTTCTGCACGAATGGAACGTTTCCTGCAAATGTGTGCCGAGAACAATATGCAAATTGTAAATGCAACTACTCCTGCAAATCAGTTCCATGTTTTACGCCGACAAATAAAACGTGAATTCCGTAAACCATTAATTTGTTTTACGCCTAAAAAGTTGCTTCGTTTTCCTACTTGCGTTTCTTCATTGAAGGATTTTACTACTGGTGGATTTCAGGAGGTAATTGATGATGTTTCCGTTAAAGCTGCTGATGTAAGGAAACTTGTATTGTGTTCCGGTAAAATCTATTATGAAATGATGGAGCGCAAAGCACAATTAGGCAGTAAAGATGTTGCGTTTGTTCGAATAGAGCAGCTTTATCCCTGGCCTGCAAAACAAATCGCTACTATTCTATCCAAATATTCCAATGCCAAGGAGATTTGCTGGTTACAGGAAGAGGCTGAGAATATGGGCGCTTATACTTTTGTGATGAAAAAAATGAAAGATTTAAATCTTACATACATCGGCAGAAAAGAAAGCGCGAGTCCGGCTACAGGTTATGCTAAACTCCATAATGCACAAAGCGAAGAGATTTTTGCCAAGGTATTCGGAGCAGTAAATCCGGTTGCGGAAAGCAAATCCAAAAAGAAAGAATCTGTAAAATAAATTTTTAATCAAGTACATACACCCTAACCAATGGCAATCATTGAACATAAAGTACCGAGTCCCGGCGAATCAATCACTGAAGTAGTAATCGCACGCTGGATAAAATCAGATGGCGAATTCGTTGAAAAAGATGATGAGCTTTGCGAAATTGATTCCGATAAAGCAACGCTAACCGTAAACGCTGAAGAATCCGGTCAGCTTAAAATTATGGCCGCCGAAGGTGATACTGTTAAAGTAGGGCAGATCATTTGTTCTGTTGATAGTTCTGTGAAAGGTGAAGCTAAACCTAAAACAGAAGCACCAAAAGCAGAAACTAAAAAGGAGGAAAAGAAATCGGAACCGGTTCCTAATCCTATGCCGGTTGCCCAGGAGAAATCCTATGCAACAGGTCACCCTTCGCCTGCAGCAAAAAAATTAATGGATGAAAAAGGAATTTCTTCTTCGCAGGTTCAAGGATCAGGTCCTGGAGGAAGAGTTACCAAACAGGATGTGCAAAATGCGCTTACACTTGGTTTCTCTTATGACAAACCTGCATTTGGTGGTGCACGAGAGCAGGAGCGTAAAAAAATGACAACGCTTCGTAAAAAGATTGCTGAGAGATTGGTGAGTGTGAAGAATGATACAGCTATGTTGACAACTTTTAATGAGGTGGATATGAAACCGATTATGGATCTTCGCAAGAAGTACAAAT
>JBKBUQ010000248.1:0-3300 GCA_046289975.1 Flavobacteriales bacterium | reverse complement strand
AATATGAAAGTAGTTATCCTTTCTGATTTCTTATTTCATGTTCCTTATTTCTCTGTTTCTATTGCAGCCTTTGCCGATGGAAAGAATGGGGTGTAGATTGAGCTGTGTCAAGAAGCAAAAGGAACAGAGAAATAAGGAATAAGGAACATGAAATATGAAAGTAGTTATCCTTTCTGATTTCTTATTTCATGTTCCTTATTTCTCTGTTTCTATTGCAGCCTTTGCCGACGGAAAGAATGGGGTGTAGATTGAATGTATCAGGAAGCAAAAGGAACAGAGAAATAAGGAATAAGGAACATGAAATATGAAAGTAATTACCCTTTCTGATTTCTTATTTCATGTTCCTTATTTCTCTGTTTCTATTGCAGCCCCAACTTCTCTACCGCTGCTTGCGCGGCAACCTGGGAGGCGTCTTTTTTATTATAGCCTTTGCCGACGGAAAGAAGTTCGCCGTCTAGTATGATATGAATGGTGAAGAGGCGGCGGGAGCCTTCCATTTTTTCGTCTGCCAGGTCGAAAGTAAGTGTACGTCCGTGTTTACTTGCCCAGCCGATTAGTTTGTTTTTCAGGTTAATGTCAACCGATTCCAGATCGTCTACAAACATGTGTGGAATAACAATCTGCTTGAGTACCCAGTGTTGTGTTTTCTCGTACCCTTTATCAAGGTACACCGCACCAACAACTGCTTCGAGTGTATTTCCGAATATCTGACTTCCTTTGAGGGAATTGTCGAATTTGTTGTAGAAGGTAAGCTTGCGCAGACCCATTTTAAGGGCGATATCGTTCAGTTGCTGGCGGTTAACCATTTTACTGCGCATTTCTGTTAGAAAGCCTTCGCCTTTATATGGATATCTTTTAAAAAGATAGTCGGCAACAACGGCACTTAGAACCGCATCACCAAGGTATTCGAGGCGTTCATTATTTTCTTCCGGGGTATCTTTTACCGAACGGTGACTGAGGGCTGTACGATAAATAAGCAGGTTACCGGGTTTTAGGCCCAATACATTTTTCAGTTGTGCCTCAAAAGAAGCGTCTGACGATTTGGATGAAAAAAGTCGTTTTAAAAACTGCACAAATCTTAGGCTGTATATTTTTTCACGATTACACAGGCATTATGCCCTCCGAAACCAAATGTATTGCTTAAAGCGGCTCTTACGGTTTTTTGTTGTGCCTTATTGAAGGTAAAATTCAATTTAGGATCAAGTTCCGGGTCATCGGTAAAATGGTTAATAGTTGGCGGTATGATGTCGTGCATCACACTTTTAATACAGGCTATAGCCTCAATTACTCCTGCTGCTCCCAGACAGTGACCTGTCATAGATTTGGTTGCGCTGATATTGAGGTTGTAGGCGTGTTCACCAAATACTTCGGTAATTGCTTTTACTTCTGCTCCATCTCCTAATGGGGTAGATGTTCCGTGGGTATTGATATAATCAATTTCATCGGCACGCATACCAGCATCTTTCAAAGCAGCAAACATTACATTGCGCGCGCCTAGTCCTTCAGGGTGCGGAGCGGTAAGATGATATGCATCTGCTGTTGCGCCACCACCTGCAATTTCGCAATAGATTTTTGCGCCACGTTTGATGGCATGTTCATATTCTTCCAGGATAAGTGCACCGGCTGCTTCTCCCATTACAAAACCATCGCGGTCCTTATCGTAAGGACGGCTGGCTGTTTTAGGGTCATCGTTACGTTCGCTCATGGCTTTCATGGCATTAAAACCACCAAGTCCGGCTTCACTGATAACGGCTTCTGCGCCACCTGAAACAATAATATCTGCCTTACCCAGGCGAATGGTATCTACTGCGCTGATAATAGCATTGGTACTGGATGCGCAGGCACTCACTACTGCGTAGTTAGGTCCGCGAAATCCATGACGCATGGAGATAAGTCCGGCAGCAATATCCAGGATCATTTTAGGAATGAAAAAGGGATTGAAGCGTGGTGTTCCATCGCCCTTTGCAAAGTTGATCACTTCTTCCTGGAAAGTGGTAAGTCCACCTATACCACTTGCAAAAATTACGCCTACGCGGTCAATATCTACATTGTCTTTGGAAATACCCGCATCGGAAACGGCCATTTCACTGGCAGCGATAGCGAGTTGTGCAAAACGGTCTGTTTTACGGGCTTCTTTACGATCCATAAAGAGTGTTGGATCGAAGCCTTTGATCTCACATGCAAAACGTGTTTTGAATTTGGATGCATCAAATAAAGTAATGTTATCAGCTCCGGGTACACCATTGATCAACGCCGTCCAATAATCTTCAAGGTTATTTCCTAACGGGGTGAGGGTGCCAATTCCGGTAACAACAACGCGCTTTAATTCCATGATCAAAACCTGTTTAAGTGAACATCCGCCTTTCGAGGCCGAAGCCGCAATAAGGCGGATGTAAAATTATTCCTTAAATAAAATTAATTCTTACTTGGCATGTTCTTCCAGGTAAGCAACAGCCTGACCAACGGTGGTGATGGTTTCTGCCTGCTCATCAGGAATAGAGATGTTGAATTCTTTTTCGAATTCCATAATCAACTCAACGGTATCCAGTGAATCGGCACCGAGATCGTTGGTAAAAGAAGCCTCATTGGTAACCTCGGCCTCGTCAACCCCTAACTTGTCAACTATGATTTTCTTAACTCTTGTTGCGATGTCTGACATTGTAAAAAGTTTTTGTTACAGCCGCAAAAATATACTTTTTGTCAAATAAGCAATCTTTTCGGGCATATTTGTTTCCACAGGGAAGAAGACCGGAAGTCCGGGAGTCGGAAAGTCCGGAAGAAAGAGCGTTTTTATATTGATTGCGCCAATATTCATCTTAAAACACCTGGTTTTCGTCTTCCGGACTCCTGGACTCCCGGACTTTCGGACTCCCTCCAGATATTAAAAATGATTCCTATCTTGTACGTCCTTTATTCTCATTATGGCACTAAAACTCATTGATCACGGCTCAAAAGAGTACCAGCAAATGGTAGAATTACGCTATCAGATTCTGCGTAAGCCCCTGGGACTCAGCTTTACCATGGAAGACCTGGCAAAAGAGCGTAATGATATATTAATTGGCTGTTTCGATGAAGAAAAGCTGGAAGGATGCTGTATGCTAACCGAAGACGGTCCTCAGACTGTACGTTTAAGACAAATGGCGGTTTATGCCGGACTTCAGGGTAAGGGAATAGGGCGGGTACTGATGATGTTTGCCGAAAACATTGCCCGCGACCGCGGCTACAAACGCCTCACCATGCACGCCCGCGCATCAGCGGTCGGTTTTTACGAAAAACAAGGCTATAAAATCTGCAGCGACG
>JBKBUQ010000247.1:0-3310 GCA_046289975.1 Flavobacteriales bacterium | reverse complement strand
TCCTGGCATATGCGTTTTCTGAACTAAATCTGATTTAAATCATGATATTGGATCGCAAATTAGGGTGAATACCGTAGTTTGGATCATAGGCAATTGTACGATGTTTGCCATGGAACCTTTATTATGTTGCGCTGCCTTGCTATAGCCATTTTCTTTCTGTTTTCGATTACGGAATCCTTCGCTCAACCCTTAAACGCGAATGCAGGTCCGAATAAAAACATCTGCTCCGGTGCTTCAACCACCCTTGGCGCAACTCCTGCTGCTACCGGCGGAACGGGTTCTTATACCTATTCATGGTCGCCTGCAACAGGATTGTCCTGTACGAATTGTCCAAATCCTGTTTGTACTGCAACCACCAGCACCACCTATACCTTAACTGTTGATGACGGAAACAACACCGATAATGACAACGTAAACGTGAATGTAACGCAGGGAGCAACTGCATCGTTTACCTTTTCCCCGAATAATTCCTGTTCAAGTATTCCGGTTGTATTTGCAAATACATCTACACCTTTGGCGGGTTCAAGCTTTCAATGGAATTTTGGCGATCCTGCCAGTGGTTCGGCCAATACATCCACGCAGATGAATCCCACGCATACATTCGTTGCGCCGGGTAACGGGACACAAACGTTTACCGTATCTCTCACCGTTACGAGTTCAACCGGTTGCAC
Source organism: Flavobacteriales bacterium (assembly GCA_046289975.1). Taxonomy (GTDB): domain Bacteria; phylum Bacteroidota; class Bacteroidia; order Flavobacteriales_D; family UBA2798; genus UBA2798. The sequence continues at coordinate 2,639 of JBKBUQ010000247.1, read as the reverse complement.
ACACACCACCACACAAAACGTCACCGTTAATCAATCTCCTGCTCCCGAACTGATCGATCCCTTTACTTCGTTTCGCAATTGCGATGGTTCCATTTTCAATATGGAGGTTTTCGATAATACTAATCCAACTACCAATAATTCTTATGTGATCAATTGGGGTGATGGGACTCCGGATTTTGTTGCCGGTGCCGGAACTTTTCCTGCGGGTTCGGTAACACATACGTATTCTACAATGGGTATTTATACGCTAACCTACACCGTAACCGGTACCAATGGTTGTGCGAATACATTTACTCAATTCGTTTCCAATATCACCAATCCTGCCATCGGAGTTTCCAATCCGGGAAATACCAATGGTTGCGGACCTATTACATTATGTTTCCCCTTGTCCAGTTTCGCCGGTAATCACTCTTCCACTACATACCGAGTAAATTATGGAGATGGTTCTCCGGAAGATATTTTTACGCACCCACCACCTGCAACCGTTTGTCATACCTATACTCAATCTTCCTGTAGCTCTGCCGGTGGGGCTTATACGTTTTCCATTACTGCACGCAACAGCTGCGATAGCTCTACTGCAACTGTTACTCCCATCCGTGTTTATACTGCGCCTCAGGCCAATTTCTCAGCGTCTCCCATTCCGGCATGTGTTAACTCTGCTGTAACCTTCATTAATACATCTGTAGCCGGATTTAATGCATCTTGTAGTCAGAGTACAGTGCATGTTTGGCAATGGGGAGATGGAACGCCCAATACAACAGTGTTTACCAACGCACCTCAAACCCATACTTATACCTCGCCCGGTTCTTATACTGTTACCTTAAGCACCAGCAACGGTTGTGGTACAACAACCATGACCCGTACCGTTTGCATCGAAGCTCCTCCTGTTCCTAATTTTACTTTGTCACCTTCATCGGGTTGTGTGCCACTTGTCAGTAACATTTCCAACTTGTCGGATACATCATTGTCCTGTGATGTGAATTGGAACTGGGTGGTAACGTTTAATGGATCACCTTGCACGCCTGCCAGCGGAGCATTTAGTTTTACCAATGGAACCAATGCCAACAGCTGGCAACCGCAGATCACATTTAATTCGCAGGGTACCTATACTGTAACTTTGCAATTGATCAATTCGTGTGGAACATTTACCTTCAATCAAACGGTAACGGTTCACAAAGTACCTGAAATCACTTTCCCTGCATTGCCCAATATCTGCGCAGGACAAAGTATTAGTCCAACAGCAACTTTTCTGGATTGTACAGCGCCGATAACTGCTTACAGCTGGACATTTCCCGGAGGCGTTCCGGCAACATTCAATCAGGAGATTCCAGGATCAGTTAGTTTTGCAGCAGCGGGAAATCCAACAATCACTGTTTCTGCAACGAACATTTGTGGAACAACAAACGCTACTCAGCCCTTAACCATAACAGCAGCACCTCCTGCACCCGTTGCAGGAAGCAATTCGCCTTTGTGTGAAGGTGCAACGCTTGATTTAACGGCTTCGAACATTGCCAATGCCAATTACCAGTGGAGTGGTCCGAACGGATTTACTTCGACAACTCAAAATCCATCCATCACCAATGTTACCGTCGCTAATTCCGGATCGTATTCGGTATTTGCAACGGTTAACGGTTGTGCAGGATCTTCCGCATCCACCAATGTAGTGATTAATCCGGCACCTGTTGTGTCCATTTTGCCGGTTAATCCATCGATTTGCGCCGGACAATCGGTTCTGCTCACGGGTAACGGTGCAACAACGTATGTGTGGAACGACGGAACAGGAAATGTAGGAACGAATGCAACATTGAACGTTTCACCGGCTGCCACTACAACCTATACTCTCACAGGAACAACAGCAGGATGCAGTGCGCAGGCTACAACAACCGTAACAGTAAATCCTGCGCCGATTGTAAATGCAGGTCCTGATTTAACGCTTTGTAATCAGCCCATCGGAGAACAACTGAATGGAACACCGGCCGGCGGAACATGGAGTGGAACAGGAATTACTTCCGGCGGATTTTTTACGCCATCTACCGTTGGTGTATTTGTGATGACCTATTCCTTTACCGATGGAAACGGATGTACATCCACCGATGATGCGAGTATCACCGTTAATGATCCGGTTCCTGTTGTGATGGGCGCGAATCAGTCGGTATGTTTGAATGCAGTCCCCATCAACGTTACTGCAAATCCTGCAGGAGGAGTGTGGTCGGGTACCGGTGTGAGTGCTGCAGGAGTATTTTCTCCTTCTACAGTTGGTACATTCACTTTAATCTATACGTTGGGAACCGGAACCTGTGCAACCAGCGGAACATTGGATGTTACAGTGAATCCTCTTCCGGTGATCAATCCCGGAGCACCAATTAATGTTTGTAGTGATGCAGTCGTTCAAAATCTGAATGCTACACCACTTGGGGGAATATGGTCGGGTAGTGGTGTTAGCGGACTCACCTTCGATCCTGCGCTTGCGGGTGTGGGAGTTCATAACCTCACCTATTCGTTTACGGATGGAAACGGTTGTTCGAATACCGGAAATTTATTGGCAACTGTTAATGCATTGCCTATTGTAAATGCAGGAGTTGATCAGATTGTTTGCGACCAACCCATTCCTGTTGTACTAAGCGGAACTCCTGCAGGAG
>JBKBUQ010000246.1:0-3324 GCA_046289975.1 Flavobacteriales bacterium | reverse complement strand
CTACCACCGTAACCAACTGAGCGTTCTTCCGGATCAGCTTCTACCAGACGAACACCCTGCTCAACCGCATCCAATGCACGTCCGCCTGCCGACAAAATTTTCCAAGCTTCTTCATTCGCGTTCAATCCAAAACTCCAGGTGGAAAGAACCAATGGAAATTTTTTCGGATTCTTTTTTCCGGATGCTGGAATTAATTTCTCCACAGCAACTGAGCCTGCGGCAAGTCCGGCCAATCCGATCGCCGAATTTTTCAAAAATTTTCTTCTGTCGCTCATAAGGAAAAATACATCACATTTGAATTATCGAATCATGATTTCATCAAAAAACATCCAACACTCCTTCCCTTCACCCGGGAAACTTCCGGGGATCTTTCCGGGGTTTTTGATGTTCAATCGAATATAGCGCGTATTGATTACCTGAAATCGAATATAAAACTCTCGTTTACCCCGCAAATCCATTTTACCGGGATACTCCGCTATTTTTTTAAACTGCTCACCACGATCAGAAACTTCCAGTACAATTTTTTCCGGCAACCAAATCCGGTTGGTATGGTCCTCCAATGAACCTAATGTGATCTCTTCAATGGTTTCTTCGCCGCCAAGGTCAATAGTAAGAACAACATCTTCTCCCGACCAAGCCAGCCATTGATCATTGATCCGTGGAAGCTGAGCAAAAATTCCGTCGACAAGTGTAAAACTTCCAATGCCTTTGTAACGTTTTGATGGTTGAGGCTGCATGGTCACATTTTTCGAACTTGCTTTGTGGACAAAAACCTTTTGTTCAGAAATCAACTTCTTCTCACCTGAAAACAAAGTTAACCAGGTTTGTACATGAGATTCTTTCGTTATTAAAAATGGTTTTGTATAAAAAATTGACGTATCTGAAACCGGATTTCTTGCTGAACCAGTATACATGGGAACCATTGAATAACTCAACTTGCCTAATGAAGTTTCTCCTAAAACTTCACCCAATATTCCATTTGGAGCCGGATGCACACGAAGTGTTGTTTTATAAACTGACTCAGAAAAATTAATTCCCGAATTTTTGAACCAGGAAAAATGAACTTGAATCTTTCCCAAAAATACCGCAAGGTTTCGGTTTTCCCGACCCGACCAAAGCACTTCCGATAAAGCCAGCATTCGCGGGAGAATCATGTACTCTACGTCAGCAGGAGTATTGATGTATTCTGTCCAGACATTGCCTTGCGCACCTAAAATGAATTTGTGTTTTGATTCTTCCAGTTGAGCGGGAATAGGTTCGTACGAATACACTTTCTGTACGGTTGTTAATCCACCAATCGCCACCGGCTCCCCGGCAGGATAGGATTGGTAATGGTCGAAATAACAATGCGAACCGGGTGTCATAACCGCAAAGTGATTTTCATTTACAGCAGCAATACCACCTTCTTCACCTCTCCAGCTCATCACTGCCGCATTGGGTGCCAAACCACCTTCAAGAATTTCATCCCAGCCGATGATCTGTCGCCCTTTTGCATTTACAAACCGTTCAATTCTTCGGATAAAATAACTCTGCAATTCGTGTTCGTCTTTGAGTTTTTCATCCTTCATCCTTTGCTGACAATGACTGCACGCTTTCCATCTAGTTTTGGGAACCTCATCTCCGCCGATATGAATGTATTTGGATGGAAACAGTGTGATCACTTCCGACAATACGTCTTCGAGAAAATTAAAAACAGAATCCCTGGTGCAAAACACATCATCATACACTCCCCAGGTTTTTCCAACTTCAAATTTTCCCCGGGTGCAGGAGAATTCAGGATATGCAGCAAGTGCAGCCATGGCATGTCCGGGCATTTCAATTTCAGGGACAACTGTAACACCGTGCTCTGTGGCATAGGCAACTACTTCGCGAATTTCATCCTGGGTGTAAAATCCACCATAACGAATGGTATCATATCGATGTTCGTTGTAATGACCGAGCATCGACCCGTTTCTCCACCCCCCTACTGAAGTGAGACGCGGATATTTTTTAATCTCGATCCTCCAGCCTTGATCATCTGTCAGGTGCCAGTGAAACACATTCATTTTATAAAATGAAAGCAGATCGATATATCGCTTAACAAATGAAACGGGGAAAAAGTGCCGTGAAACATCCAGGTGCATTCCTCTCCAGGAAAACCGTGGCTGATCTATTACGAAAGTTGTGGGAAAATCTACAAGGTTACCAGAGCGGTATTGCATTAATAATTGCGTAAAACTGGCAAAGGCATAAGAAAAACTACCTCGGTTAAATTTTAAGACAACACCTTTCTGATCGGATGTGATTTGATAGCTACCTGTCGAATCCTTCAGAGATGGTTCCAATAGAATCATTACTCCCTTCACCTTTTTGTTCTCGACAACTACGTCCGGTTTCCATTTCATCCAAACCGAAAGAAAAGACTGCAACCGATATGCATAGGGTAGAAACTTTTTATTTTTAACAACGATCGGTGTTAATGGAATAATACGAACGGAAGGCTGGGAATTGTAAGCGATTGCCAGTGTTGGCTCAGGTATAATCGAAGGTCGATCAAAAGCAGCCTTGGTACAATTTGCTAAAATAGTATAGAGGAAAAAAAAACAAAAACCACGTAGCATCATGAATTGTATTTAAACACCAATGAAGCTGCACCTAAAATTGCAGCATCACTTTCATTCAATCCGGAAGGAAGAATTGATATTTTTCCTTTGTATATATTCAACAGATTAGCTTCAAAATTCTTTCGGGTAGGTTCAAAAATCAATTCACCTGCTTGTGCCAATCCCCCAAAAAGGAAAATCGCCTGCGGAGAAGTAAATGCCACACAATTTGCTAAAGCAAGTCCCAGTATTTTTCCTGTTTTATTGAAAGCTTCGAGAGCTTCAACCTCCCCCTCTTCCGCACGTTGAAATATGTATTTTCCATCGATGGTCTCCTTACTGAATAATTGAGCATCCGATTCGTTTCGCATGCCTGCCAATTTTAATTCAATATACGTTTTCAGGATTCCTGTTGCCGAACAATACGTTTCCAGGCACCCTTTACGTCCGCATCCGCAGATTCTACCATTGACATCCATAATAACATGACCTATTTCACCGGCAAATCCATCATGTCCATAGATCATTTCTCCGTTAGCAACAATTCCGCTCCCAAGTCCGGTACCCAGCGTAATAAATAAAAAATCATTCATTCCTTTTGCTGCACCAAAAAGCATTTCTCCAATGGCAGCTGCATTCGCGTCATTGGTGACAATTGCCTTAACATCAAATTGCTTTTGAAAAAGATCGGCAAGAGGAACAACACCTTTCCAATTCATATTGGGAGCAAATTCTACCCGCC
>JBKBUQ010000245.1:0-3375 GCA_046289975.1 Flavobacteriales bacterium | reverse complement strand
CATCGTTTTGGGAAATATTGTTGGGAGCAATATGTTCAACTTGTTTGCCATTCTTGGGCTTGCAGGTATGATTACACCTATAGTAGTTCAGCATAGCACAATTTGGAAAGAAATCCCCATTTCGTTGTTTGCCCTCTTATTGCTTTTCCTATTTGCAAACGAGTCCATTTTTGAAGGCACGGGATCAATCAATCGCATTGAAGGTTTTGTGCTTCTTGTTTTCTTTTGTCTGTTTTTGGTATATGTAATCAAACAACCCAAAACGGATCAGCCTACCACCGATCCCGGAATCAAAGAAAAATCAGGACCCATTATAATTGCATTAATTGCTGCAGGATTGGCAGGACTTATTTACGGAGGAAAACTGGTAGTTGACAATGCCATTGTGCTTGCTACAGCATGGGGAATGAGTCAGAAAGTTATTGGATTAACCATAATAGCAGCCGGAACATCATTACCGGAGTTAGTAACCTCTGTTGTTGCCGCTTTGAAAAAGAAAAGCGACATCGCAATGGGAAATGTAATTGGATCCAACATCTTTAATATTTTTCTTGTTTTGGGAGTGTCATCATTGATTAGTCCTATCCACTACGAAAGCAATTTCAATTATGATATTTACCTTCTTGCAATTGGAACACTGATGCTTTTCGGAGGAATGTTTATTGGCAAAAAAAACCACCTCGATCGCTGGCAGGCATTTATGTTGTTTATGATTTTTGGAGGTTATACCACTATGCTGATCATGAATTAATTCTGAAAGCAGGTTCAGAAAGCAAATTCCTTTATCGGATCAAGGTAGTGTTACCCTTTTTAAAGAATTTATCTCCTCCCAGACAATCGGCCTCCAGGTACCAAACGAATACGGCATGATCACAATCCCGGTCTTGAAAACGTCCATCCCAACCAATGGTTTGATCAAAGGTTTCAAATACTTTTTCTCCCCAACGATCGTACACCCTGAAAACAAGTTTTGTGATATTGTTTCCACGAACAAAAAGAATATCATTCTCACCATCGCCATTGGGTGTAAATGCGTTGGGAATATAAATATTCGGCTCACCACAGAAAATCTCTACAATACGAACCATTACAGTATCGGACAATGAACATCCTCCGTTGGAAATAGTAACAGTATAAATGGTTGTTTCTGCTGGAGTAGCTGTGGGGTGTTGTGAATTGGGATTATCAAGTGTAGAAGCAGGTGACCAGGTATACGAATACCCGTTGGGTTGTGCATGTAAAACGGTGCTTGCTCCTGCAAGAATTGCGTATTGATCAGCAGTAGCTGAAACCAATCCCGTTGGTGGTCCATCTACGTTAATAAATGTTGAATCCTCAATAGTACAGCCTTCTGCTGTGGTTCCCGTTACGTAGATCCAGTTATCATAATCCGGACTTACCAATACCGTTGGAGATCCATCGCCGGATAGAATAAGTGAATCGGGAAACCAATTGTAGCTTAATGGAAATAAAGGTGTATTGTTCGTAACGATTAAGGCAACCGTATCTCCCGTACAAATTCCGGTTATTGATGTAAGTGAAATATCAAGATCAGGAACAAATACGGTTACAGTATCGATATAAGAACACCAGGTATTTGCAACATTGACATAATAATTGGTAGTACCCGAAACAAATACACTCAATGTACTATCCGTTATCGGCGCATTCAATGTGTCGGAAAAATTACCGTTGCTTGACCAGTAAAAATTCGTTGACGTACCATTCGAATTTGCAAGAAGTGCAACCGTTTGCGGAGAGCAGATTACAGTATCGGAAGTAAACAACTGTAAGGGAGGATATACAGTGATTACTTTTTCTGCAGTATCCAGCAAGAGACAAATGGAATCGCGAACAATAAGATATACTGTGAATGTTCCGGGAGTGGTAAAAGTGTAGACCGGATTGACAATTGTAGAAGTTGTATCGCCTCCTCCAAAATCCCATAAGAATTCTGAATACAATGGACTGGTATTATCAAACTGAATAGTAAGAGGCGAACAGCCTTCGAGTTTATCCGTTACAAAATCCGCTTCCGGTTCAATTTCCATATCGTATTTGAAAACACCATTATTGCAATTGGTTGACAAATTGATATTGGACCATACACCGGGCGTTGTTGGAAAATCATCATTGCTACCACAACCTGCACAAACAGATTGGTAAACTACACCATTGGCATCAAAACGACTTGTGCCACCGTCGACATGCTCGCGACTTTGATTACCACCGAAATAAGTAGCGTAAAGAAGGTTATCAATATTTCGGGAGAAAACAATGAGGTAAAAATTAAATCCATCTCCGCTTCCGGGTTGAAATGCATTGGCAGTGACCGGCATTCCTGTTAGCGGATTATTCTGTAAAATATTTGCCCCCCAGCCGGAAACATATACATTTCCACATACATCTACGAGAAATGCGGAAGGCGAAATATTGAAATTACCACTACCATTTCCAAATAAGGTACGATACTCCAATGTGTTTAATGCGTTATTCATTTTTACAATGAACTGCCCTGAATTGGCATTAGAATAGTTCACATTAACCGGCGGCATCCCTGCTGGACTGGATGTTTGTCCCAACACGTAAACCGACCCAAAGCGATCGAGTTCAATAAAGAATGTCTGATCGTAAGCATTGGTTCCAATAAAGGTTGAAGCAAGCAATGTATTTCCTGCAGGCGAAAGTTTGATCACATAACCATCCGTTTTTCCACCCTGATAAGTGGTATGTAATGTACCCGGCGTTGAGGGAAAATTCGCTGAAGCCGTTCCTCCGGTTACAAAAACATTGTATGCTGCATCTACTTTTATGCCATAGCAAGCATCTTTATTGCTTCCTCCGATATAAGTACTGAATTGAAGATTGCTCAGGTTCTGATCGAGTTTAAATACAACACCATCCTGTTGTCCGCCTGAGGTGCTTTGATACGCATTTACAGTCGGGAAATCCGATGATTTTGTCATGGAAGCCACATAACAATTCCCAAGATCATCCACCATTATTTCACCTCGAAACTGATCCCCGTAATTGGTTTGCAAAGAATCGTAATTGGATACCCAGTTTACACCTTGCTGAAAATTCTGATTATAATTTACACCATCATTTCCTGTTCCGCCGACGTAGGTGGATGCAAGCAAATTTGCACCGTCGAAAGAAAGTTTGGAAACAAAAATATCAGTCCCTGCATTGTAGAAGTATGAACCATTCTGATAAAAACCAATAAAACTTCCTCCATTAAAAGTCTGATCATAGGCTCCTGCTGTTGTAGGGAAATCTGTAGAACTAGTTACACCAAACAAAAACAATTCATCGTTGGCATTGCAAATTAAACTGTGAACCGTTTCAGTTCCCTGATTCGTAGTACCGCCGCCC
>JBKBUQ010000244.1:0-3408 GCA_046289975.1 Flavobacteriales bacterium | reverse complement strand
TTGCAAGCGATCCGGAATTGTTGCAGGACGGATCTCCGCAATCGGTAATCATGACCGCAACAGGATTGCAGTTCGGAAATAATTTTACCGATCCTGCCAATGGATGCATCAATGCTCCCTGTGCAACCTTGAGCAATACATTACCACAAACAGGAGTGCAGGGACTAAGCACAGATTTCAACTGGCAAACCACCTGCGATCATCTACCGGCCGGAGCAACGCAAACGCAATACAGTTTTACTTTTCACCTCAGCGATGACTATTGCAGTGTACCCGGTGCCAATTCATTTACTGCAAACATCACATTGCTTGCACCGCCATCCGTTCCTTCCCCAGATATCCGTTGTGCTGATGTGGCACCTAACGGCGATGTAACTTTGAGCTGGAATCCATCTACCGATCCACAATCGATTTTTGACCGTTACGAAATTTACAACAGCGGGACACTTATTGCCACCTTGCCTTTCATCGGAACAAACAGTTTCACGCATGTAGGTGCTGATGCACATTTGGGAATCCGTTCCTACCACATCGTCACCTATTCCGATTGCGGAGGAATTCGCACAACCTATTCCGATACCATCAGCACTATGTTTCTGCAGGTGAATAATCCAGCCAACGGAACGGCACAACTCGTCTGGAACCCCTTGCGCAACCCATCACTCCCCAGTGCAGCGGCAGTATATGAAATCTATCGCGAATTCCCACTCGGAACATGGACACTCATCAATACCGTTCCAGTAACACAGCATTTTTATTCGGACACCATTACCGTTTGCGATGATTCATTAAACTACCGCATCGAAATTTCCGATGCGCTCGGATGTCATTCCACTTCGTCCATCGACGGAAAAACATTTCAGGATCAAATCGCACCCTACATTCCCGTCATTACCAGCGTTACGGTAGATACTACAAGCGGAATGGCCAACATCAATTGGGAAGTCAACGCAGCCGGTGATACCCAGGGATACATCATTCTTCAAAATCAAGGAGGAAACTGGATCATCATCGATACCGTTTATGGTGTAAACAATACCAATTACGAATACGCATTATCACTGGCAGGATTAACCAGCGAATATTACGGTATTGCTGCATTCGACAGTTGTTTTTCAGGTAATCCTCCTACTGCCAACACCTCGGCGATGGGAACCTTTCACAGCAGTATTTTCCTTACGACATCGCTCAACATTTGTGCGCAGAGAGTTACGCTCAACTGGAATCCGTATATCAACTGGACCGGCGGTGTTGCGAATTACGAAATATATGCAAGCGAAAACGGTGGCGCATTTCAGCTCATTGGCACTACCTCGACAACAAATTTTGTGCATCAAAATGTAAACCGACTTTCCACCTATTGTTATCTGGTTATCGCTTACGAAAATGGAACAACGGAACGATCATTGAGTAACAGAGCCTGCAGGTTTATTGCACAACCGTCGCAACCCGCATGGAACTATTTACAAACTGCAACTGTAAGCGGTAATAATGTAGAAGTGCGTTGTTTTACTGATCTTAGCGCAACGGTTCTGGGTTATCGCATAGAGCGCACAACCGATTTGAGTCTACCCTTCGATCCTATTGGAACGATGGTGCCAAGCGGAAATCCGGTTTCGTTCTTCGATTATTCAGTAGATGTCGGATCAAGCAGTTATTACTACCGCGCAATCGCTATCGACAGTTGCGGACAGAATGCATTGGTATCGAATAACGGGAAAACGATTTTACTTACCATCGATGCGAATTCACTTCGCGGAATTGTAACCCTGCAATGGAATGCCTACCAGGGTTGGGATGGATTTGTAACCGAATACAGGATATACCGAAGCATTAACGGCGTGTTCGATCCTGCTCCTATTGCAACGGTTTTACCCGGACTGTTATTCTACGAAGATGATGTTTCAATGTTCCTCGGAAGCGACGGAGAGATTTGCTATTACGTAGAAGCGGTAGAAAGCCTGAACAGTTTTGGAATTACAGAAACCAGTATTTCAAATCTTGCCTGCGCAGTTGTTGAACCTATCGTTTGGGTACCCAATGCATTTATGGTTGGCGGAATAAATGAGATTTTTATTCCGGTCATCAGTTTTGCCGATTATTCCAATTATCAACTTCGCATTTTCGACCGCTGGGGACAAATTGTATTTGAGACAACGGACAGAGCGCAGGGATGGGATGGAAAAATAAACAATCAATTGGGTCGCGAAGGCGTTTATGTATGGGTATTGGAATTTGCCGATGGCTCCGGACAGCTCTTTGAAAAGAAAGGATTTGTTACTTTGTTGAAAGCACCCAAATGAGAATCGTTTTTCCATTCCTGATATTTTACTCCCTCTTTTTTTCTGCCTGCCGGAAAAACAAGGAACTCGTTGTTGAGATCAAAGGTCGCATTACAAATAGTGGAGATCAAACTTCTGCAGCGGGTGTTACCGTTAAAGTGAAATTTCAGGAAATCGGTTCAGGAAGTATTTCATCTGCATTCAAAACAATAGCCACGACTACAACAGATGCTTCAGGTAATTACTCGGTGAGTTTTGATAAACCTGCAGCTGCAGAATACCGTTTCGAATTAAGTTCGCCAAAACATTTCGCCACTGAGATCAATGAAAGTGCCGACGCATTCAGTGCAAACGAAAGCAATACCCGTAATTTCGAACTTGATCCGATCTCCTTTTTTTCGGTTCGATTAAAAAATAATTCACCTGTTGGGGTGCAGGATCAAATTATTTTTCAGAACACATCTGAAAGTTATTCCTGCTCCAGTTGCTGTGGAAATACACCGGTAATCCTACAAGGAATGACTGTAGACACTACATTCGTCTGCAGAAGAAAAGGTGGACGTTTCATACGTTTTTCCTGGACCGTTACCAAAGGAGGAGTGAATCAATTCTATACGGATTCAGTGATCACACCAAATTACGACACTACTTATCGCCTGATCAGTTATTAATCTATGAAAGCATTCTACACTGTATTTCTTCTTGTTTTCATATCATTCTCTTTTAGTGCAAGTGCTCAGGACGAAAAAAAGAAAAAATTCCTGAAAGACCCAGCCGATCAGGCTACGATGGATTCTGCGGAGTTTTTTTACCAGGAAAAGAACTACCACATAGCCATTGGAAAATACAAACGCTTATGCGAGAATTTTCCCGATGAAAAAATTCTTCATTTCCGTATTGGAGTTTGCCAGCTCAATATGCAGGAAGCCATGGAAGAAGCGCTTGTCCATTTCGAAAAACTCGATGAAAAAGCATTTGAACGCGAACAATCGCTATACTACCGAGCGAGGGCATTAATGATGAACTACCGTTTTGAAGAAGCCATTCCATTGTTTGAAAAATACAAAGAACAAAAATGGTCGACCTTCGAATTCCGTTTTTTATCGGACATCTACATCACCAATTG
>JBKBUQ010000243.1:0-3424 GCA_046289975.1 Flavobacteriales bacterium | reverse complement strand
ATAAGACATACTTCGCTTATCACCGTTTTGTTCAGCGTAGGTAAACGATCGTGCAGCATGTTCTATCGCCTGCTGAAAAGCTTTCATTTTGCAATAGAGGTACGACAAATTATTGTGAACATAGGATAATCCGAGGGGATCATTAATTTCCTCAAGCAAGGCAAGGCAGGCAAGGTAAGACTCCAGCGCACGTTCATCTTCTCCCATCTCTTCCTGTACGCTCGCAATATTCAGATAGCAGTAAGCAGAATTCTTCAACTCACCGGCCGACTCCAGCAAATAGAGACTTCGATACAAATAATTAAGTGTTGTACCTAATTCGCCCAGTTGATAATAGACCAATCCGATATTGTTTATACACTCTGCAACTCCCACGCGCGATTGAAGGTATTCGAATAAAAAAAGAGCCTTCTCGTATTCGAGTTTTGCATCATGAATTTGTCCGGCGTTCTTATAATTTAATCCCAAACGCAGATAAACACGCGCCAGTTCTTCCATTTCATGCGGTTCGAGAAAAGCAATAAGCGAACGATGATGATAATTGATTGAACGCTTATAGGCTGCAACTGCAGAATCTGAGGAGAAATCTTCCAACTTTTTTCCCAACAGAAATTCATGCCGGGCTCTGAGCGAATCCGGTAATGATTTCACATTTACAGCCCGCATTGAATCGAGTTCTGTTTGTGGAACGCAAAATGCGCGATTACCTGAAATAATCACAAACAGAAATAACAGACAATAGTCCCGCATCCTCATATCAGGCGAATTCCGATCATGCTCACATCATCAATTTGTTCAATTTCGCCCTTCCATTCCCTATAGGCAGCAATGAGATCATCTTTCAATTGCGGCATGCTGAGGGATTTTCGCTGACTGATAAACTCCTGCAAAGTACGGTATTTAAATTTTTTACCGCGTGGTCCGCCAAACTGATCTGCGTAACCATCTGAAAAAAGAAAAACAGCATCACCCTTTTTTAATGAAAGGGTATGTGTAACAAAGGGGTGTGCTTCGTAAGAAAATCCGATAGGTTGTTTATCAGCGGCAATTTCATTCATTTTATCACTTTCGAAATACCAAAGTGGATTATTCGCTCCCGCCCATTGCAGAATAAACTCATTCTCCTTGCGCTCGATGGTGCATAAGGAAATATCCATTCCATCCTTTACCTCCTTATCGCTTCGCCTGAAGGTATCCATTACCAATGATCGTGTGCGATCGAGAATTTTTCCGGGATCTGTTTCACCAAATTCTTTTACCACCCGATTTAATGCGTTGGAACAAACAACACTTACCATTGCGCCGGGCACTCCATGTCCGGTACAATCGGCAACAGCAATAATAATTTTGTTTTTCTCCTGCTCCAGAAAATAAAAATCACCTGCTACGATATCCTTTGGGAAATAGATTACGAAATTTTCAGGTAAGAGGGAAGAAATATATTCAGCCGGAGGAAGGATAGCCTCCTGCAAGCGTCGCGCATAGGTGATGGAATCGAGAATTTCCTTGTTTTTTTCCTGCAAAAGTTCTTTTTGTTCTTCTGCCTGGATCTTTTGCTGTTCGATGATGCGGCGTTGTTTTCTTGTTTGTTGCAATGATCTGAAAATAAAAAACACCGAGACAAGACTAAAGATAAGTCCGATGATAACAGAGAATATGATGATTCGCTGGCGACGGTTTTCGCCTTCTGCTTTTTCTGCTTCTGCTGTAAATTGTGCTTCCCGTGCTTTAGCTTCATTGGACTCCAGCACTTTTTGTTTGTTCAGCAACTCTAGCTGATTTTGTTTGGCTTTTATTTTCTCCTGATTAGCAGCAAGCTCTATCTCTTTGCGTGCTCTTTCTGAATTGAGCAGCGAAATTTGTTGTTGCTGTCGGATAGCCTCGATCTGCTGAATTTTTTGTTCGCGGGATAACAACATAATCTCACGTTGCTTTTTATCCAGATCATACTTCGATTGCATTTCTGTTGCATTCTTGCTCAAGGATGCTTTAAATACTTTTTCGCTCAGAACATTCGACTCGATCAAATGCCAGTACACCGAATCGGAATTCCCTGATAAATACTCTGCTTTGGCAAGAGAGCGCAGGACTTCCATGTGTATATCATCAAAATTGCTGTTTCGCACGAGCGCATACGCTTCCTGTAGTGCTGCCAATGCCTGGGGAATGGAATCAATTTCGGTGTAGAGAATACCAAGATTCATTAATGATTGAATCAACCTGTATTTCTCTCCTCCTTCGCGACGAATTGCGACTGTCCATTTGTACGAATCAATCGCCTTTTTCCATTTTCCCTGTCGTTTGTACACCACTCCCAGGTTGGTTTCGATGGGAATGATCAGACTTTTATCGCCACCATTTTGTATTGCGAGATCGCGCGCCTTCTCCATGTAATAGGCAGCAGAATCATTCTGAAAAGTATAGAGATACACACCTCCGATATTTTGCAGGCATCGGATCTCACCTTTTTTGTCACCCAATTTAATTTTCAGTTCCAGTGCCATATAATAATACCGAATGGACTCATCATAACTCCGCATTGCATTGAGCGTATTCCCAATGGAGATCATCATGGTTGAACGGCGTTTATCATCTTTCAGCGAATCGGCCAGTGCAAGGGCTTTGTAATGATAGCGAAGTGAGCTTTCGTAATCGCCTTTGATATTGTAGGCATTGCCTAAATACGAATATCCTGCCGCGCGATTGACCTGTGAAACCTGTGAGTTTTGATCGAAGTATTTGGGATCTGTATGAATTGCGAAAGATTGCTGAACATATTCGATGGTTTTATCCGGATCGATATACAGATATTCCCACCCCAATTCATCAAGAATATAAACCCTGGCTATGGGATCAGTTGTTTTGTTCAACTGTTTTTGCAGAGAATCGATCTTTGCGTTTTGTGCATAAGCTGTTCCTGCCGGAAGTGCGAACATACACAACAAGCGCAGTGAAAACAGGAAAACCCGATTCATCCGGAGAACACACATAGGCAAGTATTCCTGTGAATATACAAAGGAGCCAGCATAAATCCGATAAGTAGAATAAAAAAAGGCCCTCATTAAGAGAGCCTTTCGATTACATATTGCGTCGGTACTGACCACCTACCTCAAATAAGGCATGAGTGATCTGCCCCAGCGAGCAGTATTTCGTAGCTTCCATCAATCCCTCGAACATATTACGGTTCAGAATTGCAGCCTGTTGCAAGTTGGAAAGATGTTCTTTGCTTTCTTTCTCGTACTTCTTATGCAGGAAACGAATGGTATCGATTTGTTGTTGCTTTTCTTCTTCTGTAGCGCGGATGACCTCGGCCGGAATGATGGTGGGTGATCCTTTGGAAGACAAGAAGGTATTCACTCCGATGATTGGGAATTCGCCGGTGTGTTTGAGTGTTTCGTAGTACAGCGATTCTTCCTGAATTTGA
>JBKBUQ010000242.1:0-3446 GCA_046289975.1 Flavobacteriales bacterium | reverse complement strand
TTTCTGTTTTCTCCCAGGTAAAGAGCGAATAAATACCTGCCGTTCGCATCATGTATCTGGGAATAAGAAATTCAAATCCGTAATTAAAATTATCGGTCCGCTGGACCTGAATACCGGTGATGTTTTTCAGTCGATCGTTGATAAGGGTATGTAATCGTGAATTGAACGAAAGAGTGTAAAGATCCAATCCTAAAGCCGTTGTATTGGAAGGATCGATATAACCCACCCCATGAACATGCGGGGCAGAGCTTTCTGTCCGGTAATTTATTTGATATCCCAGATCATTTTCCAGCCATCCCTTTCGTGTTTTGATATTGAAATTGGTAATGAATTTGCGGTGAAAAATACTTTGGTTGGGTAGCCCTATATTTCGATAATCGCCATCGTGTTGAAGACTATAGGCCCGGGGTATCCCCATTGCGCCGGGGAAGAAGCCCATGGTTTGACTGAAATCTGAAAAAGTGAAACGCAACATTCCCCAGTCGCGCATGATCCCTGCTGTGGCGGAAAAGTTCAATTCTTTACCGGCGGTGTTTTTCAGGCGTTGGTTGTAAATAGGAAGCCGGTAAGTATTGTAGAAAAAAGTATCTGCAGGAACTTTGTAATCCCCGAATTCCTGCCACGTTCCCCGGACGCGGAAAAAACTACGCTTATATCGACCTTCCATCATGGCGGAAGAGCCTACAGCATCATTATTGCTCCTGTAAAATCCGAGAACAGAAACCTTTAATTTTCCTTCTTCGGGAATAGCCGGTGGAAGGATATTGATCACACCGCCCAAAGCGTCACTACCGTAAATCAAAGATGCCGGCCCTTTGAGGATTTCCACACGTTCTACATTGAATTGGTCCAACTCAAGTCCATGATCCGCCCCCCATTGCTGGCCTTCCTGTTTGATTCCGTTTTCAGTTACCACCACCCGGTTAAAACTCATTCCGCGTATTACAGGTTTTGAAATACCAACACCAACGTTTATACTCGAAATACCAGGAATCTTTTCAAGTGCATTAATAAACGTATTTCCTGATTGTTTTTCAATGAAATCTCTGTTAGCTGATTCAATACTGAGCGGACTTTTCACCGCTTCGGTTTTTACCATTTCCGATTCAATCGTAAAGTTCTTGAGTTCAATGGAGGTGGGTTCCATGGCTATTATCACAATAGTGTCCTTAACCACTCTGAAATTCTGCGCAAAGGGTTCGTAACTGAGCATGTAAGCGTGAATATGGTAGACTGCAGGTTTTAAGTTATCCAGGGAAAAACTTCCGTCAGGCTGACAGACCGAATGTTTACCGGTCTCGTGAATGTAAACTACTGCACCTTGCAAGGGCTCTCCGGTTTGTTTGTCAACAACCTTACCACTGAAACGAAATCC
Organism: Flavobacteriales bacterium; assembly: GCA_046289975.1. GTDB lineage: Bacteria > Bacteroidota > Bacteroidia > Flavobacteriales_D > UBA2798 > UBA2798. The sequence goes on along the minus strand of JBKBUQ010000242.1, from coordinate 2,071 downwards.
CTGGGCATAACTCAACTGAGCTCCTGCCAGGAGGAATAAAACGAAAATCCATTGATAATGACCTTTTTGCAAGATTGTTGTTTTTGCAATGTTGTTGCAAATATAGTTTATTTGGAGCAAATCAGGTTTACCATTTGTCACTTGTACCGACCGCTTGTGTGGAAGCCGGTTTCAAGCTTATTGGCAATCCTTGTTTTTGGTATCTTTAACCTTTTATGAAAAAAGCTCCTGACATTCTTCTTGAAAAGGACCTGCGTAAAACACCTTGTCGTGTTTTTGTTTTGGGTGAATTCATACGCAAAGGCAATAAAGGAATATCTGAAACAGATCTCGAAACCAGAAGCAAAGGCAAATTCGACAGGGTTACTATTTACAGAACCCTAAAGACTTTTGTTGACGCTGATATTTTGCATAAAGTAATTGACGACGACAATGTGGTGAAGTATGCATTATGCAAAGAATGCGAAGACGATCATCACAGTCATGAACACGTTCATTTTAAGTGCACTTCCTGCAACACCACAAGTTGTTTGGATGAGATTTCCATCGTATCTGTAGATCTGCCCAAAGGGTATAAAAAAATTGAAGCCAACTATTTAATCATAGGGACTTGCCCCGAATGCAAATAAGAACCATGAAAAAGAACCAAATCAAAGCAATTATTCCGGTTTCTGTCGGATTTATTCTCTTCCTTCTTGCCTGTACCGGCAAAAAGCAAAGTTTGCAGGAAAAATTGGGTTATGAATACGCCGAAAACGACAACTCGTTGTTGTGGGAGATCAGCGGAAACGGATTAGCTGAACCTTCCTACCTGTATGGAACAATTCACATTCAGCGCAAGGAAGTATTCGATTATGATACACTTGTGGGATTATTGGTGGACACCTGTGCCGCCTATGCGATGGAGTTGAATATGGAAGAAATGAATCCGTTTAAAGTTGCCAAAATGATGGCGTTGGATGAACCGCTTGATAAATTGATCCCAGTTGAAAAATACCATCAGCTTGATTCCTTTTTCCGTGCAGAAACAGGAACTGGAATTGGATTACGAAAAACAACTAAACCATTTTTTCTGATGTCGGAAATCATGATGAAGGAAATAGGAGGCGATATGCCAATGGCGCTTGATCTGCATTTTTTCTCTCAGGCGAAAAGCAAAAAGAAAAAAGTAATAGGTATTGAAAAGTTTGAAGAACAAATGGCTGCTGTGGATGAACTGACGGTAGAAGAACAAGTCGATATTATCCTAAAAGGACTTGGCGATTCAACCTCTTCGCTGAATAAATTCGATGAGTTGATTGAAACCTACCTCAAAGGCGATCTTGAAGGAATGGTTCGGCTCACACAAGACACCTTGTACCCTGCAAAATTCAACAAGGCCTTTCTTATCGACAGAAATATTGTGATGGCAGATCGCATTGCGGATATCTGTAAAAAGCAAGTCACTTTTAACGCTATCGGTGCGGGTCACCTGGGCGGACCTGAGGGCGTAATTGCTTTACTACGTAAAAAAGGGTACACTGTAAAACCTATCAAAACAACATTCGGAAACAAACAACTCAAAAAATAGAACCATGAAACGGATCAGCTTACTACTGGGTGGATTTGCTTTTTCTATTGCAGTTTTTGCACAGGATAAAGACAAAGGCACTTTTATTGAAACAAAGCCGGGGTATTATCAAAACAGTATTCTGAAAGGAATTCAGGAATTTGAGGAGACCAAAAAAGAAGAAGCTCCACACAAAGTTTTTAAAGTTGATGTCAGCAATAAAAACTACCCGACAGATCCGGAATCATACACGAAAGTGTGGCATACTGGAGTAATCTCTCAGGGAAATACAGGAACTTGTTGGTGTTTCAGTACAACTTCCTATTATGAAACCGAGATCAAACGTCTTACCGGAAAAGAGATCAAACTTTCGGAAATGTACACCGTGTATTGGGAATATGTGGAACGTGCACGTTATTTTGTACGCAACCGCGGAACCATGGCACTCGGAGAAGGTTCCCAGACAATGGCGGTTGCGAAGAACATGAAGAAGTATGGAATTGTTCCTGCATCGGTTTATAC
>JBKBUQ010000241.1:0-3469 GCA_046289975.1 Flavobacteriales bacterium | reverse complement strand
TTCGGATCATAGTAATTGTATAATAAAAACTAATGAAAAAGTAAAAGTAAAATTGCCTTACCAGCTTTTCACACCTTTAATGGGCTGCTCTGTTTGGATAAATTTAAGCGCCTCATCCATGTGATGGTGCATCAAAATATCTTCCCGTATGATTGGAACCTTCACTCGGAATTCATTCATCCAGTTTTCAATCAATGCTGAACTTTTCCCTTCTGTTCTGAAACTTAGAGCCTGGGATGCATTCAACAATTCAATCGATAAAATGCGTTCGAGATTATTGACAACGCGAAGGGCTTTGGTCGCTGCATTGGCTCCCATACTTACGTGGTCTTCCTGTCCGTTGCTTGAGTCTATGCTATCCACTGAGGCAGGCATACACAATTGTTTATTCTGACTTACAATAGAAGCTGCTGTATACTGAGGAATCATCAATCCAGAATTCAGTCCCGGTTCGGGAGTAAGAAATGCGGGGAGACCGCGTTGACCGGAGATGAGTTTATAGATTCTTCGCTCTGAAATACTTCCTAGTTCTGCAGCAGCGATGCACAAAAGATCAAAAGCAATTGCAATGGGCTGTCCATGGAAATTTCCTCCAGATAAAATCAAATCCTCTTCCGGGAAAATAGTTGGGTTATCGGTAACCGAATTGATTTCTGTTTCTATAATTTGTTCGATCCAACGAAATTGATCTTTACTTGCGCCATGTACCTGAGGAATACACCTGAAGGTATACGGATCCTGAACCTGGTTCTTTTTTACTTTTTGCAATCCACTACCCGCGAGGATATGCCTGAAATTGGAAGCTGTAATAGCCTGACCGGCATGCGGACGGATTTTATGAAGACTCGGATGGAATGGAGTATCAAGACCAAAAAAACCTTCAAGGGAAACTGCTCCTGTGCAATCGGCCATTGCGCTAAGCTTGTGAAGGCGAATCATGAGATGTACACCGTGTGCGCTCATGAATTGCGTTCCGTTGAGCAAAGCCAATCCTTCCTTTGCTTCAAGTCGGAGTGGCTGAATATTTCTTTCTTTGTAAAAGGCTTCGCAGCTGATTTTTTTTCCCTTGTAATTCAGCATTCCCAACCCGAGAAGTGCCAGCGATAAATGCGCAAGCGGAGCAAGGTCGCCCGAAGCGCCAAGCGATCCCAATTGGTAAACGACCGGATAGGCTTGTTCGTTGTAAAGAAAAATCAGTCGATCAACAGTAGACGGAGATACCCCTGAATGGCCAAGCGCAAGTGCATGAATTTTTAGCAATAACATGAGCCGGACAATTTCCGGATCAACTTCCTCTCCGGAACCACAGGCATGCGATTTTACAAGGTTCTCCTGTAACTGAGAAAGGTCTACTTTATTGATTTGTGTATTGCACAATGAACCAAATCCGGTGTTGATTCCGTATATAGTTAAATCAGAATTCTTCAGTTTTGTATGCAGGTACGAATAACAATTCTCGATGCGTTCCCTGGATTGAGATGAAAGACCAACTACCGGTTGTTGTTTCAACACCTGGTCAATTTGTTTTATTGTTATTGGATTGGGACTGATTTCAAAGGTGCTCATGATCATTTTAGTTTTTCGATGAGCTCATTCTGCCCAAAGCTGTTTTGTTCGCCGGAACGCATGTCTTTAACCGTAATTTTTCCCTGTTCCATTTCCGATGATCCGACCAATGCCACAAAGGGAATCTTTTTATCATCGGCATATTTCATTTGTTTAGCCATTTTGGCTTTATCGGGATAGAGTTCGCAATTAATTCCTTCATTTCGGAGTAGAGGAAGCAGATCCATTACCCAGCGCGATTCCTGCTCGCCGAAATTGACAAACAACAAGCGCGTCGATTCTCCTGCATCTTTTGGGAAGCGCTCCAAACTGGTAAGAACGTCACAGATTCGGTCGGCTCCGAATGAAATACCTACTCCCGACATTCCCTTTAAACCGAATATACCGGTAAGATCATCGTATCTGCCTCCGCCAGTAATGCTTACTTTCAAATAACCTTCGTTTGATTTCACTTCGAATATGGCTCCGGTATAATAATTCAATCCTCTTGCCAGCGTGATGTCCAGTTCAAGAATTGCAGTTTTCAGCTGATGAGTTGTGGTATCGAAATAGTTGAAAATATATTCCAGCTCTTCAATTCCCTTTAATCCCACTTGCGATTGCGACAGGACATTTCGCATTTGTTCAAATTGTTGAGAAGGACTTCCCTTAAGTGCGAGGAGTGGTTTTATTTTTTCAATGGCATTTTCACTGATGTTTTTTTCGCGCATCTCATTTAAGACCGCTTCTTCACCTATTTTATCGAGTTTATCAATAGCAACTGTCATTTCCACAATGCGGTCGGATTCGCCGGTGACTTCTGCAATTCCGGAAAGGATTTTGCGGTTATTGATTTTTATCGTGGTTTGAATATTCAGATCACTGAACACATCGTCCATTAAGCGAATCAATTCAATTTCATTGAGTAAAGAATCTGACCCGATAACATCTGCATCGCATTGGAAGAACTCGCGGTAACGGCCCTTTTGCGGACGATCAGCTCGCCATACTGGTTGAATCTGATAGCGCTTAAACGGAAAACTGATTTCATTCTGATGCTGAACAACAAAGCGTGCAAAGGGTACAGTAAGATCGTAGCGGAGGGCTTTTTCACTGAATTGAGAAGCGGCAAATAAGGAACCTTTCGTTTGAATTTCCTGAATGTTGGCACCTTCTAAAAAATCACCACTGTTTAGAATGCGAAAAATCAAGCGATCACCTTCTTCACCGTATTTTCCCATCAAAGTTTTCAGATTCTCCATCGCCGGAGTTTCAATGGGTAAATAGCCATAACGGCTGAAATGCTTTCGGATGGTGTCGAAAATGTAATTTCTGCGCGTCATTTCGGTTGGACCGAAATCGCGTGTGCCTTTGGGGATGGATGGTTTTTCTGCCATAATGCTTTGTGGACATCAAAAATACACATTCAGCGCAATGAAGTGGGATAATTCGCCTGAATCGCATATCTCTTTTTTAGCTATTTTTCGGAACTCTATGTCCGAGTCTACAGTCCTGATCATCGATGATAACCTCTCCCGGCAAGCCCAGCTGGAGGAGATTCTTGATCCATTACCCTGTACCGTAATCCGCACCGATACCTCTGAAAAAGCCTTGGATATTCTGCGCTATACGGAGGTTTCTGTTATTATTTTAGATTATAATCTTAAGGGGATGGATCTGCATTCTTTTATGGATCAGATCAGACATGATCCTTCCAGTGAGGATGTTCATGTGATTTTTACGTTGGATGAAGTACATCGTAAATCACATATTGCCGATTTGTACCGTTCCGGCGCCGTCGATTACATTGAGCGTCCCTTTCAGCCGGAGACCATTCGGTCGATGGTAAAGGTGTTTGTGCGCCTTTTTCAGAAATCAAAAAAAGTAAAGGAGCTTCTTCTCAATATTCTTCCGCGTGAAATTG
>JBKBUQ010000240.1:0-3505 GCA_046289975.1 Flavobacteriales bacterium | reverse complement strand
TCACTTTATGCAATTGATTCAGCGAAGGGGAGATGAATACAAGGGGCGTCATATTCTTTTTGTACCTAAAATCTCTCCTTTGGAAATGAAGGCATCCAGTCTGAGACTTGACTCAATCTATCAGGCAATACGCGATGGAAAAATTACATGGGAAAAAGCTTGTGAGAAATTTTCTACAGATGCAGAATCCAAACGAAACGGTGGGAGGATGATGAATCCAATGAATGGAGATACTAAATTTGATGTTGCCGATCTGGATCCGCAACTGTTCCTGACTATCGACAAAATGAAACCCGGACAAATCTCATTGCCTGTAGGATACACCACCCAGGACGGAAAACCAGGTTTCAGACTTCTCAAATTAATCAGCAGAAGTGCTCCTCACCAGGCGAATCTGACAGACGATTACCAGCTGATTCAGAACGCTGCTCAAAATGACAAGGAATCGAAGACCGTAGATGATTGGGCCAGAAATAAAATCTCCTCTACCTATGTGTGGATTGCCGACGATTTTAAGGGGTACACATTTCGGTATAACTGGGTTCGTCAAAGCAACTGATGTTAGCAGTTCCACTTGTATCTCTGGATCCTTATAAGCGAGCCAAAATTGGGTACGCTGCCGGATTTGTTGTTGCCGGATTAACTCTGTTGTTCCTCTCTTTTACGGCCAATCCAAGTAAGGATCAGGCGATGGTGTTAGGCGGATTGTCGCTCGCTTTTTTACTAACCGGTGCATTCCTGTATCTGCGTGCGGGAAAAATTCATTTATGCGGCACATTTAAACTGAATGGAACTAGTTTGATTGTGGAACGAATTGACCATACCCTCGAACAATCGTTGAAGGAAATGGGAAGTGTACGCTTTACCGATGAAGGATTTCACAAACTGCATGGAAACCACGGAAAGATTTTTGGTATTTCCTTTAAGTTCAGTGACGAAAAAGAATGGCAACACTTTCAACTGTTTTTTGTCAGTGAAAAAGAAGTGGCTGAATTTCTTCGTCCCATTAAAGCAGCCGGATTAAAAACGGAATTTTAATCTAACGGCTTATCAAATCTCTTTTGAAAAGCTGATTGCCTTTATTTTGTTGCAATATAAAACAAGTCAAGACACTCATCGTTTGCATCCGCGATAAAGAAATCGGACGTGCTTAATGTTTCGGTAAGTGAATTGTTTTGGGTGAGTAGTTTTTTCCGATTACGACGGTTCATGTAATCGTAAGGAATCTGAAGAATTTGCCGAGGTAACCACCATTGCATTTTGAAGATATCAAAACGCATGATTTTATTTACAGAAATCTTGTTTTTTTCATAATATTCCATTGCTGCTTTTCCGGCAAATACACCCTTTGTGTCAACAGCAGTAAAGCTTGCATTTAGTAAATCGCGCAATTGTTCAACCTTGTATTCGCGAATGTGCCATGGGTTGCGGCTAAGGCTCATCTTTTTGTTGGGTGTGGTAACAATAAGCTGACCACCAGGTTTAAGTACTCGGTGAATTTCCTTTACAAATTCTTTATCGGGTTGAATGTGTTCAATCACCTGAAATGTAACCACGAAATCAAACGTATTGTCCGCAATGCCTGTAAAGGGCGGAACATTGGTTTGAATAAAAGATACTTTCTTAGGGTCTTTGATTCTGCTTAAATCAAACTGGTATTTATCCAGCATCACATATTCATCGCAACCGGGCGATAAAATTTCCATACCGTATCCCATTCCTGAACCCACTTCTAGCACTTTACCCTTAACGAGTTTTGCTGCTTCCAAGTAGGCTAAGCGACTGCGCTGGTAAACAAAATTGTCCGATTTATCGACGTCGGAAACACGTTCTGCAGTTTGCATAGAAGCGGATTTGGTTGAACAAAGTTAGAAGAAAATCCAATTTTCACAGGATGCAAAACACGAAAGGGAGACCTTTCGGACTCCCTTTTGCTGCGAAAAGAACACAGTACTTAGTCTGCGTGGATGTGCTGTTCAATAATGGTGTGGTTTTCGTCATTGTCGACCGCCTTAATGGTAATATGATAATGAGCATGTCCACCAGAAGATGGAATAATGATGTATTTGTTTTGTGTGGCAAGTTGTGAAAAGTTGAACTGGGTGTCGGTTGCCCCTGGAAGAGTGAATTCTTCATCATAAACAACCACTTCGGTATCTTCATTTTCAACCATAATGTGAATTTCTGTCAGATCCACATCGTCTTCCACCAATCCGGTAATATGAAGTGTGTCACCCGGAGCAAGATCGATTTCTGCTGTCATGTCCGGTGCAGAAATGTTAAATACGGGCTGACCGTTTTGAGTGATCGTGAGTTCAATCTCCACGAATTGAGCCTCATTTCCTTCAGCATCGATGCAGTATATGATTACATGGTAAGGACCGGAAGCAGCATTGGAAGGAATAGTCAGGGTAGGGGTAATGTTTTTTGAAGCACCATCCACATTGTAAATCGTTTGGGAACTCCAAGGAACGTTTGGTGTGTGGCCATGCCCATCAAAAGCATCGTGAATATCGATTTTCACTTGTTTGAGGGCTTTATTGTCATTCACATTAATCGAAAAGGACAAAGTGGAACCTGCAGATGCGGTAACCTCACCGGTAACGCCATTGATACGGACAGTCCCAATTGTAGGCTTAATCGTGTCAGGATCTTCTTTTTTACAAGCCGCAAAGAGAATGCTAGCAGCAAATAGAAAATAGGCAGAGCGTTTGATTATTTTATTCATAGTAGTTCGTTTTTAAATGCAATTGTGTTGCAAATATATTGACGAAAACCATTTACGCAACAATGTTGCATAAAATTATTTTTTCGGCTCAGTTTTATCTCTTAAAATACTGAATTCCAGTGGTATCTTTAATGTTATGGAATAATTTCTCCCCTGTTCAGGAAGGTTCAGGATACGGTAACGGCTCAGGTGGTTGAAGTAGCGGGTATTGGTAAGGTTAGCGCCCTTTAGGAAAAGTTCGCAGCTCCATGATTTAAAGCGAAGTTGAATTCCTGCAGAGGCGGATACTAATAAATATCCCGGTGTAACTTGCTCATTGCGATCGGTTCGGTTTTGGGCGAAAAAGTATTTGGCATCGGAGGAGAGAAACCAGCTTTCCAGTTTTCCTTTGCGCTTGTGTGTGTATTCCGGGCTAATTGATACGCTTCCGGGAGGAGTAAAAGGAAGAGGTAAATATTGATCGACATTCAGGTTATAAACATATTCAGCGGCCAATTCCATGTGTAGGTCATCTACAATATGATATTCTGAATACAGTTCTGCTCCTGCCATTAGTACTTCAGCCTGGGTGTAACGATAAATCTGACCGGCATCGGGGAGAGGGGAAAACTCGGCTCCGGGACGGAGAAATAAATAATTGGTGAAATAATTGAAAAATGGGGTCAATTTGACAATGTAGTGCTTATCGTGATGAATCAAGCCCAGGTCAATCTGGTATCCGACTTCAGGACGAAGTGAGGTATCACCCATTTCATGACGGAAACTTCCATGGTGCAC
>JBKBUQ010000239.1:0-3505 GCA_046289975.1 Flavobacteriales bacterium | reverse complement strand
CATATACCAAATGCTGGCCATTAATCCGGAGCTTACTTTTTATGTTCTTCTACCACTTCCGGTAATGGCATTTCTTGTTTATAAGGTAAGCAAGCGCATCAACAAAAAAAGCGAAGAAGTTCAGGCACAGCAATCCATTCTCACTACCCATGCACAAGAAGCCTTTTCAGGTATACGCGTGATAAAAACTTTTGCACGAGAGGATAGTATTTACAACGATTTTATCAAGGAAAGTAAACTGTACCGCAGTAAAGTGTTGGGTCTTGTCCGTACCGATGCACTTTTTGCTCCTGTTATAACCTTACTTATTGGATTAAGTACAGTTCTTACCGTTTACATCGGTTGTTTAAAAGCATTCGACGGGGAGGTTAAAGTTGGTGTTATTGCAGAGTTTGTGATTTATGTAAATATGCTTACCTGGCCCTTTGCAACTGTGGGATGGGTGAGTTCACTCATCCAACGTGCAGCCGCCTCGCAAGAACGCATCAATGAATTTCTTCATATCGAACCGGAGATCGTCAATAACAATCATAATGAAATGACCATTGAAGGTCACCTGCAATTTAGGAATGTCTGCTTTACCTATCCCGACAGCGGAATAAAGGCACTACGCGCAATTGATCTGGAAGTTAAGCCCGGACAAACACTTGCAATTATCGGCAAAACGGGATCGGGGAAAACGACACTTGCGTCACTTATTTGCAGGCTTTACGAGGCCACAGATGGAGAAGTGTTACTGGATAAACAGGATATCCGTTCCGCCAATCTGGATTTTCTTCGTTCGTCGATAGGCTATGTCCCTCAGGATGTGTTTTTGTTTTCGGATACGATTGCCAATAACATTGCATTTGGACTAAAACAGGGGTCGGCATCGCAGGATAAGATCGTGCAATCCGCCAAAGATGCCTGCATTCACGATAACATTACCGGCTTTAAGGACGGATACGAAACCCTGGTGGGGGAACGAGGAATCACATTATCGGGCGGGCAAAAGCAAAGGGTCTCGATAGCCAGGGCCATCATACGGGAGCCACGAATCCTCATTTTTGATGATTGCCTCTCCGCTGTAGATACCGAAACAGAAGACCAGATCCTAAAGAACCTGAGGCGAATCATGGCCGGCCGAACATCCGTGATTATTAGTCACCGCGTATCCACCGTTAGACATGCCGACAAAATCATTGTATTACAGCAGGGAAGCATTATTGAACAGGGCAGCCACCAGGAGCTCATCGACAAAAAGGGCTATTATTTCGACCTACACCGCAAACAACTCCTTGAATCTCAAAAAATAGGATAAAAAAATTTGGCTTTGTCCCTTTAGTTGTTAAATTTGGTATTCACAAGCAACAATATCAAGTTCAACCAAAAGAGCCAGAGATGGAAGAAGGTTACGAAAACAACGGGAATGGTCGCGAGCGCGATCGTGACCGCGATGAGATCTACTCCAAGGCGGTACGTGCCGGAAAAAGGACTTATTTCTTTGATGTAAAGACTACCCGTGGTAGTGATTTGTACATTACAATCACCGAGAGTAAAAAACGTTTCGATAAGGACGGGCTGAAAGTCAACTACGAAAAACACAAGATTTTCCTTTACAAGGAAGATTTTGAAAAGTTCGTTGAAGGACTGAATGAAACCGTTTCCAAAATTTCCGAGCTCCGTGAAAACGGCTATTCAGGAGGAGAACTGGTTCAGGACAATCAGGTATCGAATACCAATTTCAACTACACCACTGTTGAGTTTGAAGATCTGGATAAATAATTAATCCGATCTACACACTATATAACCCGTCTCTTTGGATTCGGGTTTTTTCTTTTTTATACAATCATGAAGAAATTACTGATCCTAACGTATTGGCTTGTCATCCTGAGTATCGCCTTACTATGTGGACTTATATTCTTTAATGTCGTTGATTTCGGTAATTTGTATGGTGCCTTTATCCATTTTTTTGGAGGACTTACAGTTATTGCACTTTTATTGATACTTGCTCTCTTTATCAAATTCAGCAAAAGCGAAAAAACGAAACTGGCACTTCTGATTATTGGAAATGCGATTGGATTACTCGTGATAATAACTATCACTTATCTTTTTACAATAGGAAAAGGTCCTTACTGATTTATATAGTCCAAATTAACCCCACAATTCCTTCGCAACCCGAAAAGTGTTGGCGTGTGCATCAACGATAGCAGCAATTCGTTCGGAATAACCACCTCCCATCTAACAAACTACAGGAATCGCACGACGATGTGACGCTGAAAGAACGATACGATCGCGTTCCTTACATGCTTCATGACTAATGCCCAATCTTCCCAATTTATCACTGTCCAGAATATCAACGCCGCATTGGTAAAAAAGAAAATCAGGTTTAAACTTTTCAATCAACGGATCAATGGTTGATCGCAGAACATTCAAGTATTCAACATCTCCAATTCCATCAGGAAGTCCAATATCCAGATCGCTTTCTTCCTTGTGCATCGGGTAATTCTTTTCGCCGTGAACAGAAAGTGTGAATACCCTGTCTTCATTGGCAAAAAGTTCTGCAGTTCCGTTTCCCTGATGAACATCCAGATCGACAATGAGAATTTTTTCTGCTTTTCCTGAATGCAGCAACCAGTTTGCAGCAATGGCGTTATCGTTCAACAAACAGAATCCTTCTCCCCTATCGGAAAAAGCATGATGTGTTCCGCCTGCGGTATTGAGTGCAATACCATTCTGTAGTGCAAATTCAGCACATTTGCGGGTACCTTCCATAATCATTAATTCTCGCTGAATCAATGCTTCATTTAAAGGAAATCCCATTTTCCGGATCTCGTTTTTATCCAGCTTTAGGTGAAGTAGTTTATCCAGGTATTTCTCTTTATGGGTTAACCTGCAAACGGAAAGATCGATTGATTCAGGATAAAATATATTCTCTTCACCAATCGTACCTTCATAAAGCAATTGCTGAGGCAACAACGCATATTTTTCCATAGGAAAACGATGTCCTTCCGGAAGAGCCTGCACGTATTCTTTGCGCCATGCTACCTTAATCATGCCATGCATTCATTGATTCTCATTAGCAAAGCTTTTTCACTTGGATTTTCTTCATCCAGTTTATCTTTTATTTCCATACAAATATTAGTATAAAAAGCTTCTACCTTGGCCTTTTCCTGCAGGCTAATTACCCCATGCTTGAAAAGGGAATGCGCTTCATTAAGCGAATGAGCTGCGTAATTATATATTTCAGTGGGCGAGCTATCTGTTATGGCTTGATAAGTATCGTAAATATCTCGAATGACATGCGAATCATCTTCCGATATTTCAGGAAGAACGGGCGCTTTATTGATGATCTCTACATCCGTAATGTTAGAAATTAATACAGCATGATGGGCTGTTAATGCTCGTCCTGATTCGGAGATAAGATCAGGCTCTGGTATCTCAGCTTCTTGACATAAGTGTTTTAAAGCCAACATGATGTGCGTAGCGTACTCAACAAGACTGTAGTTCATTGAGCACCCTTTAT
>JBKBUQ010000023.1:0-25276 GCA_046289975.1 Flavobacteriales bacterium | reverse complement strand
AATTTTGATGCCAATCAATTTGCAGAACAAGCGCTTGAACAAGGATGCGCAATGGCGGTGGTGGACGATCCCAATGTAGTAAAAGACAATCGCTTTTTTCTGGTTAAAGATGTTCTAACCACATTGCAGGAATTGGCAAAGTACCATCGTCAACAACTAAAAATCCCCGTACTGGCCTTAACAGGCAGCAATGGAAAAACGACCACGAAAGAGTTGATGCATGCTGTCCTTTCGGAACAGTTCAACACGCTTGCTACAAGTGGAAACTTAAACAATCATATTGGTGTACCTCTTACATTATTGGCCATTCGCCCGGAACATGAATTTGCAATAATCGAAATGGGCGCTAATCACCAAAAAGAAATTGCAGCTCTTAGCAGAATTGCACTTCCCGAATTCGGATTAATAACAAATATCGGGAAAGCTCACATTGAGGGATTTGGGGGTGTTGAGGGGATTAAAAAAGGAAAAGGCGAGCTCTATGACTTTTTACGCACCGGTAATTTTTTAGCTTTTGTAAATGCAGATTCCGAAGTGCTGATGGAAATGTCGGAAGGCATGAACAGGAAATTATATGGTCACGGGGAAGGGAATTATATGCGTGGAATAAACAAAGGCGCGAATCCCTTTCTGGAAATGGAAATAGCAGAAAACGGAAAAAGTATTTCGGTAAAAACACAGATTGTTGGAAAATACAATTTCGATAATGCGCTTGCTGCAGCGGCGGTGGGAAAATACTTTGGCTTGAGTCTGCAGCAGATAAAAGCCGGACTGGAAAAATATGTCCCAGAAAACAACCGTTCGCAGATTCTTCAAAAAGGAAGCAACACATTGATTCTGGACGCATACAACGCCAACCCTTCAAGTATGCGTGTTGCGCTTGAAAATTTTGCGGAAATGAAGGCGGAAAATAAATTCTTCATTATTGGCGATATGTTAGAATTGGGAGATGCGTCTCCGGAAGAACATCTGTCGATGATAGAACTGAGCAGGCAACTCGGATTAAAAGGCGCTTTTGTGGGGCCTTTGTTTGGATCACAGATAAAAGATGCATCGCTGCTTCACTTTCAGGATACTGCAGCAGCAAAAAAATTTATTGGAGAACATCCATTTCAACAATACCACATCCTGATAAAAGGATCAAGAGGTATGCGACTGGAAGGATTGCTTGATGTGATCTAAAACAAATCATCAGATAGTTATCTATCTGAATTTTCCTATAATTGATTTTTTTTCGTAACTTTCATACTACAAAATCCAACTGACAATGCATCCGGAAATTCAATCCTATCATTCACGTCTGGAAAATTCTGAACAGAAAATCTGTGAATTACTTGAACAAACAATTAATTCCGTTCTGAAAAAACAGGAAAATAAAATCTGGCATGCGCATCCGGTTTGGTTTATTGATGAAAACCCCATTGTTGGCTATAGCAAACAAAAAAAAGGAATTCGATTAATGTTTTGGAGCGGTGCAGATTTTGAGGAAGAGTGTTTATCGGTAAGAGGAGAAAAGTTTAAAGACGCTTCTGTTTTTTATAACGATGTTTCTGAAATTGATGTGAAAAACCTCAAACGATGGCTGAAAAAATCAATGGACATCCAATGGGATTATAAAAACCTGATCAAACGAAAAGGAAAACTTGAACGCTTGAAATAACATGATTACGACTCCGGAACACAATGAAAAAATTGCAAAATTGACTTTTGCAGCGGTATATCCTCACTATGTTACAAAAGTTGAACGTAAGGGACGCACAAAAGAAGAATTGCATCAGGTTATTGAATGGCTTACCGGTTATGACGAAAAAAAACTACGTGATCTAATCGATCAAAAAGTGAATTTTGAAGCCTTCTTTAATAAAGCAAGACTAAATCCTCTTGCCCATAAAATTACTGGAGTGATCTGTGGCTATCGTATCGAAGAAATCGAAAACACCCTTACCAAACAAGTCCGCTACCTCGATAAACTGGTTGATGAGCTGGCAAAAGGAAAGAAAATGGAGAAGATCTTACGACAAGAATAACAACACATTTTGTCAGAAAACATGGATGAATCACAACTGAAAATAAATCTGCAAATTACCTGACCATGATCAAAAAATATTTCATTTTCTTTTTTCTAATCAGGTCCATTTCACTGTTTGCCCAGTCATCCTATTACGATTTCCTTCCTCTTGGAAAATACCGCGTTGCTTTTTTTGATACAATTATTTATGATCAGCATAAAATTTACAATCAGTATGGCTATTCCGGAAGCTCACCATTGTTTGTGCAGGTTTGGCTTCCGAATAAGAAGGTAAGCACAAAACAATACCTGCGATTTTCAGATTTACGCACTACTAAAACCCCAAAAGAGCTGGATTCAGTTTACAAAGTACTGAACAAGCATTGTGATGAAAGCATACTAAGAGATTGCATTCTATACGACATCAGAAACGATAATGAATTGAAGTATGGAAATTTTTCACCTGAAGATATCCTTACAAAGATTCAAAATGTGGAAACAAGAACATCACAATCCGAATCTTCTTCCATTACAAAGTATCCTGTAATTGTATACCACCACGGATCACGAGGATTTTCTGATGAGAATTACCTAATGGCGGAGTACTTTGCGTCTCAAGGCTATATTTTCATTTCTGCAAATTTTCATCTGCCTTACAGGAATTCACCTTTTGGTTTATTACCTTACGATCTGGAAAAAAACTACATCCATGATCAAAGCGCAGCAAAAACTGTAATTGATTTTGCTTATCAATTATCCGGAAAAAGCGATGTGTTTTTTATTGGTCACAGGTGGGGAGCTCAGGAGGGCTGGTGTTTTTTAAATGAAGCCGGTCCGGTTAAAGCATTTGTTTCAATGGAAACTACTATCGAGTTCAAATCGGATAGCTCCGAAATAAAAGACAAATGGCCACATGTTTACGAAGCCCTGAAAATTAAAAAAAAGAAAATTGCTATACCGATATTGCTTTTTGCAGCCACAGAGCGTGCCGGAAAATTTGATTTTTTTGCGTCATCCGGAACAGACCTGATGGTTCACACATCCTTTAAAACAGCATTTGCGCACAATAGCTACACCGCTATTTATATGCAGCGCTATTTCTTTATAAATGAAATCCCTCAAGCCGATTCTTCTGCTCTTTACGATCAAATTAACGGCTATGTTCGCCATGTGAAATTGATTCATCACTTCATAGAAAGCGTTCGTCAACGCAAAAAATTCAAGCATAAACCATTTTCGGATTATTTCTATTTTTCATGACGATTGTAATCCATTCGTTAGCATAAACCCAACTACCGCATCTTTAATATTCAAAACATTGAATACTGCAATACAAATTTATAAAGCAACAGAAAAGGACGTCGCTATTGTTCGCGAAATTGCCATACAAACCTTTCTCGAAACCTTCCGTGAATACAACACTGAGGAAAACATGAAAGCGTACCTCGCGAATACATTTTCCACTGAAAAAATAAAACTTGAACTGAACGACCCACATACTTCCATTTATTTGGCATTGCATCTGGACGATGTTGTTGGTTACCTGAAGCTAAAAAAATCAGATCCCCCAAAAGAACTGGAAAGTCACAAGGTATTGGAAATTGAACGGATTTATGTACTAAAGGATTTTCATGGAAAACGTGTCGGATTGCTTTTGCTTGAACGTGCAATAGCAATTGCGAAAGAACATCATTTGGATTATTTATGGCTTGGGGTATGGGAACATAATCCCAGAGCTATTCGATTCTATGAAAAAAACGGATTCAATTCATTTGGCAATCATGTATTCGTTCTGGGAGATGACAAGCAGAATGATTTGCTGATGAAGCGTGCTTTGTATTGAATGGATAACAAATGGAGCGAAGCTTTTCGCTTTAGAATCACCCATCTGCTTTTCAATCTAAATGGTACTAATTGTTGATGTTTGGTCACCCCAACTACAGTCGTACGGTAAAACATTAACAAATAAAAAGGGGTGTCGAAAAACGACACCCCTTTTTTATTTGCATCTTATTGTACCATAATAGGTATTCATTCAGTATTCAAACTTAGTCTTTAAGAACACTACGTGAGATAACGATTTTTTGAACCTCGGAAGTACCTTCATAAATCTGGGTGATTTTCGCATCGCGCATTAGTCGCTCTACGTGGTACTCTTTAACATAGCCATATCCTCCGTGAACCTGAACGGCTTCGGTAGTTACCCACATTGCAACACGTGAAGCAAACAATTTTGCCATAGCACCAGAGAGATCGTAATTCTGACCATTGTCCTTTTCATGCGCAGCTTTCATTACCAAAAGTCGTGCAGCATCAATTTCAGTTGCCATATCCGCCAACTTGAATGCGATGGCCTGGTGTTCGTGGATGGGTTTACCAAATGCTTTTCGTTCTTTGGAATAAGCCAAAGCCAGTTCGTAAGCTCCAGCAGCAATACCTAAAGCCTGAGATGCAATTCCGATTCTTCCGCCACTAAGTGTTTTCATCGCGAACTTAAATCCGAATCCATCTTCACCGATGCGATTTCCCTTAGGGACTTTCACGTCATTAAAAATCAAAGTATGAGTATCAGAAGCACGTATACCCATTTTATCTTCTTTAGCACCCACCGTAAACCCGGGCATGCCTTTTTCGATAATGAATGCATTGATGCCATGGTGACCTTTATCAGGATAAGTTTGCGCAATTACCAAATAAACAGAGGCTGAACCTCCGTTGGTTATCCAGTTCTTGGTACCGTTGAGCAGGTAATGATCGTCTTTCTCAATAGCGGAAGTACGCTGTGATGTAGCATCCGATCCCGCTTCCGGTTCAGACAAACAGAATGCACCGATAATCTCGCCTTTAGCAAGTGGAACAAGGTATTTTTGCTTTTGAGCTTCAGTACCGAATTTCTCCAATCCCCAGCATACCAGGGAATTGTTTACCGACATACATACAGAAACCGAAGCATCGATTTTGGAGATCTCTTCCATCGCCAATGCATAAGAAACGGTGTCCATTCCACCGCCGCCGTATTTGGGGTCGACCATCATGCCCATGAAACCAAGCTCACCCAATTGACGAATCTCATCTTTGGGGAAACGCATTTCACGGTCGCGATCAATTACGCCGGGCTTCAGCACATTCTGTGCAAAATCGCGCGCTGCTGCTCGTACTGCCAGTTGTTCTTCGGTGTATTCAAAATTCATATTGCGTGTTTTGGTGTTAAGGGTGGTAAAATTAGAATTTTTATCGTGATTTTTGTCCTGATTCTTTTTCCATGAAATCCATGCACATACTCGGTTTAATGTCAGGCACCTCGCTTGATGGTCTGGATATGGCATTGTGTGAATTCAGCTACACCGGGGCATACCAGTACCGCATTGAGGCTACGCGGTTTATTCCGTATAACAAGCAATGGAAAAAAAAGTTGACCGAATCAATGCTGCCTCATTCAACGGATCTTCTTGCATTAGATGCCGAATACGGACAATGGCTCGGAGAACAATGTGTTGATTTCCTGAAAAGTCATGCCGGTATTCCCTGTGATGCGATCGCTTCGCATGGCCATACGGTTTTTCATCAACCCGAAAAAGGCTTTTCGCTGCAAATAGGGAGCGGAGACCACATTGCTGCAATCAGCGGTAAACTTACGGTGAACGATTTCAGGAACGGAGATATTGCACTGGGGGGACAAGGTGCTCCCTTAGTTCCAATTGGAGACATGCTATTGTTTAGCGAATATGCGATGTGTTTGAATTTGGGCGGAATTGCCAACATAAGCGGCACCAGTGAAGGAAAACGCAGGGCTTTTGATATCAGCATAGCCAACATGGCATTGAATCATCTTGCAGGAAAATTAGGCATGGACTACGATGATAAAGGAAATTTTGCACGAAAAGGTACCACTTCACCTGCTTTACTAAAGCAATTGAACGACATCCCCTACTTTAAGCATGAAGGACCGAAATCACTTGGAAAAGAGTGGTTTGACAAAGTGTTTCTGCCTCACATTGAAAATGCGGAATGCTCTGCTGAAGATTGTTTATGCACCGTTTGTGAGCACATTGCCATTCAACTGTCAAATGCGATGCATCGTTTTAACCCCGGCAAAGTTTTGGTTACAGGAGGAGGCGCCTATAACGACTACCTGATCGCACGAATTCAGGCACATACGCAGAACGAAATTATTGTGGCAGAAAAAGAATTGATTTCTTACAAAGAAGCGCTCCTGTTCGCCTTTTTGGGTTGGCTTCGGATCAACGAATGCACTAACAGTCTTGCCAGTGTTACGGGAGCTTCACGCGATGCTTGCTGCGGTGTAATCCGGATGGGGAAACAGTGAGTCATCCCAACTCAGTTCTCAACAGTCTTGTATTGATAACCACGTAGGCATTTCTCGTTCCAAGGGGTGTCATTGCCTAACTTTGGCCAACTACATCGTGTGATAAAATGAAAGAGAAACTCAAACAATTTGAGACCAAGCGTCCGGAAATCGTATTTGAATGGAAAGATGCTGAAACGGATGCTGAAGGCTGGGTGGTCATCAACTCCCTTCGCGGTGGCGCTGCCGGTGGCGGAACCCGTATGCGTAAGGGACTCGACAAGCGTGAAGTGGAATCGCTGGCAAAAACCATGGAAGTAAAATTCACAGTAGCCGGTCCACCCATTGGCGGAGCAAAATCAGGAATTAATTTCGATCCTGCCGACCCTCGCAAAAAAGGGGTGCTCGAACGCTGGTACAAAGCCGTTGCTCCACTGTTAAAAAACTACTACGGAACAGGTGGCGACCTCAATGTTGATGAGGTGCATGATGTAATTCCAATTACCAATGCGCTTGGCGTTTTACATCCGCAGGAAGGCGTTGTAAACGGACATTACGGTGCCAATGAAACAGATAAAAAGAAATCGATCTCCAATTTACAATCGGGAGTTTCGAAAGTCCTGAACGATGTAAGGTATTCGCCCGATGTAACCCGAAAGTATGTGGTTGCCGATATGATTACCGGTTATGGAGTTGCAGAAGCCGTAAAACATTTTTATGCGATTTACGGAGGCGACGCAAAAGGCAAAAAAGTAATTGTTCAGGGATGGGGCAATGTAGGATCTGCAGCAGCTTATTACCTCGCTCAGCAAGGAGCAATCATTGTAGCAATCATCGATCGCGATGGTGGTCTGGTGAATGAAAACGGATTCTCTTTTCAGGAAATCCGCAAACTATTCATCGAAAAGGATGGAAATAAATTAAAGGCAGACAACGTTATTCCATTTGCAGAACTCAATAAAACAGTGTGGGATGTAAAAGCAGATATTTTCTTACCCTGTGCGGCATCGCGCCTGATTACGGAAGATCAGCTGAACAGAATGATTAACGCAGGAGTAAATGTTGTTTCCGCCGGAGCGAATGTTCCTTTTGCCGACCCTGAAATATTTTTTGGGCAGATCGGCGAAAAGGCGGATATGAAATTAAGTCTGCTACCCGATTTCATTGCCAATTGCGGAATGGCCCGGGTATTTGCGTATCTCATGCAGCCCACTGCTACCATTACCGATGAAGCCATCTTTACCGATGTGAGCGAAACCATTCGCAAAGCATTGCTACGAACCCATGCAAAAAACAAAAGCACAACACATATTGCACGAACTGCATTTGATATTGCCCTTGATGAATTATTGTAACCCTGAACCAAAAACCACGTAATTAACCCAACTTTATACGACCATGTTCAACATTCCCATTTTAGCTCAGACCGATTTAGGCGAAGCAGCATCCACTGCAGTTAGCGGTGCAACCGGAATTATCGAAACCACAAAGGAAATCACCCTTTGGGAAATGATTCAAGCCGGTGGCTGGTACATCATGGTACCTATGGCGATAATGTCTGTATTGCTAATCTACATTTCAATCGAACGCTTTCTGGCCATTAATAAAGCTGCCCGTGGAGAAAATTCCTTTATGCAAAAGGTAAAAGAATACATCCACGAGGGAAAAATTGATGCTGCACGCAATCTTTGTGCAACAACCGACAATCCTTACGCACGAATGGTGGAAAAAGGAATTACCAAAATCGGAAAACCACTCAAGGATATCGAAGCATCGATCGAAAACGTTGGTAAGGTGGAAGTAAGTAAACTTGAAAAAGGCGTTTCATTACTCGCAACCATTGCAGGTGCTGCCCCAATGATCGGTTTCCTTGGTACTGTAATTGGTATGATCATGACCTTTAACGAAATGCGTATCGACGGTCAGGTAGAAATTCAGGCGCTTTCAGGTGGTATTATGATGGCCATGGTTACAACCGTTGCCGGTTTGATTCTCGGAATCTTCTCGTATATCATGTACAATATGCTTGTTGCAAAGGTTGGAGATGTCATTTCTAAAATGGAAACCACCTCACTCGAATTTCTAGATCTATTAGACGAACCCGGTAAATAAACCGTAAAGCGCAAAGCAATGAATTTCAGATCCAGAAATAAAGTCGCCGCAGAAGCCAGTATGTCGTCCATGACGGATTTGGTGTTTCTGTTGTTGATCTACTTTGTAATTCTCGCCACCCAAATTAGTCCGGGAATAAATGTAGATCTGCCAAAAACGCGTCCCTCACACATGCCACCAATGGCAGCACCGTGTGTAGTGAGTGTTGATGCTGATCAGCAACATTATGTTGCTACCATAGCGGTTACAACCGATGAACTCGAAGAAGCGATGCGGAAAGAGCTGGAAAAAAATCCGGAAAAACCAACCGTATTGATGCGTATCGACGAAACTGTTCCAACCGGCGTTACGGTTAATATTCTCGACATCTGTAAGCGCAACGAATGGAAAGTGGGTATTGCCACAAAATCAGAGTAAACTATATTGAACTGATAGCGTACAACCGTGTACAGGTAAAAAAACAAGGTTATGAACGATACTGAAAAAGACAAAAAGAGAAAACGAAAGGCGATGTTCGCTACGTTCGTTTTTCATGTTGGATTGTTACTGGTACTGTTCCTTGTTAGCTGGAAAGAACCTTTTCCATTGCCTGAACCCAAATCGGTAGAAATTGAATTCATGGGCGGATCGGGTAGCGAGGGCGGAAGTCCGAGTTCTTCTAATGCAACAACCAATCCTGCAACTTCCAATCCACAGGAAGAAATTAAGACACAAACTGAATCTGAAGTTGAAGTCCCCCCGGGAAATTCTAAAGTCACTTCCCCTAATGAAAGTCGTCCCAATAATTCACAAACTACCACCACATCAACAACTACCACCGCTTCCAACAATACCACTGCAAATACCAATCCTTTTGGCGGAGGAAACGGAGAAAAAGGTAATAGTGTAGGAAGTAATGTAGGAGAAGGCGACAAAGGCACCGGCGGTGGAAATAAAGGCGGAGATGGTACCGGCGATGGCACGCATAAAGGCCCGGGTGTAGCCATGAAAGGAAGAAAGCAGGTTGCCTCCCCTATTCCTGATAATCCGAACTACGAAAGAGGTCGCGTGGTATTTACCATTTATGTTAACCGCGATGGTTATGTTACCAAGGCCATTTTTGATGCCAGTGGTTCAACAACGAATGATCCCGACCTTGTTGCTTCATGCAAAAAAGAATTGATCGGCAAGCAAATTGTGAATGCAGATCAAACAGCTGCTGAAGAACAGAAAGGTTCTTACATGTTCGAATTTAATGTGCGCTAGCCTATGAGCTACCGGCAAACGCTGGAATTCCTTTATTCGCAATACCCCGTATTTCAACGCATCGGTGCTTCGGCCTACAAACCCGACCTGAACAATACGATTGCCCTGCTAGAAGTGGTAAATGAACCACAGAAAGCATTTAAGAGCATTCATGTTGCCGGCACCAACGGAAAAGGGTCAACATCGCATATGCTGGCTTCTATTCTACAGGAAGCAGGATACAAAACAGGTCTCTATACGTCACCACACCTCAAAGATTTTAGAGAACGTATTCGCGTAAATGGAAAAATGATTTCCAAACAGGAAGTCATTCGCTTTACCCAAAAGCATAAATACCAATTTAAAAAAATTCAACCTTCCTTTTTTGAGGTGACCGTTGCAATGGCTTTTGATTATTTCCGAAAGAAAAAAGTCGATATCGCAATTATTGAAACCGGCTTGGGCGGACGACTCGATTCTACCAACGTGATTGTACCCGAACTAAGCATCATTACCAATATCGGATTTGATCACATGCAATTTCTGGGCAATACATTACCAAAAATCGCAAGTGAAAAAGCAGGAATAATTAAAAAGAATATCCCGGTAATTATTGGCGAATGGCAAAGAGAGACGCACAATGTATTTAAGGCCAAAGCAGGAAAAGAAACTGCCCCACTAGTATTTGCGTCAAAACAATTCGGAAAAAAGAACTATGACTGCGCCTTGAAAGGATCTTTTCAGAAAAAAAATATTCAGACCGTGTTAGTGGCAACTGAGCAGTTGAGAAACAGCGGGTGGGTGATTTCTGAAAAACACATCCGTGCAGGACTGAAAAACGTAATTGAAAATACAGGTTTACAAGGTCGTTGGCAAACATTGCAAAAAAATCCAAAAGTGATTTGCGATATCGGTCATAATACAGATGGCATCCGTGAAATCATGCAGCAACTAAAGCAGGAAAAATTCGGACAATTACATGTGGTAATCGGAACGGTAAACGACAAGGATGTAGATGCGATGCTGCAGCAATTCCCAAAAAATGCACTCTACTATTTCACACAAGCTAAAATTCCGCGCGCATTAGCTGCTGAGGAGTTAATGCGAAAAGCCAAGGTATTTCACCTTAATGGAATACATTACAACTCCGTAAAAAAAGCGTTGAACGCTGCACTTAGAAGCGCAGAAAAAAAAGATCTCATTCTTGTATGTGGAAGTGCTTTTGTTGTTGCAGAAGCAATCTGATCAATCGCGGAAACCGGATTTCACATGCGAACCATCGCAAAAAGGTTTGTTGCCGGATGAACCACATCTGCACAAAGCACACTTTTCGTTGATTGTTTCGATTGAACCATCAGCACGTAATAATTGCAGTTTACCGGTAAACAACAGCGGACCATCTTTCATCAACTCAACTCTGCCGCTTTCGTTGTTTTCGCCAGGGTTTGAACTTTTGATGGATAAGGCACCCGAAGGACATTTGTTCACCTGTTTAAAGATCTGCTCGTTATCTGCAGCTGAAAGATCAACCCAGGGACGTCGGTTCGGGTTAAATACGGGAAGCAATTCCTTCCAGCATTTTTTCGAATGCATACATTTTTCGGGTTCCCAAATAATGGTTAGGTCGGCTTTTGAATATTCTTTTTTCATTGCAGAAAGTTCAGGACTTCCTGCCAATATAAAGCGATTGTGCCAACCATGCAAATTCATTGGTAAAACGATCAATGGAAGCCTGATAGGCAGTATCCAATAAATTTCCTTTATCGTCAAATTTCTTTTCAACTTGAGGAACTACTAACATATGCGGAGATGGGATCGCAAAAAATGCACAGGCCATTTGCTGCAACTGCTGGGCCGCACGCATACCCCCAAACGCTCCTGGAGAAGCCGTAACTATACCCATTGCTTTTCTACCGAAAGTATCCTTTGGAAAATGATCCAGAAGATTTTTCATTGCCGGAGAATACGATCCGTTGTATTCGGGAGTAACCAGAATAAAAGCATCTGCACTGTTCATTTCTGCATACAATTCAGTGGCGGTAGCAGGAACAAGCTCAGGCTTACTCCAAACGGTCTCCACAAATGGAAGTTGATTATTTCGCACATCAAGCAAAATGGAATTTTCGATATTCTTCTGCAGGTGCAATGCAACCCGGTGCGTTGCTGAATTCGAACGGGGACTACCCGAAATGATTACTGTTTTCATAAAGTGAAATCGCTCAGGAAATTTTTGAAATTATTTTTTTAGCAATTGCCACAAAAACCAATGCAAGCGGATATACCATTAGGAATCCGATCAACCAATTTTGCATCCATTGCGTGAAAAACCCATCGGAGAATCCCATAATTCTCCAGGTATTGAATCCGCTCAGGCAAAAACTTAAAGGAGTTGCGACAAGAAATACAAATAGAAAAGGTAATACTGCTTTGTTTTTGATTTTCATAATTAGTTCATTGGAACATCCATAATCAAAACATGAGCATCACCGGTAATTTCTACCGAAAACTTTTCTGTTTCCCAAATACCGAAACCATCACGACGCGATAAAACCTGATCACCGATTTTCAATTCGCCTTCAATAACGAAAACATACGCGCCATTTCCTTTGCGTTTAACGGAATAATCAAATGACTTGCCGGCATCAAATCTTCCCAGTGAAAACCATGCATCCTGGTGAATGGTTAATCCATCTTTATCCTCTGCAGGAGAAATCACTTGTATCAATTTATTATGCTGTGTGGCTGGAAGAAATTGTTGTTGTCCGTATGCAGGTTTAATCTGACGTTCCTTGGGGAAAACCCAGATTTGAAGGAAATTGACTTTTTTATCATTGTTCTTATTGTATTCGGAGTGCGTTATTCCAGTTCCTGCACTCATGATCTGCACATCGTTCTGACGAATAACCATTGTATTACCCATACTGTCTTTGTGCTCCAAATCACCTGAAAGCGGAATGGAAATGATTTCCATATTGTCATGCGGATGTGTTCCAAATCCCATTCCTCCATCTACAACATCATCATTCAGCACACGCAAAACCCCAAAACGCATTCTCTCCGGATTGTAATAATTAGCAAAACTGAATGTGTGATGCGAATCAAGCCAGCCGTGATTTGCATGTCCCCTTGTTGCTGCTTTGTGAAGTACCGTTTTCATGGTTCTGATCTCCTTATTGGGTAAATGATTAAATCCGACTTGTTCAACTTTCTGCTCATGTTCATCTTCCGATGATTTTGCAAAAACGGAGGGCAATGCAATCAGTCCAAAAACACTACCTAATCCGCGTTGTAAAAATTCTTTTCGTTTCATGGTTGATTTGTTTGACAAAACAAAGATACAACAAATAATTGTATATACAACAATTGATTAAGTATAAAAAAATCGGTCACAAAAAAAGCCCCGCAATAGCGGGGCTTATACTATTGTTTTTCAATCGATTACTTCGTTGTTATGGAAATGGTGTTAGTAGCTTCCATCTTCATTCCCATGGTGTTCATGTCGATTTTCTGAACCATATCTGTGCTGACTGTCCATCCCGTTTTACGATCAATGGTAAGTGTTCCGGTCATGGTTCCGGTCATTTTAATGCTTGCGCCCATTTCACCGGCCATTTCACCTTCAAAAGTGCCTTCCATCTTTAACAAGACATCATTCACATTCACCTTGTCAACCGTATATGTTGCCTTCATGCTAACAGGGCCAGAAGCCGTTCCGATTTTGCTTTCGCGTTCCCAACTATCGCCCAATCCGATTTCTTCTTCCGGAAATACAGAAAACATATTATCGAACATCTGACTTCCCTGATAGATACCCTGACTCCCTAATAAGCTACGTAAGCTGTCGGGGTAAAGACTGAGAATATCGGGAGCAAGCGTGAGTTTACCCAGCTTATCCATTTTCATGGCAAGAGGCTTGTTCAACAATGCGGCAAGACCCAAATACGCAATGGAAGAAGGATCATCCATATTGATAGTGTCTTTTGCAGAATCAAATCCGATTGAACGTCCCATTGCATCAACATTCATCATCACATGCGTGTAAGTTGCTTCTACTTCTACTTCTCCATCAGGAGAAACATTGGCGATCTTCATTTCGGTGGTCATCCCCATTTTAGTTTCCATTGGCATGCCTCCCATTTTTGTGGTGAGATTCATTACCATGGTTTTCATGCTTCCCTTTTCGGGTTGAAAACGGAGCAGGAATTTTTCTTTTTTAGAGCAGGACACCGCCAGAAATGCGATGAAAAGCAATGCAATACTTCTTTTCATAGTTTAGATTTTTAAATAAAATTAGACAAAAGGATCCTAATCGGTAATTTTACCACATGGAAATGCAGCAAATAATAGATGAATACATCAAAGCGAATCATTTTGGTCGACTTCTGAACATGGAATTTCAGATTCAGGAACCCGGAAAGATAATTTACACTCTGCCATCCCGAAAAGAATTGCTGGCCACTGAAACGGCAATACACGGCGGTGCGCTTGCTGCATTTATGGATGCTATTTTGGGTGTGGCTGCTTTGAGCGCAGTTGCGGGGGAAGGAAAACGGGTTGCAACGCTCGAATTGAAAATCTCCTTTCTACAAGCTGTTCCCGAAAATGATATCTTGACAGGATATGGAACAGTGATAAAAAAAGGGAATCGTATTGTGTTCTCAGAAGGAGAAATCAGGAATCAAAACATTGAAACCATAGCAAAGGGAAGCGGAACATTTACCGCCTACCCCATTGCTAAATCCTGATCAGGCCTGGGTATTTGTTCCCCCGAAATTCATTGGTATTGGAGTAATATCAGCACCTTTTATCGGTCCGTGCATCTGTTCAAACTTCGACAGATTATCGCCAAGTGCGCGAAACAATTGCTTAGCGTGAATGGGCGTAAGAACGATACGTGATTTCACTTTTGCCTTTGGCACCCCTGGCATAACCCGCACAAAATCGATGATGAATTCTGCGTTGGAATGGGTAATAATAGCAAGATTAGAATAAACACCTTCTGCGGTTTCTTCAGTAAGCTCAATATTGAGCTGTTGTTCCATTTCACTCATGACGATTGTTTTTAGATGCTAAAAGTAACATTCCTAATTGAAGACCACAAACCAAGCGGATATTAGGAAAACCTGACAACTATCATTTTTATTGGACGGCATAAAATTCCTAAATTTTAGCATATAGAAAATCTATGAATGCACCAAAGGACCTCGACCATTATTCAGAAGCAAAATTCCTTTCTGATTCCGGTTACGACTCGAAAGCAATTCTAGCGCGTCTGCACGAAAAAGGTATTGATGAAATTCAGGCACAGGAAACGCTGAACAAGTTAAAAAAGGAACACCTCGAAAAAAGAAGAAAAAGAGGCGTGATTTTTATCGCGATTGGAGGAATTTGCTTGTTCTCCGGATTTCTTTTATCAGCGATTTTGTTTCATTCCAATTCTTCACCTGCAATACCCTTATACGGCATGACCTCAATAGGTATTATTTTACTACTTGCAGGCATGGCTGATTGTCTTGGATTATAAATAAAAAAACCACTACAAATTGCAGTGGTTTTTTATTCATTGGTTACTACTATCATTCGATTAACAGAGTAACGTGTCCTACGAATTCTTTATCTATATCCAATAAAGCATCCTTGGTTCGGATCTTCCATACATAAACATCTTGTTTAGACATTACCCCCTTACTTCTTCCATCCCACCCTTTTGTTGGGTTATTCGTTTGGTAAATCACTTCACCCCAACGATTGAAAATAAGCAATTCGAAATGTTCAGGATTTAATCCGGTAAGAACCGGCATAAACACATCGTTTATTCCATCACCATCAGGAGTAAATGCGTTGGGAACATACACCAGGAATTCATCAAAAATGTAAACCATTTTGCAAGTGTCATTCACACAACCCTGAGGCGACGTAACGGTCAGACAAACCTGATAAAATCCGGTATCAACATTTACAAAATTGAATGTCGGATTTTGTTGTGTTGAAGTCCCCATCCCCGCAAAATCCCACTGGTACGTTGCTCCGTTTATTGAAGCATCCACAAAGTTTATTGAAGAATTGATAATGGTTGGCGTGGATGGATTATAAGTGAAATCTGCGATTGGATCACCATAAACACATACCATATCATCAAAGGTTTGAGATCCAACACAACCTTCCGGTGAAACAACAGTAAGTGTAACATCATAACAACCTGGTGTAGTATAAACATGAGACTGCGCACCGCAACCGGGATTAGCACCGCCATCACCGAATGTCCATGAACAATCTGTTCCAACCTGAGCAGCAGGAGTTGTATTTAAAAAATCAACCGTTAATGGTGCACATCCTGAAGATGGGGTAACAGTTGCTGTAGGTTGAGGAGTAACATGGAAACCTACGTTAATATAGATTGTATCGATATCAGGACACCCATCTTCGGCAACAAGCATAACTGTACTTGGAGCTGACGGAACAAACGTAAGTGTAGGGCTATCAACCAATGTATCGTTTTCATACAACCAAGTGAAAATATATCCGGGCACACCGCCGGTTGCACTTGCAGTAATTGAAGCAGGTGAACCCGGGCAAACATTCACATCACCTGTTGTAGTGGGCACAAAGCTTGGGATCACATTTACATCACCAGTTTGAGGTGCAGAAGGACAGCCGTTCAAATCGAATGCCGTAACGGTGAACGTAGTGTTTACAAGAGCCGTGACTGTATAAAACTGTGCATCATCACCGGTGTTCCAAATGTAGTTGTAAGGTGGAGTTCCTCCATTTGCCTGTGATGAAAGCACTCCTGTGAATCCAGCACAAATAGTAATAGGAGCAATTGGATCAAGAACTACCGGAGTTGGTTCTGTTAAGGTTGCAGTTAATGATACAGTACAACCATTGATATCTCTTCCTGTAAGTGTATAAACACCTGAACACAATCCTGTAAAAGTCGGAGAAACCTGGAAGTTTACTCCGTCAATACTATAGTCGACAACATTCACACCGATTGCTGTTAGCTGACCATCGCAGGAACCTGCACAGGTTGGATTGGTTGCTGTAAAACTACTTACAACAACCGCAACCGGCTGAGTTACATTAAAAAGTGCATCAATTGAACATGCATTATCATCAACAACAGTTACTGAATATGAACCGGCACATAATCCTAAAACAGTATTCTGATTTGGACCACCGATTCCATTAGCCCACTGATGCGTATAAAAACCTGCTGTTGTTCCACCGGAAATGGTGATGCTAACTTCTCCGTCGCATACTCCAAAACAAGAAGCATTAACAGTGTTCTGATTAGTGATCGTCATTTGAGTGGGCTGCGCAACAACCACAGGAGAGGTAGTCTGACAACCATTTGCATCTGTAACAATTGTTGTATAGTTGCCTGCTGCAAATCCGGTTTGAGTAGAGAAAGAAGATTGGGTTGCTCCATTATCATAACTATATAAATACGGAGTAACACCACCGGCGGCTACTAATGAAATTTCTCCGGAATTATCACCAAAGCAATTTAAGTCGGTTGGAGTAGATGCGAGTGTAAGGACAGGAGGTTCAGTTATTGTTGCATTCTGAGAAGCTGTACATCCATTTGCATCTGTAACAGTTACTGTATAATTTCCTGCACATAGTGAAGCGAAAATCCCTCCGGCCTGAGTGGCTCCTCCTATGTCAAAATTTAGTGCACCAGTTCCACCGGTTGCAGTTACATTGAGTTGACCATTGCAAACTGCATTGCAAAGTAAGTCCGTTGTAAAAAGAGCATTGATTACCGGAGAG
Organism: Flavobacteriales bacterium; assembly: GCA_046289975.1. GTDB lineage: Bacteria > Bacteroidota > Bacteroidia > Flavobacteriales_D > UBA2798 > UBA2798. The sequence continues at coordinate 7,850 of JBKBUQ010000023.1, read as the reverse complement.
GATTGGTTCTGTACATCTGCAGTAGCAATTTCCTGACATCCATTTCCATCTTCCACAACAACATTATAGATGCCAGCTGCGAGACCATTAAATGTATTTGGCACCTGGAATGTAATTCCGTTATCAATGCTATACAAAAACGTACCGTTTCCACCGTTTGCATTAATTACAATCGAACCATTCGGATTTCCACAGGTAGATGGAGTAATTGCGGTTGTAAACGCAACTGCGGTGGGTTCGGTTATTAGTTGATTCGAACCGACAAGGCATCCATTATCATCAACAACTTGAACCTGATAAGAACCTGCACATAAGTTTTCAAGCAATGAAGCTGTTTGAAAAACCACACCATTATTGGAACTGTACAAATAAGGGGCGGTTCCTCCGTTAGCATTAACCTGAATTGTTCCATCGCAAGATGTGTTACAAAGCGCAGGAGTTGTGGCATACGTTGCAGTGAGTAAAGGAGGTTCAACAATTGTTGCTGTTGAATTCACAATACAGCCATTTGCATCCTGAATAGCAATGTTGTAAACTCCAGCAGCTAATCCAAAGAAAGAAAAAGTTGCACCAAATGTTGCACCGCCATTATTGCTGTATTGAATAGCTCCTGTACCACCATTTCCTACAATCAGAAGAGTTCCCGAATTGTTTCCAAAACAAGTGAGATCAGTATGACTCGAAGAAATAATCAATGGGTTTGGTTGTCCGATTGTAGCAGTGCCAGTTTGCGTACAGTTATTTCCATCGCGGACAACAACGTTATAGGTTCCCGCTGCCAGTCCAGTAAAAACAGACCCGGCCTGGAATGTAACACCATTATCAACACTATATTGATATGGAGGTGTTCCACCCGATGGCGCATTGAATGTAATTATACCATCGGACCCGCCATTACATAATGTATTGGTTACGGCAGTGGTAAATTGAATGGATGGAGGTGCCACCAAAGTAAATGGAACAACAAAAATACAAAAGCCCTGGTCGGTCATCGTAATAGCATGTGATCCATCACAAATACCTGAGAAGTCACCGGAACCAAATGCAGATTGCATTCCGTTATCAAGATCGTATGAAATAGTCCCGAAACCTGAAGTTGCAATTGTGGAAACTGTACCATTACATGCTCCCGGACAAGTGGGATCCGTTGTACTTAACAACAATCCATTCATCTGTATGTCGTTCACGCCAATAAATTGGATTTCCTGACAACCAAGCGCATCGGTTACCACCACTTCGTAAGCGCCGGCAACCAGATCAGGGAAAATACCTGTTGCGTTCGATATACCCACAGTAATATTATTATAGGTATAAGGCGCATTTCCTCCTGATGCCTGAACTGTAAACGCACCATCGTTAAATCCACAGTTGGAGGATGTAGAACTTATAGTATTTACTGTATATCCTGGAGGGTCTACAAGGTTTACAACTGTTGTTACCTGACAACCATTCGCATCACTGATTACCATAGTATGATTACCTCCGCACATTCCGGTAAATGTTGTTCCGGCCTGCAATGCTCCACCATCTACTGAATATTGATAGGGAACAGTACCTCCTGCACTTGTTGCAACCGCAATCTGACCATTGCAAATTCCCTGACAAATTGGATTTGTAGGAGTATAGGTAGCAGTGAGTGCAGCGGGCTGCGTAAGTATTACGTTGGCATTCGAAAGACATCCGTTAGCGTCGCGTACAACAACGTTAATTGTACCGGCGCATAATCCGGTAAGAACATTCGATGCCTGGAAAGTTAAACCTCCATTGCTTGAATATTGATAAGGTGGTGTAGCATTATTTGCTGTAACGGTAATTTGCCCGTCGCAAACTCCATTACATGAAATATTTTGCGACACTGATGTAAATGTAAGCTGCGTAGGTTGAGTAATTGTGAAGTTTACGGTATTTGAACATCCGTTTGCATCTGCAACAATTACTGTATATGCACCCGCACCTAATCCCGTAAATGTATTGGAAGCCTGTGGTGCAGGTCCCGGATTAAGATCATATGTAAGAGCTCCTGTACCACCTACAGCATTAATTACTACAGAACCATTAACACCTCCGGCACAACTTACATTCGATTGTGTTCCAATAGACGCTACCGGTCCGGGTTGGTTTGCAATAGTGAAAGTAGTTGTGGCAGTACAACCGTTCTGATCGGTTACAGTGGCTGTATAAGTATTGGGAGCTAATCCGGTAAATGTTCCGCTTGCCTGGTTCGGACCACCTATATTGAATTGGTAATTCACTGTTCCGCCTCCAGCTGCAAGAACTACAGAGCCATTCGGATTTCCACACGTAGCAGGAACCAAACTTCCGGCTGCCAAAGTAAGTGCAGCAGGCTGAGTGATGGTGGCATTCAATGTGCGTGTACAGTTGTTTGCATCACGAATAATAACGGTGTATGCTCCTGCACATAATCCATTAAAAGTATTTGAAGCCTGAAACGGTCCGCCGTTGATGGAATACTGCAATGCACCTGTACCACCACCAGCTCCATTCACTGTGATTGAGCCATTGCATAATCCATTACAGGTTACGTTAACCTGGGATAAAGTTCCTGTTAATGCTGTTGGTTGAGTTACAATATAGGATGCTGTTGCAGTACAACCTGAAGCATCTGTCATAGTAACCGTATAGGTTCCTGCAGGCAAAGTGATAGCCGTTTGTGAATTCTGAACAGGCGCACTATTCCAACTATAATTAAACGGTGCTTGTCCAACAGGATTTGCACTGGCTGTTCCTGTTGATCCGCCATTACAAAGCGCATTTGTTCCGTTGGCTGTTACGTTACAACAAGGGGGACCGGCAGCAATGGAAAAGGTTCCGTTTACTGTACATCCGTTCGCACTGGTCACAAGATAATTGTAGGTACCATCCGGAAGGTTATTGAACGTTGCCACACCGGCAACTGTATTAGGTTCTACTACAGCCGGTGGATTGGCAGGACCGGTGATTGTAACGGTATAGGGCCCTGCTCCAACAGGATTATTGATTGTAACTGTGCCATCATTATAATTATTACAGGTTTCTGCAACGGTTGTAATTGCGGGAGCGGTTAACGCAGAAAGAGTAACAACAACATCATCATTTACATTGATCACCAGACCATCACAACGGGTGTAGGTTGCTCGTGCTGTATAGGTGGTGGGTGATGCGGTTGGACAAACGTTAATTGAATTTCCTGCACCGATCTGCGTTGCACCCTGCCACCAGGTTACGTTATAAATCGGCGCACCATTCGGAGTAAAACGCCATCCGTCACCTGCTGCGGGTGGAGTCCAAATTGCATTGGTAGTATTTCTTCCCGGGGCGGCCATTCCTACTGCACCGGTAGCATTTTGAATACCGATGATTGCACGACCGCCATTCCAGGCACATGATTGTTTTTTATTGGTGTAAACTTCAATAACGTTGGTGGTTTCATAGAGAACAATCTGCGAATTTGTTCGTGCAGATGTTAAGCAGCTATATTGACAAACATTATCAAAATTCACAACTAGCATTCGGCATGGAGCAGTGCCAATGAGGTGATATTTTACCTGACCACACTGACCCGGCCATTCATCCATATATATCCCGAAAATTGAATTCAGCGGTAACGCAGCATTCGGACAATCAACTGAAAAAAACCAAGGACAATATCCATTTGCCAAACCAGGGTTAAAGGTGAGTACACCATTAGAACCTACTACACATTGTGTATAGGTATTTCCGTAATAGCAAAATGGAAACGGAAGATTAATTACCCCACTGTACACGTCATCACCACCAACTACAATTGCTGTTCCCCCTGCCTGATTGTAGGGTATTACAGGCGTTGCGCTTGTTGCTCCAACCGTATAGGTGGTTGTTGCTCCAACGTGAAAGGGCGTTGCTGTTAGGGTGGTACAGGCTTGCGTACAAGGCAGCACGATATCTGCAGGTGCAACAATATTCGGACAACCAGGAGCCTGAGCGAATAAATTCACGTTAAGCGTTATAACGCAGAGTGACAAGATTAATAATCTCTTCATAGCAAGTAGTAGAAATGGTTAAGAAAAGGTACAATTTCCTTACCTAGATAGACGCTATTTCCCACAGAGGTTGCCTGATTTTACACCAAAACCGAATTTTTGCTTACCAAAAATGGGGACCAAACTCAATTGTTTCTTTTTAAACAAATTGTTAAATATTAAAAGGTGTAAATAAAAGATCTGTGGCAACTAAGGCAAGGTTTTTGCGTCAATCTAGAGTACATTTACAAAAACACTTGCCATGAAAAGAATCGCTCTGTTACTGGCCTTCGCTACGATTGCCTACCCGCAATTAAAAGCACAGGTAAATCTATTGGTCCCTGTCATCACAAAAAATTCTGCTGGTTTCACTCAATCTGAAACAGGATCGGTAACGCATTTTGAAATCACCGCGACTGATAAGCAAATTTCCGAACTGAAAAAGAATGCCGAAAATATTGCAAAATCAGGTTCCCTTGAACTTGTAAAAAGCGAAACCGGTATTTACAAAGCAACACTCACTATTACCGCGCAAAACCATCCGGAATATGTCCATAAAATGTTTCTGCACCTGGGTTTTGAATATTTTATGTTTGACGGTAAGAAGAGACCTATTTCAGAATTACCTGCAGTTTTAAAATCATTAAAATAAGTTTTCAATTCACTCATTAAAAGCCCGGACAATTGTTCGGGCTTTTTTATTTCCGTTCCAAATCATACGCTTCATACTCTCCGGTATTCTGCGGTCCGCTTATGCAACTGTACAGTAAAAACATGTGATCACATAGTCTCAACCTTATTGGTTTTATGAATCCCAAAGAAACATAAATCACAACTCACCTGATACCAGCAGATAATAATATACAGTGTACACAAGGCTTCTGTACTTTTAGCCATTAAATCTTCTTAGCACGATTCTCTCTTATATCAACAAATGTATTTGCAAAAAAAATCCCCGATCAAACTGACCGGGGATTTGTATTCATTCACACGATTGGTTATTTCAATAAACTTACATGTCCATAGTAAACCTTCTCTTGTCCTGTAAGCGCGTTTCTTGCTTTAATCTTCCAAACATACACGTCCTGTTGTGACAATTTACCACGGTAAGTTCCATCCCAACCTTTGTCTACCACATCGGTTTCGAAAATCAATTCTCCCCAACGGTTAAAGATCATGAACTCATAGTTCAATGGATCCATACCGTTTATCACAGGCAGGAAAATATCATTGATTCCGTCATTGTCAGGTGTAAAGGCATTCGGTACATAAATCAAATACTCATCATAAATGGTAACGTACTTACATGTATCATCAACACATCCGTTTACGCTGACAACATCCAAACACACCAGATAATCGCCGGGTTGAACGTTATTACCGAAATAGAAACTTGGGTTCTGTTGTGTTGAAGTTCCTTGTCCTGCAAAATCCCAGCTATAGGTTGCGGCATTTGTAGATTGATCAACAAAATTAACTGTCGCATCCATTATCGTAGGCTGCAATGGTGTCCATGTGAAATCAGCAATAGGATTTCCATACACACAAATGTAATTTGCAAGAGTAGTATCTCCAACACAACCATCGGGTGATGTAACAGATAATGTGACATCGTAACAACCGGGCTGAGTGTAAAGATTAGTTTGCGCTCCGCATCCTGCTCCAAAGTTGCCATCGCCAAAATTCCATGAGCAGTTACTTCCAATTTGACCTGCAGGAGTAGTATTTGTGAAGTTCACGGATAATGGTGCACATCCGCTAAGATTATCCCCACTCAGATTCACCTGTGGAATCTGATAGAAAGAAACTTCCACTACTAATGAATCGAAATGGTCACACAAATCTTTTGCAATAACATAATACGTAGCAGGAGATGTTGTTGGTGTAACAGTAATTGAACTAGTCGTGTCTCCTGTGCTCCACTCATAAATATAATCTGGTGCTCCATCGAAACCTGTTACGGTAAATGTTGCACTTTGTCCGGGACAAATCTGAGTAGTTACAGGTGAAACTGTGGCATGGAACTGAGGCATTACTCCAACAGTTGTAGCAACAGGACCTGCTATACAACCGTTTGCATCCTGAACTGTAACAGTGTAAACAGTTTGTATCGTCGGGTTTACAACCTGGTTTTGTGTATTTACACCATTTGACCACGTGTACGCATAAGGTGCCGTTCCTCCGATTGCAAGTGAAGACAACGTCATATCTCCCTGGAAACAAACAATTGCATCAGGCGTTCCAGTTAATTGAAGAGGTGAAGGCTCGTAAACAGTTACATTAGAGGTGGCCTGACATCCTGCTGCATCAAGCACCATGATATTGTAATTACCTGCACACAGTGAATTGATAACGTTGGTAGGACCAAAAGTTGTTCCACCATTCGTACTGTATTGCACCGCTGTTGGGGCGGTAATGGTAATTATACCATCACATGAACCTGCACAAAGCGCATCTGTTGAAATTACGTTTGTAATTACTACAGGTAGAGGCTCTGAAATCGTAAATGTTGTATCAATCTGACATCCGTTATTGTCCGTAACAATTAGATTATACTGTCCTGCACAAACGTTGGTTGCAGTTGCTTGGGAAGAGCCAGCAATACCACCTGACCAGTTAAAATTATACAGACCTACAACAGTACCACCTTGTGGGAACGCTTGAACCTGACCATCACAAATTCCATTACACGTTGCGTTCACAGTAGTGAAGTTCTGGAATACCAACTGAGCAGGCTGTGTAATTACAGTTGTACCATTAATCAAACATCCGTTCGCATCGCGCACAACCAGGTTATAGGTTCCTGCTGGCAAGAAGGAAGAGGTTGAAGATGCACCAAATGTTGTTCCACCATTGTAAGAATACTCATACATAGGAGTTCCTCCGCCTGCAGTGATTGAAATTGCTCCTGTAAAGTCATTGAAGCAAATTAAATTCGTAGAAGAGGCTGTAATTGTGAGAGAAGTTGGTTCAGCAACGGTTGCTGTTTCAGTGTCGGAGCATCCATTTCCATCTGTCACAGTTATGGTGTAGGTTCCGGCAGTTAATCCGCTGAAAATATTTGATGCCTGTGCAGGACCACCATTCAGACTGTATGATAAAGCTCCTGTTCCGCCGCTTGCATTAACATCAATACTTCCATCTGTACTACCATTACAAAAGGCATGTGTTGGCAAGGCAAAATTGATAGTTGGTGATGCATCATTGTTAATGATTGCAGTTGTTGTAAACGGACAACCATTGGCATCGTGAACGAGAATGTTATAAGTGTTGTCATCAAGTGAATTGAAAATATTACTTAATTGAAGTCCGGGCGCCCCTGTAATGCTAAACTGATACGTTGGTGTTCCACCATTAGCAGTTACAGTAAGTGAACCATTTGGTAAGCCACAAGTTGAATTAACAGTTGCAACAGTAGCAGAAACAGCTGTTGGTTCGGTTACTGTTTGCGTTGTGTTAAATAAACATCCGTTATTATCCTTCACCTGAACATTATGCGTGCCGGCACAAATATTCGGAATTACATTACCTACCTGGAAGGTGGTTCCGTTATTGGGGGAATACAAATACGGAGCTGTTCCGCCACTTGCGTTCACCGTAATAGTGCCATCACAAACACCATTGCAAAGCGTAGGGGTAGATGAGGTAACTGCTGTCAATACTGCGGGCTCGTTAACAGTTACAACTTGTGTAATTGTACATCCTGCAGCATCACTCACTACAACATCATAGTTGCCTGCTGCTAATCCAAAGAATGAGAAGCTTGGGCCAAACGACACGCCATTGTTATTACTGTATTGATAAGTTGGAGTACCACCACTTGCAACGACCAGGAATGTTCCTGAGTTGTTA
>JBKBUQ010000238.1:0-3526 GCA_046289975.1 Flavobacteriales bacterium | reverse complement strand
GTATTTCCACGCCTTCCATGCGCCACAACAATCCTCTTGGAGAATTTCCCCTGATCACAATCTCATTGCTGGCATCGTTGGATGAAGCCACTCCCGCATAGGCCTGAGCCATTCGTGCAGGATCGTCAAAACTTCCTGCATAGCGTTTGCTTTCTTCCACCGAAAAACTGCGTGCAGAAATGATGGTCATCTGATTGATGGTCTCCCCTTTTTCTCCCTCGGCCTGCACCACCACCTCTTCCATTTCGGTGACCGATTCCTGCAATTTTACGTTAAGATAGACTTCCTTTCCTGATGTCACCAATACGTTAGGAATGCTAAGCGGTTCATAACCGATCATGGTGACGCGGATATCCTGCCTGCCCAAGGGAACATTTTCGAAGCGGAAATAGCCGTTGGCATCGGTAACGGTTCCCTTCAAGGGATCAGTATGCAACAACACCACATTAGCACCGGGAATGGGACGACCCAATTCCGCATCGGTAACCTTTCCTTTAACCATTTGCTGCGCAGCGACAGAACTAACCCATGCTGTAAATAGCAGTAACAAAATTCCCCTCATTATCTTTTTTTTCTACCGACAGTTTTTTTTCAAAAGGTTGCAGGGATTAGATAGTTTTTTTTAGGGGGAAGGAATCAAAAAAGAAATTTAATGGGGAAATTAAAAAAAGATTAAATCATGTATTGGTAAAGCATAGGTTAAAGAAAAAAAATCGAAAGGATTGTCAATTAAATTTGATTTAGGAACTTTAGACCACCAAGGAATATAACTTACTATTTTTTTCTGATTTCTTCCTCTGTAGAGTTACACACAAAAAACACCACTTAATAAATTTACTACATTTCGCCATCATGAAAACGCTCGTTCTCCTCTTTTCTGTTTTGCTCTTTACCACAAGTCTCAATGCGCAGGCATACGATGCTTCCAAAATCACTCCTCCCGCCGAATATGAAAACATTCATGTGCACAAAGTGACAGGCGATTCACTGACCAGCACCTTTATCATTTTCATCAAGCAAAATGTGGCCATGCACAAACATGAAAGTCACAGCGAAAATGTAATTGTTCTGGAAGGATCCGGCACAATGACACTGGGAAGCGATCGTTTTGAAATAAAAGCAGGCGATATCATTTTCATTCCCGTAAATACCTGGCATTCGGTTATCGTTAATTCCATTGTTCCGCTCAAAGTGATTTCCGTTCAATCACCCGAATTTGATGGAACAGATCGGGTGATTTATAAAAATCAGTGATCCCAAACACGCTGAAAGCCTCGAAAACACTGGGTTTAAGCGAAGGCTTTTCAACAAAAGCCCCGATTTTTCAACAGAATTCAGATGATATGACGTGAAAGCCTTGACTGGTAAGCCTTCCAGCATATATTTGTTTCAGACAAACAAAAACTAACCTTTAAATCTAACATCATGAACAAGGCAGAAATGATTGACGCCATTGCGGCAGAATCTGGTCTTTCAAAGGCTGATGCGAAGCGCGCTGTTGACAGCTTCGTAAACGTAACTACAAAAGCTCTTAAAAAAGGTGACCGTATCGCCCTCGTTGGTTTCGGTTCTTTTTCTAAAGCTACAAGAGCAGCTCGTAAAGGACGTAATCCTAAGACTGGTGCTGAAATCAAGATTGCTAAGAAGAACGTAGTTAAGTTTAAGGCCGGTGCTGAACTTGCTGAAAAAATTAACTAATTCTTAATCAAAGAATCAGAGAAAGACCTTCCAATTGGAGGGTCTTTTTTTTTGAACCAATGCAACTTCAGACCTACAATAGCTATCTTGATTCTGCAAACTACTCCTATGAAAAATTTTCTACTGCTTTTAGCACTTTCATTTATTGGATTTAAAAATGGAAATACCCAAAATTGCCAGACCGGTGAATCTGAAGTCATCGTAAAAATAATTGCCGACAATTTCCCCAATGAGATAAGCTGGAACCTTAAAGACCAATCGAATAACATTATTGCTTCGGGAACATATATTGGCGACACACTTTGTATTCCAAATTCGCAGTGTGTCACATTTACCATTTACGATAGTTTTGGTGATGGAATTTGCTGCGCATACGGAGTCGGTTCTTATACTGTTTACCTAAACGGGAATCAAATAGTAAGTGGCGGAAATTATACTTCATACGAGTCTACTTCCTTTAATTGTCCGCCCGGTGCTTCTTGCAGCGATGCTATTATCGTAACCAACGGCAGTTATACAGCCCCTGGAAATGATTATTGGTACTCCTTCACACCTTCAGCTACCGGAATGTATCTCATTTCCACTTGTGTTCCTTCCAATACTTGTAACACTAAAATATGGGTGTATGATCATTGTAATAACCTCGTATGGAACAATACCAACCAAGGCACGATCTATTATGATGATAATGCAGGAAACTGCATTCTCAATCAGCAACTCGCTCAGGTTTCCGCTGCACTACTTGCAGGTTCTACCTACATCATACGAATTGGAAGTGACAATGCACAATGCACAAGTGCTATTGATTTCTTTATCCAATACGATGGTCCAATTACAGGTTGCACAAACCCAACTGCGTGTAATTACAATCCTCTTGCTACCATTTCTGATGGTTCATGCCTTTATTGGCCTGATGTAAATTGTCCTGCAGGACCGGATCTCCTTGTGGTACAATCTGCATTTGAAAATTCTCTTGTGCTCGATCAGGTTAATGCTACCAATTGCTGGGTGCAGGAAAGTTGCTTGAGAGGATATGGCATGCGTACGATCATTCGGTTTACCACTCACATAAAAAATATCGGATCAACAGATTATTACATTGGAAGTCCTGCAAATAATCCCGGACAATTCAGCTATACCAATTGTCATAACCACGCTCATTACGAAGGTTATGCTGAGTACGTGCTCTATAAAAACAACGGACAATCTGTTCCAATCGGATTTAAAAATGGATTTTGTGTACTCGATTTGGAATGTTCAGGAGGAGGAACCGCCCAATACGGATGCGGTAATCAGGGAATTACTGCAGGATGCGGTGATATTTACAGTTCAGGACTTGATTGTCAGTGGATCGATATTACCGATGTGCAGGATGGACCATATGTTCTGGCAATTAAAGTTAACTGGGATCAGAGTCCGGATGCACTTGGCCGTTACGAATCAGACTACCTCAACAATTGGGCACAGGTTTGCATAAACATCCACACCAATGCCCAGGGTGGAAAATACTTTACTCTAAATTCAACTTGTGCACCTTACGTAGATTGTGCCGGCACACCCTATGGAAATGCAATTCTTGACTGCAATGGAAATTGTAATGGAGGTACGCTAATGGGTGACCTCAATACGGATCTTGCTCAAAACAATACCGATGCTCAGTCTTATATCAGTGGCATACTCAATAGCAGTATTACACCAAGCACTTGCAATGATTTAAATGCCGACAATAAAATAACAGTATGGGATGCTGCATTGCTCACCAACTGTTCGAGAAACTCAACACCCTACAATGGATATTGTACTTTCCCATATGGGGTTTACAATACCA
>JBKBUQ010000237.1:0-3554 GCA_046289975.1 Flavobacteriales bacterium | reverse complement strand
TGAATGCGTTGTGCAAATATAAGCTGCTAAATCGCCCTGATGCCTGTACTGTGTATAACTTTAGGACTGTATTCATTTTCCTTCTATTTCACTTGTTCCGATAATCCTTTTTGCTATCTTTGCCGTCCATTTCCGAATGGAAGATTTGTAAACCATCTCAAAATCAATAATTTATGTCTAACCGGTACGAAACTGTTTTCATTTTAACTCCCGTTTTGTCTGATGATCAGGCGAAGGAAGCAGTTGCTAAGTTCAAGGGTATCCTTAAGGATCTCAAAGCCAAGGTTGTGCATGAAGAGTTCTGGGGACTGAAAAAACTGGCTTATCCAATCCAGAAGAAGTCCACAGGTTTTTACCAGCTCTTCGAGTACGAAGCTGACAGTCAGGCAGTGGCCCGTCTGGAAGTTGAATTCCGTCGCGATGAACGTGTGCTACGCTTTCTGACCATCAAGCTCGACAAACATTCGATCGCTTACAACGAGAAGAAGCGCGGCGGGGAATTCAAATCCAAAAAGAAAGAAAAGGCTGAAGCCTGATGTCCAACCTCATTTAAACAAAGATTATGGCAAGTGATAATGATATCCGGTACTTAACCCCCATCAGTATTGAAACGACAAAAGAAAAATATTGTCGCTTCAAGAAATCGGGCATCAAGTACATCGATTACAAAGACCCCAACTTCTTATTGAAGTTCGTTAACGAGCAGGGAAAAATTCTTCCGCGTCGTGTAACAGGTACATCTTTAAAATTCCAGCGCAAAGTATCGCAGGCAGTTAAGCGTTCACGTCACCTCGCTTTAATGCCTTACGTTGCTGATATGCTGAAATAAACCATTTAACGAATTGCGTCATGGAAGTTATTCTTAAGAAAGACATAGAAAAACTCGGCTACAAAGACGATGTTGTGAAGGTAAAGGACGGTTACGGACGTAACTACCTTATCCCACAAGGTCTTGCTATTGTTGCAACCGGGTCGGCTAAGAAAGTACTTAGCGAAAACCTTAAGCAGCGTGCCCATAAAGAGGCAAAAGTGCGCCAGGAAGCTGAAAAGCTTGGTAAAGCACTCGCTACTGTATCAGTAAAAGTTGGAGCCAAAGCCGGTGAGAACGGAAAGATTTTCGGATCTGTTAACACCATTCAGGTTTCTGATGCACTGAAAAAACTCGGCTACGATGTTGATCGCAAACACATCAGCATCAAGAATGAGCCTATAAAAGTTCTAGGAAAGTACGAAGCGGTTATCCGTCTTCACAAAGACCTTACTGAGACCATCACTTTTGAAGTGGTGGAAGAGTAAATCGAACGATTCCTTCAGCCCCGGCTTATTGTCGGGGCTTTTTTTTTGCACCCCGGCACGAATTTCAGGTTTTGCAGGTTATTGAACGGAACACCTTGTGAAAAATACCTTACAACGTTATACGGACTCACCCTTTATTCGCAATGTATTAACACTTGCGGCAGGATCGGGGCTTGCCCAATTGATTTCTGTTGGTATTTCACCCGTCCTTTCCCGTTTATTTACTACCGATGATTTTGCCGTTTATGCGGTGTTTTTTTCTTGGATGCTGGTAATTTCCATTGCTGCCGCTTTGCGTTTGGATACAGCTATTCCTCTTCCTGCAAGTGAATCGGAGGCGATTGGTCTTTCCCGCTTGGCAATAAAAATTGCGTTGTTGGTGACACTGATTTGTCTCATCGCGGTGGTGGTTCTCCTGATCATCTATTCGGAGGATGCAGAAAAGACGATTCCCGGATTTTATATTTTGCTTCCTATTACCATGCTCACCACAGTGCTGATGCAGGTGTACAATTATTTGTCAACCCGCTGGGGCAGCTTTCGTTTCAATGCAACATCGCGAGTACTCACCAATATGGTGATTGCAGGTGTTTCGGTGATTCTGGGTTACCTTCAATGGGGACCACTTGGTTTGATTCTTGGTCTGTTGATTGGACAAACTGCCGGTGTAGCATTTATGTTTTTCTCCATGAGGAAACGCATCCGCGAAACGGATATTCCGGAACAACGGGAGCGACCGATGGTACTCCTGAAAAAATACAGCGATTTTATCTGGATCAACACTCCGCATGCACTGTTAGATACCCTTCAACTGGCGGCCACCATCTGGATTCTCGATTTTTACTTTGAAGATAAAGTAGTGGGATGGTTTTTTCTGTCCTGGAGAATATTAAAAATGCCACTCACATTTATTGGTTCAGCCGTATTCCAGGTGTTTTATTCAAAGGCCTCAAAAGAGTACAATGCAGGTAAAAATATTCAGCATTCCATAGGTAAGATTTATGGACAAATGTTTTTGTTGGGCTTGCCAATTTGTATGGTACTTCTTGCATTCGGACCGGCACTTTTTGCCTTTGTGTTTGGCGAAGAATGGAGAGGCGCAGGGGAAATGTCGAGAATTCTTTCGCTGTGGTTGTTCGCCAATTTTGTGGTCTCGCCGGTTTCCTGCATTGCAATGATTGCCGGAAAACAAAAACAGGCTTTTTTGCTGGCAATAATTGAACATGGTTCGCGATTGGGATTATTGGCAGTAGGAGGTTGGATTGGTGACCTGGAACTAGCCTTGTGGCTGACCACTATTTCGGGTGTTATAATGATGCTGGTAATGATGTATTGGTACAGAAGTATAGCAGCGCCTGTGAAATTATAATGTTTTTTCCATTAATCGAAGAAGATACGATTTTCATTGCAATAGTGTTTCAACATTTATAAGTGGGTTATTCGTAGGATAGGCGATTCCTGAGTCCTGCTTTTACCTATCTTTGATAGACTCCAAATAGAGTGAATTTATAAATGAGTCAGCACCGCATTGTTATTGAACCTGGCAGTCTGAACAGGAATTACTGGCGCGATTTCTGGCAGTACAGAGGCTTATTGTTTTTTCTTGCCTGGCGAGATGTCAAGGTCAGGTACAAACAAACCGCAATTGGTGTATTGTGGAGCGTTATCCGTCCTGCCATCACCATTGGTGCCATGTGGTTTATCGGTTGGTTATTCGGCTCGATGAGCTCCGGTGCGGCGCCGCGTATTTTGGTGGTTTGTGCAGCGGTTCTTCCCTGGCAGTTTTTTGCGAGTGCGTTTAGCGAAACGGCCAATTCTCTGATCACAAATTCCAACCTACTGACCAAAGTGTACTTTCCACGAATGATCGTTCCTGTGAGTGCCGTGGTGGTAAGTATCATCGACCTGGCAATCTCGCTGATCATTTTTACAGTGCTCGCCTTGTATTACGCATGGTGGCCGGGTGTACAGGTGGCTTTGCTTCCGCTGTTTCTCTTTATTGCCATTTTTACCTCATTCGGTATCGGTGTTCTCATTGCGGCCCTCAATGTGAAATACCGCGATTTCCGATACCTCATCCCTGTGATGGTTCAGTTTGGTTTGTACCTGAGTCCTGTTGCATTTACCAGTCAGGATATTCTTGCTCATCCTTCCATCTCTTCGTGGATGGTGTATGTGTATTATCTTAATCCGATGGCAGGGGTCATCGATGGGTTCCGCTATTGCCTTCTCGGCGATCACTATCCCTTGTTTACCGA
>JBKBUQ010000236.1:758-3562 GCA_046289975.1 Flavobacteriales bacterium | reverse complement strand
AGGCTGTTCAGATCTTCGGAGGATACGGTTATACCAAAGATTTTCCCGTTGAAAAGTTCTACCGCGACTCCAAATTGTGCACAATTGGCGAGGGAACCTCTGAAATTCAGAAACTTGTGATATCTCGCGAAATTTTAAAGGCTTGATTGGATTTCAGGAAAATTCCTTATTTTTGCGACCCATTAAAACGAACACACGATTATGTTAATCATTCCAGTAAAAGAAGGCGAGTCAATTGAAAAGGCGCTGAAGAAGTACAAAAAGAAGTACGAAAAAGTTGGTGTTGTTAAGCAACTTCGCGAGCGTCAATCGTTCACAAAGCCCTCTATCAACCGTCGTCAGGAAATCATCCGCGCCAAGTACAGGCTGCGTATGCGTCTTGCAGAAGAGTAAGAAACTTTTTTCTATCATACTCGTAAAGGGAATTCCATTCGGATTCCCTTTTCGTATTTATGACCGATCCATCATTCATCGCCTATCTTTCCGACGAGAAACGGTACTCGCAACACACAGTGCGGGCATACAGCGATGATCTCAACGAATTTTCAGCTTTCTGTAAGCGTGTTTTTGAGATTGAAGACCCATCTGTGTCTGATCATCAAATTGTGCGGTCCTGGGTAGTTGAATTAATGCAGGAAGGAAAGAACCCCCGCACAATCCGACGGAAGTTAAGCTGCCTAAACGCCTGGTTCCGCTTTTTAATGACCACAGGCAAAGTATCCTCGAATCCGGTTCGAAAAGTGGTAAGCCCTAAAATTGCCAAACGTCTTCCGGTATTTGTAGAAGAGTCGCGTATAGAATCACTTTTTTCAGCTACTACTTTCCCTGACACCAATGTTGGAATTCGTGACCGTCTCATCATGGAGCTGCTTTATGGAACGGGAATACGAAGAGCGGAGCTGGTAGGACTCAAAATTGGGGATGTGCGTGGAGATGCTATTCGTGTTTTGGGAAAACGAAACAAGGAGCGAATTATTCCCATCACAGTTCCTTTAAAAGAGTTAATCACACAGTATTTACCGGTGCGCGCAGAAATTTCGCAGGGAAAAGAATCTGAAATACTTTTATTGGATGATAAAGGCAATAATATCCGTGCGGAATTTGTTTACAAAAAGGTAAATTATTACCTTCAGCAAGTCACCAGTTTGGAAAAGCGGAGTCCGCACGTACTTCGGCATACATTTGCTACCCATTTACTCAATCAGGGAGCCGATTTGAATGCCATTAAAGAGTTGCTCGGTCACTCCAGTTTGGCTGCCACGCAGGTGTACACGCACAATACTATTGAGAAATTGAAATCGATTTATAACCAGGCTCACCCTCTTGCAGGCTGATCAAAAAAACGAAATTCTTATGCAAATCCAGATTCATTCCATTCACTTTGATGCTGACCAGAAGCTGATCGATTTTTGCCACAAGAAAATGGAGAAGCTTTCTACCGTTCACGAAAAAATAACCACTACGGAGATTTTTCTTCGCCTCGATAAGGATACCACGAATGAGAACAAGGTTGCTGAGATCAAAATGAAAGTGCCCGGTAAAGAATTGTTTGCAAGCCGTCAATGCAAGTCATTTGAAGAAGCAGTTGACCTTTCAGTGGAAGCCCTTAAGAACCAGATGGAAAAGTACAAGGGTAAGACCCTTGGTAAACTGTAAGTACCGGGAAATACCCGGTTAGCGTGCCATAAATCCCCGCTACGCCTTTTGTTTTCAAAAAAAAGGTGTTGATTTTTTTGCTTCATCTTGAATGTTTTATACATTTGCAGACCTTTTTGGAAAGAGGTCTGCTTTCTTTATTGATGCTAGCCTCTGATTCAGAATAGATTAGCCGGGGTAGCTCAGTTGGTAGAGCAGCTGATTTGTAATCAGCTGGTCGGGGGTTCGAGTCCCTTCCTCGGCTCAGTTCTTTGAATGATACATTACAATTTGTTGGGGCGATACCAGAGTGGCCAAATGGGGCAGACTGTAAATCTGCTGCGCAAGCTTCGGTGGTTCGAATCCATCTCGCCCCACAACAAAAAAATCAAGCGGGAGTAGCTCAGTTGGTAGAGCATCAGCCTTCCAAGCTGAGGGTCGCGGGTTCGAGTCCCGTCGCCTGCTTTTTAAATATTTTTACAATATGCCCCCGTAGCTCAGGAGGTAGAGCACTTCCTTGGTAAGGAAGAGGTCAGGGGTTCAATCCCCCTCATCAGCTCTCCTTCAGGAGTTTTTTGAATTGAAAAACAAGTAAAGTCAAAACAAAAAGCAAGTATAAACACAAAACAAAACAGCACTATGGCAAAAGAAACATTTGATCGTTCCAAGCCCCACGTTAATATTGGGACCATCGGTCACGTTGACCACGGAAAAACTACTCTTACAGCTGCGATTACTTCAGTTCTTGCAAATAAGGGTCTGGCCGAACAACGCGACTTCGCTTCGATCGACAACGCTCCTGAAGAAAAAGAGCGCGGTATTACTATCAACACTTCACACGTTGAATACCAAACTGTAAATCGTCACTACGCACACGTTGACTGTCCAGGTCACGCTGACTATGTTAAGAACATGGTAACGGGTGCTGCTCAGATGGACGGTGCTATCCTAGTGGTAGCTGCTACTGACGGTCCAATGCCACAAACACGTGAGCACATCCTTCTTGGTCGCCAGGTTGGTGTTCCACGTCTTGTTGTGTTCATGAACAAAGTTGACATGGTTGACGATGCTGAACTTCTTGACCTTGTAGAAATGGAAGTTCGCGAACTTCTTTCTTTCTACGGTTACGATGGTGACAACACTCCAATCGTTCGTGGTTCTGCCCTTGG
>JBKBUQ010000236.1:0-748 GCA_046289975.1 Flavobacteriales bacterium | reverse complement strand
GGTCTCAATGGAGATGCTAAGTGGGTTGAAACTATCGATAAATTGATGGAAGCAGTTGATACTTGGATCGAAATTCCACCACGCGATATCGACAAGCCTTTCCTTATGCCGGTTGAAGACGTGTTCACGATCACTGGTCGTGGTACAGTTGCAACAGGCCGTATCGAAACCGGTATCATCAATGTTGGTGACAACGTTGAGATCCTTGGTATGCAGGAAGAGAAACTCGTTTCTACCATCACAGGTGTAGAAATGTTCCGTAAGCTCCTCGACCGCGGTCAGGCAGGTGACAACGTAGGTCTTCTTCTTCGTGGTGTTGACAAAGACGCTATCCGTCGTGGAATGGTAATCGCTAAGCCTGGTTCAATCACTCCGCACCTTTCTTTCAAAGCTGAGGTTTATGTACTCAAAAAAGAAGAAGGCGGACGTCACACTCCATTCCAGAACAAATACCGCCCTCAGTTCTATTTCCGTACCACAGACGTTACAGGTGAGATTACACTTCCTGAAGGTCGTGAGATGGTTATGCCCGGAGATAACGTTACGATCACTGTAAATCTTATCGTACCAGTTGCGATGGACAAAGGTCTCCGTTTCGCTATCCGTGAAGGTGGACGCACAGTTGGTGCTGGTCAGGTTATTGAGATCCTCAAGTAATCGGAAAATAAAATATGACAGACTGAAGGTGTCCAGAGACGGACACCTTTAGCTGTCAGAATACGGGTGTAGTTCAATGGTAGAATAGCGG
>JBKBUQ010000235.1:0-3588 GCA_046289975.1 Flavobacteriales bacterium | reverse complement strand
CGCCCCGCAAAACTAATTTTTCATCAAGACCATCTGCAGTAAGGTCACACCAAACCGATCCATCTTCCTTTTTGAAAAACACACCTTTGCTTAATCCTTCCAATACTTTTTCTTTACCAAGAAGGTAGGTGCTGGATTCGTAGTAGAGCTTGTCAAAATCAACGCCTATGGTTTTATACGTCGCATTGAATCCTTCATAGACCCATGCATTCATCTTCTCCCAAAGTGCAATCGTTTCTTTATCCCCTTTTTCCCAGAGCAAAAGCATTTGTTGCGCTTCCTGCATCAGGGCTGTTTTATTTTGTGCAAGCTCCTTTATCTCTCCCGCAATATCACTTATTTTCGATTCGATTCCGGCAATGGAACGTATTTGTTTGATCAGTTCCTTTTGCTGATTATCGGGTTTTTCAAACGATTCAAAACTCTTTAATAAGGATTTTGCCCCTGATTTTTTTTCAATCAGTTCTTCGGTTATTTTTTGTATTTCACGACCGAATACCTGAAAAGATGAGGCATTTACCGTGCTCATCTCTTTTGAAAGTGCTTCATTTAGTTGCGCATATTTTAAAAGATGCACATTGATCGTTGTTTTTTCTTTTTCGTTGAAGAGCGACAAATCACCTTTCTCGTAAATTGACTGAAGTATAGGTTTTAATTCTTCACGAAGATTTTTGTCAAATTCAACATAATACTTCCCAACCAGTTTATCTCCCTTTAATCCACTGCTTTGAGGTGTTTCATTTTTACCGGATTTTTTCCAAGCAAGCATGGATTTACAAATATGAATTCCACGATCATTGATGACCTGTGTCTTTACTACATTATGACCATTTGCTTTCAGAATCTCGCTTACCGAGTAGCCTAAAAAGTTATTTCTTAAATGACCTAAGTGTAAAGGTTTATTGGTGTTGGGCGATGAATATTCCACCAGGTAGGTTTTTCCGCTTGCCTGTTCTGCTTTTCCAAAATCTTTTTTCAGTGCTGTACCCAGAGTTTCAATCCAAAGTGAATCTGCAAGTGAAATGTTGAGAAATCCTTTTACTACCTGGTATTCTGTTACTATACCGGAATGTTCCTTCAGGTGGCTGCCAATCAGTTCTGAGGTTTCTTCCGGCGATTTGCGCAGCGCTTTTGCGAATGGAAAAGTAACAAGTGTGAAATCACCAACAAATTCTTTTTTTGTTTTTTGCAATACAACCTGATCGTGCATTCCTAGGCCGGGTTGGATCGTTTCAATGCATGTTATTATTTTTTCGTGAAGAAGGATTTCGGGTGTCATACTGATTTTTTCTCTGCTACTGCTACAATGTTTTTTACAATATTGAATGCGGTTTCTGCCATTTTATTGATTTTATCGTCAAGGCAAGGGTTGACTTCAACAATTTCAAATACCCTGCATTTTGGCGATGAAACCAAACCCGCAGTGATTTCACGTGCCTCCTCTACTGTAAATCCTCCTTCTACTGGTGTTCCGGTTCCCTTTGATATTTCCGGGTCCATGCTGTCTACATCAAATGATACATAGATAAGATCACACGCTTTCAGGTATTCCAACGTTTCCTGGACAACTTTAGCGGTCCCCTTTTGGCGGACTTCGTTTACCTTAAAATTTCTGATGTTATTGTTTAACATCACATGATCTTCTGCGGGTTCTGTATCGCGAACACCAATAAATACTAAATCTATGGGGAGTATTTTAGGACTAATTCCTCCAACATTCTTCAGTTTCTCCCATCCCAATCGGGTTTCTTCCTGAATGTCATTGATCTTGTCTTCGAGGTTATCATTACCCAATGCAGTTGCCAAAGGCATTCCATGAAGGTTTCCCGATGGAGTAGTGTACGGCGAATGGAGGTCGGCATGTGCATCAACCCAAACTACTCCAAGGCGTTTATCGGGATGGGCTTTTTTAATACCCGCAATAGTACCCCCTGCCGTTGAGTGGTCACCTGCCATTACAAGCAGGAATTTCCCCTTCTCCAATTCCGACGAAACAGCCTTTGTAATGCGCTCAAAGATCCGTACCAATCCGGAAATACGTTTCCCGTTGGGGGTAGTAATCGCAGTATGAAGCAAATAATTTTCTGCCAAAACGTGCACGGGCTTGTTTTTAAAGAAGAGGTCGTCTCCTTTGTTAAGTGCAGCTACCTTAATGGCATCAGGACCAAGACTGGCTCCCCTAGTTCCTGCACCTATTTCAGATTTGATTTCTATGATACTTAACGTATTCATAACACTAATTTATTTACATTCGCGGCCCGAATCTAATCCGGGTGACTTACTTTGCTAAAAAAATAACGATCTAATTAAGTTAAATCGCAACTAATGGAAAACCAGTACCTTGACCTGATTAAGCAAACCTTCGATTTCCCGACGGATAGCTTTACAGTAAATGATAACGAGCTGTATTTTAATGATATACCTCTTATGGATATCGTTAAACAGTATGGTACTCCGTTAAAAATTACTTACCTGCCAAAAATCGGTGAACAAATTCAGAAGGCAAAGACAATGTTCAACGTGGCCATGGCCAAGGTCGATTATCAGGGCAAATATACATATTGTTACTGCACAAAAAGTTCACATTTCTCTTTTGTGTTGGAAGAAGTTTTGAAAAATGGGGGGCATATCGAGACCTCATCTGCTTACGATATGTACATCATTAAAGACTTGTTCGAGCGTGGTTTTCTAACAAAGGAACATTTCATCATTTGCAATGGATACAAACGCGATTTGTATACTGAACAAGTCATTGAACTTATCAATGAAGGTTTTGAAAATTTGATTCCTGTTTTGGATAACAAAGAGGAGTTGGCAACCTATGCTGAGGGTATCAAGAAAAATGTGAAAATCGGTATCCGTATTGCTTCTGAAGAAGAACCGACTTTCGATTTTTACACTTCCCGACTGGGAATTCGGTATATCGACATTATCGATTTTTACACTAATCACATTAAGAAGAATCCCAATTTTGAATTGAAGATGTTACATTTCTTCATCAATACAGGAATAAAAGATAACATCTATTATTGGTCGGAGCTGGCAAAATGCCTGAATATCTACTATCGTTTGAAACAAGTTTGTCCGACCCTGGATACGCTTAATATCGGAGGTGGATTACCAATTCGTAATTCATTGAATTTCGATTATGATTATGAATACATGATTGAACAAATTGTACAGCAGATCAAAAAATTCTGTGTGCAAAAAGGTGTAGCTGAACCCAACCTTTTTACCGAGTTTGGATCCTATACTGTTGGCGAAAGCGGAGCCAATATCTATTCGGTAATGAGCGCCAAGCAGCAAAACGACCGCGAGATGTGGTACATGGTAGATAATTCCTTTATCACCACTCTACCGGATACATGGGGAATCAATCAGCGCTTTATTCTATTGGCAATAAATAACTGGGACCATGAATACCTGCGGGTTAATCTGGGTGGATTAAGTTGTGACAGCCAGGATTATTACAATTCTGAAGCGCATGATAATCAGGTGTTTCTTCCCAAATTTGATAAGGAAGAGCCATTGTACATTGGTTTTGTCCATACAGGAGCCTATCAGGAATCGCTTTCGGGTTACGGCGGA
>JBKBUQ010000234.1:0-3653 GCA_046289975.1 Flavobacteriales bacterium | reverse complement strand
AGAGGCTTCATCGGGTTCAGAGGTTACTGTTTGGTTACGTAACGATTAAGCCATTCTTTCAAATGCAGGGCCAAAAAACAAAAGCACTTATTCTGATTTGCACATTGGTGCATCTGTGTACCCATTCATTTGCACAAAACGAAGCACTCAGTCCGTTATCCGAGAATTTTGATCTGACCAGAACCAAAAAAGAAGTGAGGATGTTTCCTTCGCTTTTTGTTTACGAAATAGATACTATTCTTCTTCCTTTTCTGGATGAGTTCAGTCGAGATCGATTTAAGTCCTACAATGCACAAGCCGGTGATGCGAATGTTACATCACAAACTTATTTTCGCCTTTATGATGCTGCCGGAACTGTCCTCCTGCATGATTCAGTAAAATATATGCGAAATCCTACGTATTCCATTACCTATGATAGTATTGCAGGAGTTTTGGTTACGACAATAAATCCATTGGATAGCATTCTCATTACTGTAAATGACCTTACTTCTTATCCCATAACCGGTACGCAGGAGTATGTTTATCCACGTTATTCCATTATCGATACGCTTTGGCAGCCATCCTCTCCGGATACAATTTATATTCAGAATGTAGATTTGGTTCAGGATTCAGTTTATGTAAATTTTGTTTCTTCTGCAGGAGATAATTCACTTTGGGTCGATCGTTTCGCTTACCTGAACAATCGCTTTCCGATTTGTCCTCCAACCATTGGTGTTGCAACGCTCGACGGTTTGAATGATGAGGGATATCCATACGATTTTGTCAATACTACATTAACCGGGGTTTGCGATTATCTAACAAGCAAGCCTATTGATTTGGATATTAAACCCAATACTTTTCCTTACACAGCTGCCGATTCTGTTTACCTGAGTTTTTTCTATCAGCAAACAGGAAGAGGCAATCAACCTGAAGTTGGCGATTCACTCATTCTTGAGTTTTGGTCGCCAAGTGCAAACGATTGGTTTCGTCAATGGGCAAGTCCCGGTGCTTTGGCATTTAATGATTTCAGGCAGGTATTGGTTCCTGTGTTGCAGAATATGTTCTTTGAAAAGGGATTCCGGTTCCGTTTTCGCAACATAGGTAATTTGTCAGGCAGTCTTGATCACTGGCATATCGACTATGTTTACATGGCGACCAATAGAAATAGGAACGATACCATCCGTCAAGATGTGGCTTACCAATATGACGCGCTTTCTCTGTTGAAGGAATTTTCCCGTATGCCCTGGGAGCATTACAAGTTGAATCCCACATTTTATATGGCAGACACGATGTCTCTTTATCAGCGAAACAATGATAATGTGGCACGTATTATTGTTGCGCAGAATATGGTTGTAAACTACCAGGGAGTAGCTCAGGGTACAATCACTGCACCAAATATTCCAAGTGTTGCTGCATTATCAAATTTCAGTTCGCTTTTCGATATCAATGCGTCAGGTTATTCCTTTGATCCTTTGGTTGCCGATTCATGTGCAGTTGAGTTTGATATCACTGCTTCATTTAATCCTGGAAGCAATTTTCAGTTAAACGATACCTTGCATTTTAAACAGGTTTTTAACGACGAATACGCTTATGATGATGGTACTGCAGAGGCTGCTTATGGTCCTCAGGGTGCGAATGCATATCTAGCGTATAAGTTTGAAATTCAGCAAGCCGATACTTTGCGTTCTATCCGCATTCATTTTTTACCAAGTGTAAATGATGTTTCCAACAAACTTTTTATTCTCCATGTTTGGGATGCAAGCGGACCCGGAATAACTCCCGGAAGTGTTATTTACCAGAATACTTTATTGCAAACACCCGAGTATGTAATGGAGAACAACGGGTTTTATGAATATCCGCTGGCACAGCCCGTTGTTGTAAATGGAACTTATTTTATCGGATGGAAGCAGCTTGATCCTGATAAGCTGAATATCGGTTTTGATTTAAACACTAATCGACAATCAAAGATCTATTACCGTACTGCGGCTACCTGGATCCAAACCGGTTTTCAGGGAGCTTTGATGATGCGTCCGGTGTTTGACCGGTGTATTGGCGACGTAACAGCGGTTGAAGATTTTTCACCGTACGAAATGCAGCTCCGTTTGTTTCCAAACCCTGCCACCGGTGAAGTGGTGATAGATTCAGATCTGAATAGTGGTACCATTGAAATCTACGATCTTGGAGGTCGATTAATTTCTACTGCCATCACTGCCGGTACTGTTCGTATGGATTTTTCTTTATTGCAAAATGGTGTGTACCTGGTTGCCTTTACAAATGATCAGGGAGTTCGTGCAGTTCGTAAACTGATTATTCAGAGATGACGGATCAATTAGACCGCGAAGAGGAACGGTTGGATGATGAGAATGGTGAAGAGTTATTCGAACATCACAGAATAAAAGCGGACAAAGGTCAATCACTTCTTCGCATTGATAAATTTCTTTTTGACCGACTTCCCAATACTTCAAGAAACAGAATTCAACTCGCAGCAAAAAACGGGAACATCCTGGTTAACAATAAGGCGGTGAAGCCCAATTATAAGGTTAAACCCTTCGATGATATCTCAATAGTACTTCCTTATCCGGTTCGGGAAATTGAATTGGTTCCGCAGAATATTCCGATTCATATTTTTTATGAGGACGAAGATATTGCAGTGATAAATAAACCTGCCGGATTAGTAACACATCCCGGCTATGGAAATTATTCGGGAACATTGGTGAATGCCATGATGTACCATTTCAGTGAAATCAGCAGCATGCGGAAAGAAGGAAATGATATTCGTCCCGGACTTGTTCATCGTTTGGATAAAAATACTTCCGGGATAATGGTTGTTGCGAAAACGGATGAAGCGCTGACCCATCTTGCCAAACAATTTTTCGATCGTACAACCGAGAGAACTTATTATGCGCTGGTGTGGGGAGATGTTAAGGAAGAAGAAGGAACAATTGTGGGCCACATCGGCAGATCATTGCAAGACCGAAAAGTTTTTCGGGTTTACGAAGATGGTTCTATAGGAAAGCATGCGGTAACCCATTATTCTGTTGTTGAACGCTTGGGTTATGTTACGCTGGTGAAATGCAAACTCGAAACCGGTAGAACACATCAGATTCGGGTTCATATGAAGTATATTGGTCACCCTTTGTTTAATGATAACGAATACGGAGGCGATAAAATTTTAAAAGGGACAACATTTGCGAAGTACACAGCATTTGTGGAAAACTGTTTTTCGCTTATTCCCGGTCAGGCGCTGCATGCACGCACACTTGGATTTATTCATCCTCGAAAAAATGAGTGGATGCAATTTGATTCGGATTTACCGGAAGGTTTTGCGGAGCTAATAGAAAAATGGCGCACCTATACTGCTGCCCATACCTAATTTACATCAATCCATTGTCGCGGGAAATCTGCAGTGCTTCGATCATGTTGGAAGCATTGAGTTTTTTGATGATGTTTTTCCGGTGACGATTAATTGTTTCCGGACTCAGATTTAGTTCACGTGCAGTTTCCTTGGAAGTAAGACCTTTCTGAATGTGTACCAATACTTTTTTCTCAGCATCGGAGAGTTCAGGATGGTTGTGCCCCGGATTGGTTTTAAAGAGCACTTCCTCAACTAGTTCCCATCCGCGATCTTCATGAAAGCGACTAAAACGCAAGAACAATTCTCCCGGCTTGTAACC
>JBKBUQ010000233.1:0-3687 GCA_046289975.1 Flavobacteriales bacterium | reverse complement strand
ATAATCCTGATCGAAAATATGAGGGAGGTTATGCACGAGCTTCGACGATTCTGAACGGGCGCAAATGATGATCGAAACGGGTGGGGTAAGGGTATTATGTTGTCTTTCTTTGTGAAAAGCAATGCGGAAATAGAAAAAGAAATAATAGCACAACTGCACAAATACCGCTGCACAAAAAAAGATCAGTAATAGTTCTTCGGGTCCGAATTTCATGATAAGTCGTGGGGGGCAAAAGTACAGAACGCTGTAAGTTGTTATCTTTGACCCACCTCTTTTTTTCAACAGATGCAATTTCAGTTAAAGGCAAACGATCCGGGGTCTTCGGCAAGAGCAGGTTTAATTACCACTGCTCATGGCGAAATTCCAACTCCTATTTTCATGCCTGTTGGGACCCAGGCTACTGTTAAAGCTGTGCATCAGCGTGAATTAAAGGAGGATATTAAGGCAAAAATAATCCTTGGTAATACCTACCACCTCTACCTGCGGCCGGGCACCGAGCTGTTGAAAAGTGCCGGCGGACTTCATAAATTCATGAATTGGGATGGTCCGATTCTAACCGATTCGGGAGGATATCAGGTGTATTCGCTCAGCGAAAACCGAAAAATCAAAGAGGACGGAGTTACATTCCGTTCGCATATAGATGGATCCAAACACCTTTTTTCTCCGGAATATGTTATGGATATCCAGCGCATCATCGGTGCTGATATAATCATGGCTTTTGATGAGTGCACACCCTATCCATGCGATCGGGAGTATGCAACACGCAGCATGGAGATGACACACCGCTGGCTAAAACGTTGTGTCGACCGCTTTGATACCACGGAGCCATTGTACGGCTATGAACAAACCTTGTTTCCTATTGTGCAGGGGAGTACTTACGATGATCTGCGAAAAAAGTCGGCAGAAACTATCGCATCCTTTAACCGACCGGGAAATGCCATTGGAGGATTGTCGGTGGGTGAACCCGAAGAAGAAATGTATCGCCATACCGAGATTGTCTGTAACATACTACCCACCGATAAACCGCGTTACCTTATGGGCGTAGGCACGCCGGTAAATATTCTTGAAAATATTGCTCTGGGTGTTGATATGTTCGATTGTGTTATGCCTACGCGCAATGCGCGAAACGGAATGTTGTTTACCTCTGAAGGAATAATAAATATTCGCAATGAAAGGTGGAAAGATGATCTCTCCGTTCTCGATCTAAACGGAACTACATGGGTGGATCAGTCCTACAGTAAAGCGTATTTGCGTCATCTTACTGTGGCAGGTGAAATGCTGGCCGCACAAATTGCGTCCATACACAATCTTGGTTTTTATATCTGGCTGGTTACCGAAGCGCGAAAGCATATTCTGGAAGGCGATTTTGTTTCCTGGAAAAATTATATGGTGCCTAAACTTAAAAACCGACTCTGATGATTACCCGAATTGACAGGTATATCATGGGGAAATTCCTAGGGACATTCTTCTTCATACTGGCAATTTTGATGGCGATTGCGATCGTATTTGATTTCGCAGAAAAAGTTGATGATTTTATTGAATTCAAAGTTTCATTCTGGGATCTTCTCACAAAATATTACATCAATTTCGTTTTTCATTATTCCAATCTTTTCAGTTCGCTCATCATTTTTATTTCTGTCATTTTTTTTACTTCCAAAATGGCAAAGAACAATGAATTGATTGCAGTGTTGTGCAGTGGAATGAGCTTTAACCGTATGCTGCGTCCCTTTTTTCTTGCTGCAACTGTGCTTGTTGTTTTGTCCATTTTTCTGAATCACCTGGTCTTGCCGCGGGCCAATAAAATCCGACTTGATTTTGAAGAAAGCATCGCACGACACTCCGTTTTACTCAATAATGTCCATCTCGAAGTAGAGCCGGGTGTTATCGTTTATTTTGATAACAACCATTACGGTTATCTCGACGCTTTTTGTATGGAAAAATGGGAAGAAGGATCACTCAAAAGTGTGCTGACAGCCCAGCGAGCTTATTATGATACCCTTAATACGAAATGGTCCCTGCAATTTTACCATATTCGTTATGTTTCTGAATACAAAGATTCAATTGTTAGAGGCGATAAACGCGATACGACATTCAATTTCGCGCCTTCTGATCTTGGATACAGAAATGAATTTTCAAGTTCAATGACTACTCCCGAATTATTGCGTTTCATCGAAACGGAAAAGCGAAGGGGAAGTACAAAAGTTCAGCTGAGTCAGATCGAACTACACCAGCGGACATCCTATCCTGCAGCTGCATATATTCTCACACTCATTGGTGTTTGTGTGGCGGGACGAAAATCGAGAGGTGGAATAGGATTGAATATTGCGATTGGACTGGTGCTGGCAGTTACCTATATTTTCTCAATGCGATTAACCTCTGTTGCAGCAACCAACGCAGGTTTGGATGCATCCATAGCAGTTTGGATTCCGAATTTCATGTTTCTTTTGCTAACCATTCCGCTTTACAGATTTGCTCAGAAATAAGCAGTCACTCAGCAGATTTTAATTGTATACCCTTCTTTACAGATACTGTTTTCGAAATTTTTAGGAATGGATTTGAACAATGCATAAAGCGTACTTCCTGATCCGGTCATGGATGCATAGAGCGCTCCATTCGCATAGAGTGTGTCCTTTAAACGGTGGAGTTCAGGATATTTTTTAAAAGCCGGAATTTCAAAATCATTTTTCAGATAGTTTTTCCACTCAGCTACCGGATATTTTTCGACAATTTCCTTCGTGCTTATCCCGGATTCATTGGGCACAATTCCACTATAAGCTTCAGCAGTACCAAAGTGCAATCCTGGATTGATCAATACCAGTCGATAGTTGTCCAGATTGAATAGAAGTTGTTCCATTTTTTCTCCTTTACCGGTTACGAAAGCAGGAGAATTCGGTATGAAAAACGGACAATCACTTCCCAGGTTCGATGCCATATCTCTCAGCTCCCGTTCTGAAAGATTCAGTGCGAAAAGTAAATTCAACAGTTTCAACATAAAAGCACCATCAGCACTTCCACCACCTATTCCGGCTCCCATAGGGATTACTTTGTGTAAGTGCACATTCACTCCGGGAATACCGTGCTTTTCATTTAATAATTTCCATGCTTTGTAAATGAGATTGTCTTTTGGATCTCCCGGTATGGGTAAACCGGAAAACTCAATGGAAAATAAACCGGTTTCATTGGGGATCGCTTCCAAAATATCTCTCCAGCTAACTGGGTAAAAAACACTGTCGATATCATGGTACCCATCGTTTCTTTTGCGAAGGATATTAAGTCCGAGATTTATTTTTGCGTTGGGATAAACAATCACCTTGCAAAGGTGCTAAAAATGCGCATTGGTTGAAGGACGGTTTTTTCCTTGCTTCCTAAATGGCATAATCTACAGGCTTCAGGCCTAAAATAATGCAGGAAAACGCCTTTCTGTCAGCCTTTCTGCTGATCTGTCTGAAGAATTACCTCAGGTCCGGTTTTTGGGTGTGTTGGGGTGCTTACGAAGCTTTCCACTTCAAACACCTGAGGCTCAGTTCTGCCCATATGTGTTCTGAAGGGGCCGGATGCGTAAATATTGCTTACTTTTGTCGACTTACCACTTACCAATTAAAACGCATCATGCTCGGATTACTTAAGAAAATTTTCGGTAGCAAAAAGGAAAAGGATATTGCCGAAATCAAACCATACATTGATAAG
>JBKBUQ010000232.1:0-3810 GCA_046289975.1 Flavobacteriales bacterium | reverse complement strand
GTATCGAAGAAATGCTTGGTCCAGGTGCTTATTATCCGGGTAAGGATTTCAGATATGTGAAATAATTTATTAGAACTCCCTGATTTAAGTCGTAAACACAGATGGACTACATTGTGTTTGCGCCCCTTGTTTGTAATTTGGGGGATTGGGAGAGATAATAATTGAGAAAGTTCGAATTCTAAATAACGTTTTAAGCACGCAAATAATTGCCATAAACACCCAATTTGCGTAATTCTTTTATTTTATTTGGTTTATAGATTCCTAAAAATCGCTCTCAGGTAATTCAGAAATTACACTTTTATATTTCCATCTCCTGCTTTGCAAACTATTTCATTAAAAAAATCGTTCCTTCATTTAGCATTTAAAAGAAATGCAGTGGCTCATTAAAATTTCAAATAAGGGTTTTGGCGCAATAATTCACCAGTAGAAAAACCAAAAAACATTTTTATCAACTTATTTTTCACTTTAAATGATTTTTACAAAAAAAAGCGGTCACTCTCTTGACCGCTTTTCTTCAACAATTAAGGTGAATTCTCAATTGACTTTTATCAATCGTAATGTTTTTGTCTGAGAGCCAGTTTCAATTGAAATAAAATAAACCCCACTACCCGACTCAAATTGTTCTCCGGAAAGGAGGATATCATTCAATCCGGCGTGAATTTCTACCTGTCGATTGGAGATGGTACGACCGATTGCATCTGTAATGCGAATCCTCACCTGACCGTGCAAACCCGAATGTAAACGAAGCGTAGTTTGATGACTGAATGGGTTTGGGAAGATCTCCATTTTGTTCATTCCTCCTGATTCCTGTACACCTACAAAGTTGTAATTGAAAATAGTCGACTGATTGATGCAACCTTCATCGGAGGTAATTACAACGTAGTAATTTCCGTTGGTAGAAACCACAAGGTACTGACTGGTTTGACCGGCAAGTAAGCTGCCATTAAAAAACCATTGGTAGTTATCCGCAGTTGAAGAAAACAAGGTATCTAAATTCATTGTGATAACGGGAACAGTCGGAATCGGATTAACAGTAACAGTAATTTGCGCCGTTCCAACACAACCATTCGATCCTGTACCTGAAACGGTATACATTTGAGTTGATGATGGAGAAAACGGCAGTCCGTTGGTTACACCATTCGACCAGACATAAGAAACGGCACCGCTACCTGTGAAAGTAACTGATTCTCCCGCACAAATTGAATTATCTGTAACATTGGCATTAACAACTGGAAGAGGAAGTGTACTAACTGTTATAGTTGCAGTGTTCGAACAACCGTTGGCATCTGTTCCTATTACTGTAAACGATTGGTCTGAGTTCACAACGAAAGGAACACCATTGATAACTCCATTATCCCATGCATAACTTGTAGCACCGTTACCGGTGAATGTAGCTTGAGATCCAATACAAACAGGATTTGGGGCAACCGATCCTCCAACAATGGGAAGTGAATTTACAGGAATAGTAATAATAGATGAATTCTGACAGTTATTAATGTCAGTACCAACAACGGTGTATGTTAAAGTAGAAGAAGGAGTAAACGCGACACCGTCCGCCACACTGTTATCCCATGAATAAAATTGTGCACCCGTTCCACTTAATGTTAATGCAGACCCGATACAAACTGAAGTAGAAGAAGCGTTGATACCAACAGTTGGAAGTGCATTCACTACTACTGTTTGAGCAGATGAACTTGCAGAACATCCATAAGCAACAGATGTAACCTGAACCTGATAAGCACCTGCAGTATTTACAGTAAGATTTGATCCAGTTTCGCCGGAAAGGTTATTCCCATCTTTGATCCACTGAAAGGTTGCACCGATAGGATTAGATACACTCAGCGTAACATCATCATTGGCGCAAATGGTATTTCCGGTTGTGTTAATAGTAAGCGGCAGTGTTTGAACACATGTTTGAACCTGAAAAATAGATAGCGTTGAAGAAACTTCATTGGCAAGAATCAAGATTCCATTACCGTTTGGAGATTGGGTTGCAGGAATAAATATTATTCCTTCAGCACCAAGATCAGGCCCCAAGCCTGATAAATTTCTATTGTTCCAGTAACCAACATATTGTGGAGATGAAGGATTGCTCACATTATAAGCCATTACTCCACCAATCCGCTCAAGAGAAACAAACAAATAGGGAATACCATTGATAGTTGCAGTTGCAACCCCTTCAGGTTCCGGTCCTTTATCATCAGAACGGTTCTTTAATGTGTTGTTTGCGTTCGATACATTAAACATTGTAGAATAAACAGGGTGTTGAGCTATTGTGCGTTCAAGCCGATCACCACTATCATAAATTAACGCGCCTGTTGTTCCATCCCAAATTGTAAAGGATCGTGAACCAAAAGCATAAATCTCATCGAAATCTCCATCGTTATCGGTATCACCCATTTTATTAGAAACATTTAGGCGCCCTGCAAGTTGGTTTCTTTTCAGATCTGCTCCATTAGGAAAAGCTGTTGGATCAAGATTAAGTGTACTCATTCTTACTGATTCAACCAATGCTCCAGTGTACTCACGCGCATCTCCTTCATTTGCAGTTACTACATAAGTGATTCCCGCAACAGTAAAATTGGCAATTGCATCTGGCATATACATTCCTTTAACAGGAAAATTGGAAAGGTTAATACCTGCAGTCTGGTCACTTACATCCATTGCGTTTCCAGTTAAAGAATGGTCTTTAAATCCTAACGGCTCAAGAGAAACTAAAGTGTTGTTAGAAAGATTGATTTTTGCAATTGCATTATTCTCCTGCAACGTAATCCATGCAAACTGATCATCCTCCGATATCGAAATATATTCAGGTTCGAGGTCCTGTGATGCTGACGATGCTCCTCCAAACACACCAAAAATACGAATTCCCTGTGAACGAAGAATTGCTTCCTGTCCATTAAATGCAGTAAAATCAATCGTTGTTACATTTGCTTGTGAAATGGATGGAATTCCCCCACTTACATCAATAATGCTTATTGTTCCATCTGGATCTTCCGTATATGATGGGAGAGCTGATGGATGCAAATCAACACTGGTTGGTTCGCCTTCGTTAGCAGTTAACACTCTTGTACCCGCATGATTAAACTTAACCATATCAGGCATTGCTCCTACAATAACACTATTGAGAAAATTTCCTGATCCATCAAAGAAAACCACTTTCCCTGGGGCTTGCGGATTTAATCCATCCTCTATTGAACAAGCTACAATTCCATTATAAACATCAACAGAATTGATGTTGCCATAGATAGAAATATCAATAGTAGAAATTAAAACAGGTGCAGCAGGATTGGAAAAATTAACGATATCAAGTTTTTTACCTATGGAATTTGCAATGTACAACCTTTGTGTACTTGGATCATGAGCAACAATCTCTGCCGAGTTTCCTGTTCCTCCGTTACTGAATGAGTTCAGAAAAGTTAATACAAGTTCATTGTTTTGAACCGGAGCAGGATTATCATCATCCTTTATGTAAAATGTATGGTGATTATTTGAACCTGCAATTGTGTTAACCAAACCTGAAAATGTGAACAGTAAATATTCATCCGATTCTAGATCAGTATCATTAGTTATTGTTATCGGGAATGAATGTGTACCATTTGTTGCGGCGGGAATGGCCAACCAATAGCTGCTAACTGAATAATCGGCAGCAGAAGCATTTGAAATAGGTTTAACATACAACTCTACAAAAATGGGTTCAGCGTTGGAATTTGAAACTGTCAAATTTATGTTGACAGTACCCGCATTTTCGCTAACTGTTTGATTGTTTGCTGCAAAAACTACAGTTGCCGGAGTTAAAGATTGTTGCAG
>JBKBUQ010000231.1:0-3821 GCA_046289975.1 Flavobacteriales bacterium | reverse complement strand
CATGGCGGTAGGCATCGATTTTGTTGAACACAACAATTGTTGGTTTATCCAGTGCGCCAATTTCTTTCAGCGTTTGATTGACTACCGCAAAATGATCTTCAAAATTTGGATGAGAAATATCCAAAACGTGCACAAGTAGATCCGACTCCCTTACTTCATCCAGAGTGCTTTTGAATGATTCAATAAGCTGTGTTGGAAGCTTGCGGATAAAACCAACTGTGTCGGTTAAGAGAAAGGGTAAATTATCAAGTACAACCTTTCTCACTGTAGTGTCTAGCGTTGCAAATAGTTTATTCTCTGCAAAAACATCCGACTTACTCAAGATATTCATCAGCGTGGATTTTCCCACATTGGTATAACCAACCAGAGCAACGCGAACGAGTTGACCTCTGTTGCTGCGCTGGGTAGACATTTGCCGGTCTATCTCTTTGAGCTGAAGTTTGAGCTTGGCTATCTTATCCTGAATAATCCTGCGGTCGGTTTCAATTTGCGATTCACCCGGACCACGCATACCAATACCACCTTTTTGTCGTTCGAGGTGGGTCCACATTCGGGTTAATCTTGGTAATAGATATTGGTATTGGGCTAATTCAACTTGTGTTTTCGCATGTGCAGTTCGTGCTCTTCCCGCAAAAATATCCAGAATGAGATTCGTTCTGTCGAGTACAGGAACTTTTACAGCATCCTGAATGTTTTTTTGCTGACTGGGCGTTAATTCATCATCGAACACAACAAGTTTTACGTCGTTTTCTTCAACATATAGCGTTATTTCTTCCAGTTTCCCTTTTCCGATATAAGTACCAGGTACAGGAACCTGAAGTTTTTGGGTAAAAGTTTTTATGACTTTGGCTCCGGCTGTTTCAGCAAGAAAAGTCAATTCATCAAGATATTCCTTTACCTGAAGTTCATCCTGTCGGGGTGTGATCACTCCAACAAGAATGGTCGTTTCGTCAACACGCGATTCGATCTTTGCTTCGATCATTTTTCTTTCAACTCTTCAATATATTCTACCACAGCTCGAATCTCACCATCATTCAACAAACCCTTAAAAGGAGTCATTCCGGGTTTTCCGTACTCAACAATTCGAACCATGTCGTCTTTTGAAAGAGTAGTAATAGAGAGATCCTTTGCACCACCTTGACCAAGCTTACCGTCTTTACCATGACAAATCGCACAGTTTTTTTCGAACAGTAATTTACCATTTGGAGTAGCTGATGCAGATTCATTCTCTCCGGTACAGGAAATCAGAAGCGAAATCCCTGCTACCAGAATGCTGTATTTTAACGAAACCATGCTCCTGCAAGTTCTGTTCTGAAAGGCCAGGGAATTGCCGCAAGTACGATTACCAAACAGATGCCGTACCACATCATGTATTTGCGATGTTTCGCCTTGTCCGTTTCTGATGCTTCTGCACGTTTGCGTCCCATTGTTAACAAAACAAATACCGCTGTCATCATCAGGAAATGTTCCATCGTAAAAAAGCGAAGCATTGAATTGGACATGGTGTTTCCGTTAAATTGAACTTTATCACTGAAGAAATACAATAACAATCCAACCAGAAATTGGGTGTGGAAAAGGATCATCGTCAAAAGATTCACCAATTTATCGGTGCCTGAATAAGCTTTTCCAAATCGCCATTTGCTGAACGCATTGAAAACAGCATAGACCATAAATAGCAACACCAGCCAACGTAGACCGGAATGTGTGGAAATAAGAAGATCCTTCATAATGTGGTTTTTTACAAAAATAGCAAAAGGAGGACAGTTCGAGCCCTTACGGCTGAAATTCAGTGATTTCGTTTTTCTTTCGCTTTTGGAACAGGATTTGTGTACATTTAAGCAAACAAGCTAAATATGAAACAGTTTTCCTTCCTATTGGCATTTGCACTCTGTGTAAGCGGGCTGAATGCACAAAAAAAAGTTGAGGTTCGCGAGTCCAACGAAAAGATCGGTGGTGGCAGCAATAATGCCTTAACCGTAATGATCTATATTGATGATAAGGATGCCGTTGAAAAGGCATGGAAAAGTAAAATGAAAGATCTTGGAGCAAAGGTTTCCACCAAAGAAGATATGTTTGGCGACGACGCCAAAACAAAAGCAATGGGCCCGAATACATTTGATATGTACGCCAGGGCTGAAGTCGTTAAGGGAGAAGGAATAAAACTGATTGTTGCTGTTGATCTTGGCGGAGCCTTTATGTCTTCCTCAAAACACAGTGATCAATACAAAGTGTTTCGGGATATCCTTTACGAATTTGCCGTAAAACTGACAAAAGATCATCTTGCTGATAGCGCTGCTGCTGAAGAAAAGAAACTCTCAAAACTTGAGGATCAACAGAAGGATTTGGAAAAGGACAATAAGGATTTGAAAAAGGATATTGAAGATTATAAAAAGAAAATAGCCGAGGCAGAAGACAAAATCAAGAAAAACGAAGAAGAACAAAAGAAAAAGAAGTCGGAAATTGATGAACAGAAAAAAAACACGGAAGTAGCCAAGCAAAAGCTTAATGCAGTAAAATAGGATTCCGCGGTTCTTTCATAAATAAAATTCACGATTACAGTTAAAGAGCTATTTTTGATGGCCCTTTTTCTGTTTATGAGCGATACAAAACCAATTCATTCCCCTTTAAAGCTACAGGTAATATTGCATGTCGTGGTCTTTGTTTGGGGCTTTACAGGAATACTCGGAAAATTAATCAGCGTTCGGGAAAATGTACTTGTCTGGTGGAGAATGCTTATTGCCATGCTTGCTTTGGCAATTTTTATGGGTGTGTCGCGACGGGGCTTTCGGCTCAGCAAGAGAAACCTGTTAATGGTATTAGGAACTGGACTGATCATTTGCCTTCACTGGATCTTTTTTTACGGTGCAATTAAAATTTCAAACGTATCAGTGGCGGTTTCCTGTATGGCAGTTGCAAGTTTTTTTACTGCTTTTTTGCAGCCACTTTTTTTTAAAACAAAAATGGTTTGGTACGAATTCATCCTCGGAATAGGAGTCATTCTTGGTGTTTCTGTTTTGATGGGTGTGGAAACGGACAAATGGGAAGGATTTGTCTGGGGATTGATCTCTGCATTTTTTGCGGCATTATTCACCGTAATTAATGCTGGTTTCGTAAAACGGATGGATTCAACAGTAATTTCCTTTTACGAAATGACTGGTGGGTTTCTTGGATTGACAGTGTATAATTTCTTTATCGGCGCATTAACCACGGATTCCCTAGCGTTAAACACTTCAGATACCTGGTACCTGCTGCTGTTGGGAATAGCCTGCACCGCGCTGCCATTTGTGATCTCAGTATGGGTAATGAAGCAATTATCGCCCTATACCGTAAGTATTTCGGTAAACATGGAGCCTATTTACACCATTCTGCTCGCTATTTTAATCTGGCCTGAAAAGGAGACCATGAGCGCTGGTTTTTATATTGGTTCAGGCATCATTTTGCTCACAGTTGTGCTCAATGGTTATCTTAAATCACGGACAAGCAAGTCCTGACCCACTCTTCCTGCATTGATTCCGTTTGTACCAGAGTCAACCTTTTGTTTTGATTGAATGTTATTTTTGTTCCAGACTACTTTTTTCATGAAAAGACTTTTTACCGCCACCTTATTTCTTTTAGCTTTCGCCGTTTCAGGTCAGGACACCTATCCGGTTAACGGTCCACGAGTTACTGCCGAAGGGTTTTATTGTTTTATCAATGCCACGATCTATGTCTCGGCCGATATAAAACTGGAAAACGCTTCACTCATAATACGAAAAGGACGAATTGAAGACGTCGGGACAGGAATTACTATCCCAAAAGGTGCGGTAGTTATCGATCTTTCC
>JBKBUQ010000230.1:0-3827 GCA_046289975.1 Flavobacteriales bacterium | reverse complement strand
AGGATTGTGCGATGAAGCACTCGTTCAGGTTGCTTATGCTATTGGTGTCGCTGAGCCTGTTGGTTTGTATGTTAATACTTACGGAACTTCGAAAGTGAATATGACCGACGGTGAAATTGCGAAGAAGCTTCAGAAAATTTTCGATATGCGTCCTTATGCTATCGAAACACGTTTTGCACTTCGTACTCCGATTTATCTAGAAACTGCAGCGTACGGACACATGGGTCGCGAACCTAAAAAGGTGACCAAAGTGTTCAACAAAGGCAAGGACAACGAGAAAAAAGTAACAGTTGAGCTTTTCCCTTGGGAGAAACTGGATTTCGTAAGCAAAGTAAAAGCTGAATTCAAGCTGAAATAAGCATGATATAAATTCCTAAATTGGGGAGGCTATTGGTCTCCCCTTTTTTTTTGCATATGGATAAGAACATTTCCGAAATACTCTTCCGTCTCGGAGAACACCACGATGAATGGAACAATGCTGTTGCTCCACCTATCTACCAAACCAGCAATTTCTGCTTTCCGGATGTTTCGTCTTTTCGAAATGCTTTTCACCAGGAAAAAGAAAAACCACTTTATACAAGGGGTGTAAATCCAACTACTTCACTCCTGCGTCAAAAACTGGCAGCGCTCGAAGGAACAGAAGACGCCCTTGTTCTCTCCAGCGGAGCAGCTGCAATTGCGGCAGCGGTAATCAATAAAGTTAAACAGGGAGATCATGTGCTGTGTGTGCAGCATCCTTATTCATGGACCAACACTCTTCTTACAAAACATCTCGCCCGATTTGGTGTGGGTCATACGTTTACCGACGCCTGTGATACGGCGCATTTTTTGAGTCAGGTACAACCGGAGACCAAGGTGATCTATTTGGAAAGTCCAAATTCGATCACGTTTGAGTTACAAGACCTGAAAACGATAGCTGCCTTTGCAAAAGAAAAAGGAATCATTACCATTTGCGACAACAGTTATGCCAGTCCGCTCGGACAATCACCGGCAGCATTGGGAATTGATATTGTAGTGCATTCGGCCACCAAATACCTGAACGGACACAGTGATACCGTTGCAGGAGTGATCTGCGCAAGCAAAGAAAACATCCAATCGATTTTAGGCAGCGAATTCATGACCCTGGGTGCTATTTGTTCTCCGATGGAAGCATGGTTGATTTTGCGAGGAATGCGTACGTTGCAATTACGTATTGAACGAAGTTCTTCCACTGCACATACTATTTTTCAGTGGATAAAAACCCGAAATGAAGTTGAGAAGATCTATTTTCCACACGATCCCGATAACAAACAATACAATCTTGCGAAATCTCAAATGCATTTTTCAGGAGGATTGCTGAGTGTATGTTTAAAGGCATCCTCAATCGGGCAGATGGAAAAATTCTGTAATGCACTTGAATATTTCCGTATGGCTGTCTCCTGGGGCGGATATGAATCGCTGCAATTACCGGTATGCACCTTTTACCACAATGAAAATGAAAGCCATCATCTTCCCTGGAATATGATTCGCTTTTATTTCGGATTAGAAGATGCCGATGTACTGATTCGCGATCTCGAAAACGCGTTTTCCCAATGGAAAAGCTGATCCATCGATTTATCCGACCTGTTAATCTGACTATTCTCTTTGTCGGACTGATCTTCTTTTTCTGCATTTGGAATTTGCGATGGTTTCATTCCACCGACCGAATGAGTGGTGTGATCAGCAGCGATGGAGAAGGATATTATTACTATCTGCCTGCAATATTCATCAATGGCAATCTGCAACCTGAAAAACCTGATCCGGATTTTCATATCAAAACCGAAAACGGAAATTACGTCAACAAATATCCATTCGGCACTTCTCTTCTGATCCTACCTTTCTTTTTTCTTGCCACGGCTTGTTCCTGGCTTTTTGGTTATCCCATCGACGGATACAGCGCATTTTTTCAAGCCTCGGTAAGTTTAGCGGCACTCTTTTATTTCCTTGCCGGTATTGCTTTACTACTAAAAACACTTCGGCAATTCATCACCCTTAAACCTTATCAGGAAATTTTCACCCTTTGTGTTTTTGCGTTTGGAACACCGTTGTCGTATTATGTACTGCACTATCCTTCTCTATCGCATGTATATTCCTTTTTTCTGATCAACCTGATCATTTGGTTAGTTGTAAAATGGAAAAACGGGAACCAGGCACACGCGCGAACCGGATTTTTTCTTTTTCTGGGTATTGCCATGGTTACCCGGCCGACGCATGTTTTGATTCTTGTATTTCTTCCCTTTTTGTTTTCTTCCTTTTCAGAATTCATTGCATTCGTAAAAAAGTACAAACCCAAAGGATTGGAAATTATTGCGCTTCTATTCCCGGTTAGCTTTCAAATAATTTTATGGAAAATGCAATCCGGAAACTGGCTGATGTGGTCGTACGAGGGCGAAGGATTTTATTTCACCCAACCGCACATCATTGAATTTCTATTCGGATTCCGAAAGGGGTTTTTCATTTACGCACCGCTATACTTTTTGTTCATACCTGCATTGCTCTTAGGATGGAAAGAACATCGCTACAAAATGTGGGTAGCGGCATTCTTCTTATTGATCACTGCTTATATTTTTTCATCCTGGTACAATTGGTTTTATGCCGACCTCTTCGCCATGCGTCCGATGATCGATTTTACCGGCGTGTTCATTCTTGCAGGACTCATATTATTATTTCGCAACGGATTTCATCGCATTCGGGTGGGATTTGCATTAGTTTTTTCCATCATTTCCATTGCATTCAATCTATTGTT
This sequence comes from Flavobacteriales bacterium, assembly GCA_046289975.1. GTDB lineage: Bacteria > Bacteroidota > Bacteroidia > Flavobacteriales_D > UBA2798 > UBA2798. The sequence continues at coordinate 1,063 of JBKBUQ010000230.1, read as the reverse complement.
TTCCTACCAGTTTCATCACGGCATCATTCACCCCAACGGAATGAATGCCAAGAAATTCCTTTCTGTGTTTTTGAAAACCGGTGAACGCTATCATCATGCATTGGGAGGCAGCTTTGATCTTCCTCCTTATGCACCTAAAGGATTGGACACCCTGGCAGTATGGAAAGCATGTTTTGAAAATGAATCCAACGATTACCGTGAACGGGCAAAGGAAGAATTTCCATTGGGAAAAGATGTTGAACTCAATGATCAATGGGTGAATGCCGCTAAGCTTTGGGTACAGGTGAAATTTAAAATTGAATTCCCGAATAGTGAGGCAGGAAAAAACTTCGTATTGATTATCCAATTGATGAACAGTAAAAAGGAAGTGAAGTATTATTTCCCTATCCCACTTCGGGAATACATCAGCGAGGAAAGCGGTAAATTTCTTGATCGGAGTATATCCTTAAGCATATACAATACCGCAGAGAAAGGAGATACCTATTCGGCCTACATCTGGAACAGAGATCAGGAGATGATTGTATTGAAGGATTTCGAACTATATTGGTTAAGTCCGAAAAAATAAATCTAAGAGGACAACAAAATATCAGGTGTTTCTTTTTCCTGTTAATCGTTTGAATGCATCTTCCAGTGTTACCTCTTCCTTGCGTATGGTGAGAACAAGTAATCCGTTATCAAGTGCAAAACGGGAAATTACAGGACGAATATCCTGCTCTTGTTTCGATTCGATGATCCAATTATTACCCTCCACGTTTTTCGCATTGGAAACACCCGGAATTGATGAGACCTGACTCCGCGAAACAGCTTTATCAAACTCAACAAACACAACTTGTCGCTGCGTAGAATCCTGTTGCAGGTTTCGGGTAGAATTATCAGCTACAATTTTTCCCTTATCGATGATTACAACTCTGGTACAGATGGCTTCAACTTCCTGCATGATGTGGGTGGAAAGCATCACCGATTTGGTTTTACCGATTTCAACAATCAGTTTGCGGATATCCTCCAGCTGATTGGGATCAAGTCCGGTTGTTGGTTCATCTAAAATCAAAACCTGCGGATCATG
>JBKBUQ010000229.1:0-3927 GCA_046289975.1 Flavobacteriales bacterium | reverse complement strand
TTCAGATTACAGCAGATACAACATATAATTACATTGTTACAGTTACGGACATCACCAATGGATGTGTGAATACGGATTCAGAAATGGTAACTGCATTTCCTTTACCGGTTGCCAATGCAGGACTCGATACAACAGTTAGTCTTGGGTATGGTGTAATGCTGAACGGATCAGGCGGAGTCACTTATTTGTGGTCGCCTTCGCTTGGACTGGATAACCCCAGCTTCCCAACACCAATGGCTGCTCCTACTACTACCACTACCTATATCTTAACGGTGACAAGTATTGACGGATGTACTGATAGTGATTCGGTAACGGTAGTAGTCAATAACGACTTCCTGGTAACTGTTCGCAACATCATTACACCAAATGCGGATGGGTTCAATGATACCTGGATCGTAGAAAATATCGAAAGTTATCCAAACAATACTATTACTGTATTTAACCGTAATGGTCAGAAAGTTTTTGAAACAGACGCTTACATGAACGATTGGGGCGGAACATTTGGCAGCGATCCTCTGCCGGATGGTACCTACTATTATGTGATCAAATTCAACGACAGCGATATTGTTGTGAAAGGCGCAGTAAACATTATACGTTCATCAAGCAACTAAAATCACGGCAGTCATGAAAAAGTTACTCTATATTTCAGTATTGGCCGCAATGGTTGCGGTAAATGCAAAGGCGCAGCAATTGCCCTTGTTTAGTCAGTATTATTATAACAAATTCCTATACAATCCTGCATTTACAGGTACGGAAGATATGGGGCAGGCTTACCTGATTCACCGTTCGCAGTGGAAAGACATGCCGGGCTCTCCCGTTACTTATGCCTTGACTGTTGATGGTCCCGTTAAATCCAATCAGATTGGATTGGGAATGTCGTTGTTCAACGATCAAACGGATATTTTTAATCGCACTGGTCTTTACACCTCCTATTCTTACCGTTGGAAAGTGAACGAAGACCATCACCTCACATTTGGTTTGTCGGGTGGAGTTATCGATAACAAGATTGATTTTGCACGTGTTTCTGCACGCGATGTAAATGATCCATTGCTTTACAACGAAAACCGTAGAAAGATTACCATGGATGCCAATTTTGGTGTCGGTTATTTTTTCAAAGATCTTCAGGTAGGTTTTTCTATCCCGCAACTATTGGGAAATAAAGTGAAATACAACGAAGGCGCAACAAGTGTCTACACTGTCAACAAACGTCATTTCGTTGGAAGTGTTTCATATTCACTTATGATCAGCGAAACACAGCAAATTCGTTTTATACCTAACATTATGACACGCTATGCAAAGGGTTCTCCTTTTCAATTTGATTTCAATGCGAATTTCGATTGGAAAGACATGGTTCGTGCAGGTTTGTCGTACCGTCACGGTTATGCCGTTGGTATGAATATAGGAGCGAAGGTGAATAAGAATTTGGTTGCCGGTTATACCTACGAATACGTAATTTCTCCAATTGGTGCAGTTGCCGGTGGTGGACATGAAATTCTATTGGGATACCGCTTTTCAGGTGGAGGCCGAGGAGGTGATGACGAACAGATCAAGCGTATGAATGAGAATCTTGATCGTGCTCAAATGGAGAACGATAGTCTGTTGCGCGAACTCAAGAAAAAGGACCAGGAACATTCAACCGATATCCAATACCTGAAAGAGGAAATGGAAAAGTTGAAGAAACAGCAGGAACAAGAAAATAACGGGTCATCCGGAAAAAATCATCCTCCAATTGAAGAGATCAATAAAAACATCCGTGCTGAAAAGGCGGCCGATTATCAGAACGAGGATGGTACCCTCTTAACTCCAGGATATTATGTGATTATGGGAAGCTTTAAAGTGAAGGAGAATGCTCAGAAATCGAAGAAGGATTATTCAACAAAACCTGGGTATAATCCAACTATTTTGTTTAATAAAGTACGTGGGTTCTATTATGTAAATGTGTTTTATTCTACCGATGAAGAAACTGCATTGCAGATTATGGAAGTGTTACGTTCAGAAAAACCCGATGCATGGGTATTCAAAATGGAATAATGATTTGGAAAAGAATTCAACAAAGATCCCGTTAATAGCGGGATCTTTTTATTTTACTCGCATCAGAATCTCTCTGAATTCGCTCAGGATTACAGCTGTTGCGCCCCAAACAATTTCTCCTTTGATGTCGAAGTAGGGAACAGTCAGCCTAAGTCCGGTGGAAAGCTTGATTTTAGTTTCCTTGATCAAATCATCCCTTGTTAATTCATCAACAGGAAATTCAATAATGTAATTTACCTCACGAGGATCAGGATTAAATGCTGGTTGTTCGGGAAGCCAGCTTAATACAGGGTTTACCAGAAAATTGGATGGTGGTATATAAACTTCCGTCAGCGAACCGATAATCTGGGTATCGGGTACCCAAACCCCAATCTCTTCCTTGGTTTCACGAATGGAGGTGTGGATCAGACTTGCATCACCTTCCTCTTTTCTGCCACCTGGAAAACTGACTTGTGCACTGTGTGTACCCTCGTATTCGTTTCGCTTTGTTAGTACCAGGTGCCATTGATTCTCTTTAAGGTAAATTAGGGCCATTACCGCGCTTAAACGGGGTTTCATGCCTGCGCTATCCAATTCTACCTTTACCGATCTTCGGTAGGGCGCCATTTTCAGGTGAGCTTCCTCACCGGGAAGCTGTTCCGTAAGTTGGCGTTGAAGACGATCGATGAAGTCCATACACAAATGTACTTTCATAATGGTTCATTCCGTACTTTTGGCGCTCATTAAACATTTCCATGGAAGGTTTCGATTTCCTTTTTTCAGTTGATGGTGTAATTGCATTTCTCACTCTTGCAGTGCTGGAAATTGTACTGGGTATTGATAACCTGGTTTTCATTTCAATTATTGTAGATAAAGCTCCGAAAGAGAAACAGCGGTTTATCCGACTCCTTGGTCTCGGACTTGCGCTTGGTTTCAGAGTAGTGATGCTGTTGGGAATTTCATTTATTGTGGGATTGAAAGCTCCAATATTCAGTATGGGTAGCCATGAATTCTCCTGGCGAGATATGATTCTTTTGGGTGGTGGCATGTTTTTAATTGCAAAAAGCACCCTGGAGATTCACCATAAACTGAAAAGTGCAGGAATGGTTGAACATCATAAAGAGGAAAAAAAGACAAGTGCAAAAAATGTAGTCCTCAACATGATTACACAAATCGTTCTGATTGATATTATTTTTTCCATCGACTCCATTCTCACCGCAGTGGGATTAACAGAAAACGTAACACTGATGATTTCTGCTGTGGTTATTTCGATGATATTTATGATGGTATTTTCCGGTCCTGTTGGTACATTCATCAATCAGAATCCAACCATCGTGATGTTGGCATTATCTTTCCTTCTGATGATTGGTATGCTACTTGTTGCAGAAGCATTCGGTCAGGAGTTCGACCGCGGATATGTCTATTTTGCAATGGGCTTTTCGCTAACAGTAGAATTACTGAATCTGGTTCTGCTCAAACGCCTCTACCGCAGCAAGCCTTCCAACGAGAATTGATTGTTTAAATTGGATTTAATAGCTATTTTTGCACCCCATTGAGCCCGGATGGCGAAATTGGTAAACGTTGCGGTCTCAGAAGCCGTTGGAGTAACTTCCTTGTGAGTTCGAGTCTCACTTCGGGCACCATTGAAATTTAAGCCTCACGATAGTGAGGCTTTTTTTCTAAGTGTATCTAAGTGTCCTTAGTGTCTTGGTGGTGTAAAAAAACCGGAGCAAATCTATTAGTGTATCTTAGTGCCCTTCGTGTCTTAGTGGTGAAAAACCCCGGGACTAAATACTTATCCACCCTCGTTTTCCCTGATCAATACCTTAATCCGCTTATCATCACCAACCAGCCAAAGTTCATCGCCTTCTTCAAAAACGACATCAGATGAAGGATTCAGAATACGCTCTTCATTTC
>JBKBUQ010000022.1:0-26095 GCA_046289975.1 Flavobacteriales bacterium | reverse complement strand
TCAGCAGAGTATCGATCGGCAGGATTCGGAGCGGTATTATCGCATTTGCAGGATGGCATTGCTCGCGGAACTTCAGTTTTAACAACGTTATCAGACAAACGGGAGAACGAAAGTGTATTAATTACCGATGCAGCCCAACATTTTTCATTTAGAAAAGGGAACAGCAGTCAAGCCTATCCTTCTTCATTAATGGGGAGCATTGCTCTTCTCACCCAGACTTATTATGATGCAAAGTGGTATGCCGCTCAAAAGCAATTGAAGGAGGCGAATTTGTCTTTACAAGCAATTAACCGCTGGAATAACCTTCCTCAAATTTTTGATGCCAATGATAAATACAATGTTTTGCGTGCAGATAAGATCGGAGATCAGTTTGGTGTACAGTATTTATTTAAAACAAACGGAAAAGAATATCAGCGACTCAATGAAATCAAGGCTTCAAAAGGCACTTTGATTGTACCGCTCAATTTTCCTGATCCTTATGATGTAGAGGACACTTACGATGCGATGAATGTTTCACTTGAGGACATGAAGCATTGGGAACTTGCTCCTTATAATCCATCATTGTTGCATAAATCGCAGATTCGATTTGTGTTTACGTCTTCAGATCTAAAAGAAAGAAAACAGTTTTTACCCAATCTTCGTAAAGCGGTTCGCTACGGATTACCGGAAGCAGAAGCATTAAAGGCCCTTACCGTTTATCCCGCACAATTGCTTGGTGTTGACAAACAACTTGGCACACTGGAAAAGGGGAAAGTCGCAAATTTCATTATTTGTTCAGAGCAGATCTTTTCTGAGAAGGCAAGCATTCAGCAAAACTGGGTACAGGGAAATTTATTCGTTATTCAGGCAGAAGACCCTTTGGATATCCGGGGGGATTATGATGTAAATATTGAAAACAATATCTATTCCTTATCAGTAAAGGGTGGTTTGCAGGAATTACAGGCGAGTTTAAAAATCGATACGACACAGGTAAAAGCGAAAGTCACACTGAAAAACCGGAATGTTTCTGTGAGTTTTATCGTAAAGGATAAAAATTATAACGGTGCTGTTCGCTTAACTGGTGTAGTTCATCAGGACGGCGGAGTATGGGATGGAAACGGAGAACTTCCCAATGGAAACAGGATCAAATGGAATGCTATTCGAAAAAACAAATTCAAGGAAGAAAACAAACCCGCTGTTGCTCCAAAAGATTCGTTGAACCAAGGCAAAGTATGGTTTCCGGTAATGGCATATGGTTGGGATTCATTGCCACGACAGGGCCAGGTGCTCATCAAAAACATTACAGTTTGGACCAACGAAAAAGAAGGTGTTTTAAAGAACACGGATGTATTGCTTCGTGATGGGAAAATTTTTAAGATCGGAAGGATTCTTGATGTAGTAGATAAAAGCACTTGGGTAATTGATGGCACCGGAAAACATCTCACTGCAGGAATCGTTGATGAGCATTCGCATATTGCAATCAGCGGCGGGGTAAACGAGGGAACACATGCTGTAACTGCCGAAGTAAATATTTCGGATGTGGTGAATTCCGACGATGTTAATATTTACCGTCAATTAGGTGGAGGTGTAACTGCAGCACAACTATTACATGGAAGCGCAAATCCAATTGGCGGTCGATCGGCACTTATTAAACTAAAATGGGGACACACTCCTGATGAAATGTTGATCAAAGACGCTCCCGGATTTATCAAGTTTGCGTTGGGTGAAAATGTAAAGCAATCGAACTGGGGAGAACAATTCAGTACACGTTATCCTCAAACCCGAATGGGAGTAGAGCAAGTGTTTTATGATGCCTTTCTGCAAGCAAAGGCTTATGAAAAGGAATGGAAGAAAGTTGAACAGGTAAAAGGAAAATTTGGAGGCGAACTTCCACGACGTGATATTCAAATGGAGGTGTTGGTAGAAATCCTCAGTAGTAAGCGCTTTATTTCCTGCCATAGTTATGTTCAAAGTGAAATCAACATGCTCATGAAAGTTGCCGATTCAATGGGTTTTAAAATGAATACGTTTACACATATTCTTGAAGGCTATAAGGTCGCCGACAAAATGCTTGCACATGGAGTTGCTGCATCTACCTTCTCCGACTGGTGGGCATACAAATACGAGGTAATTGAAGCCATACCCTACAATGCTGCACTATTGCACAGGGTGGGCGTGTTAACAGGAATTAATTCCGACGATGCAGAGATGGCGCGCCGATTGAATCAGGAAGCTGCAAAGGCGGTAAAATATGGCGACGTTAGCGAGGAAGAGGCATTGAAAATGGTCACCTTGAATCCTGCGAAAATGTTGCATTTGGATCACCGAATTGGAAGTATCAAGGTGGGCAAGGACGCAGATCTTGTGATCTGGAGTGATCATCCGCTTTCCATTTACGCGAAAGCAGAACGCACATTTATTGAAGGTGTATGTTATTTCGACATCGATCGCGACAGATTACTTCGTGAACGAAACATGCAGGAACGCAACCGGCTTATCGGAAAAATGATTGCTGCCAAACAAGGTGGAGCACCTACACAACGACCACAACGACCTTCTCGCCGATTGTACCATTGCGAATCGCTCGAAGAGTACAATGAAGAATTAGAATAATGCCGATTATGAAAAAGATATTGTCCTTTTTAGTTTTCTTGTTGTTTGCGTTTGACGCGAACGCAAAAGAATATAAATCCGTTTTATTAATGAACGGTACAGCACACCTGGGAACTGGTGAAGTAATTACGCATTCCCTTGTTGGTATCCGCGACGGGAAAATTGTTCTTGTTGCGAACGCATTAATTACGAATCCTAATAAAAGCGAATACGATACTATCATCAACATCGAAGGCAAACATGTTTATCCCGGATTCATTGCAACGGATGTTACGCTTGGATTGATCGAGATTGAATCCGTACGGGCTACTGCTGATTTTGCTGAGGTAGGTGCATACAACCCCAATGTACGAGCTGTAGTTGCCTACAATACCGATTCTAAAGTAATTCCTACTGTCCGCTCCAATGGCGTGCTTATAAGTCAGATTGTTCCTCGTGGCGGGGTTTTGTCGGGAACATCTTCAATTATGCACTTACAAGGATGGAACTGGGAAGACGCAGCCTTACAAAACGAAGACGGAGTGCATATGAACTGGCCACGCTTTTTTCAGAATACAGGTTGGTGGGCAGAGCCTGGAGAGACCAAGGCAAATGACAGGTACCAGGAGCGTCTTGATGAAATGAAAAAGTTTTTCCGGGAAGCCAAAGCCTATGCAGAAGTGAAGGAACACGAACGTATTGATGTCCGATTCGAAGCCATGCGTGGTCTGTTCAACGGAACAAAAAATCTTTATATCCATGCTTCGTTTGTAAAGGAAATTACCGATGCCGTTTTCTTCTGCCGCGATTTAAAAATCACCAAAATTGTAATCGTTGGTGGTTATGATTCATGGATGGTTGCAGAAATGCTCAAGGAGAATAAAGTCAGTGTAATTCTGCAACGCGTGCATGAACTCCCATCTCGTCCCGAAGACGATATTGATCTTCCGTATAAGTTGCCGGCACTACTGCATAAAGCAGGGGTTTTGTTTTGCCTTGGCAATGAAGGTGATCAGGAAGCGCACCGCACCCGGAATCTTCCATTTCTTGCCGGAACCGCATGTACCTATGGCCTTGATAAAGAAATTGCACTAATGTCTGTTACACTTAATGCAGCTCGTATACTTGGTGTTTCCGATCGGATCGGATCATTAACGCAAGGTAAAGAGGCAACCTTATTCGTATCGGAAGGAGATGCTCTCGATATGCGGACTAACAAAGTCACCATGGCTTGGATACAGGGTAAGGCGGTTGATCTGAATGATCATCAGAAGGAGCTTTACAAAAGATTCTCGGATAAATACGGAAAGTAATCAGGATTGACGTGTTCTTCGCTTTTTGTAGGCAATTACACCCCATACAATCAGTCCTGAAAGCGCCAGCAAACCTGCTCCGAGATACATCCAGTTCAGGAAATTTTTCATCACGATTACGAATACAATCGTGAAAAGAAATAGCGTGGCCACTTCGTTCCAGTAGCGTAAAAACACACTTCCATGCCGACGTTTTTCAGCTTGCAATTGCTTAAAAATACGATGGCAGTAAACGTGATAGGTCGTCAAGCCAAAAACAAGACTTAACTTGATGTGGATGTATGGCATTTTAAGAAACAGAGGATTGTCAATCAACATAGAAACACCAAAAATCCAGGTCAAGATCATTCCCGGCCAAGTTATACCATACCACAGGGGACGCTGAATCTTTTTTAAATAGGGAAGCAGAATCTTTTTTTCCTCTTCCGTTTTGTCCATCGCTTCTATTTGGTAAATGAACAGCCTGACGATATAAAACAACCCGGCAAACCAGGTCACCATAAAGATCAGGTGCAGCGATTTAAAAATGAGGTAGCTCATGACTTAGGGCAAAGGTAGGAAAATAGCGTCCGTAACTCCCCGATTCGCTGTATCTTTGCAGCATGGCTTCTAAGAAAAAATTTGCACGGGAAACACTTGCAGTAACTACAAAAATGGTTCTGCCCAATGATACCAATACTTTGGGAAACCTATTTGGCGGACAACTTCTCGCATGGATGGATGAAATCGCTGCCATTTCTGCTCACAGGCATTCCAAAAGGGTTGTTGTTACAGCATCAATTAGCAATGTAAGTTTTAACAGCCCTATACGCCACGCTGAAATCGTAACTCTTGAAGCAAAGGTTTCAAGATCGTTTACCAGCTCAATGGAAGTCGTGGTCGATGTGTTTGTTGAGGATCATGTTACAGGAAATCGGAAAAAGTGTAATGAAGCGATTTATACTTTTGTGGCAGTTGATCAAAATGGTGGTCCTATTGAAGTTCCTGAACTTGTTCCCGAAACGGAAGAGGAAAACAAACGTTATTCCGGTGCGCTGCGTCGCCGTCAGTTATCGCTTATTCTTGCCGGGAAAATGAGCCCGGATGAAGCAACTGAATTAAGAGCATTGTTTGTGAAGGATTAATGTTCCGCTAAACGATTGGCTTCATTCGCTACTTTTAACATGTCCAGTTCATTCATACATTTGAAGTGCCCTTTTGGACATTCCTGATAACCGATTTTTGAACAAGGTCTGCAGCGTAGCGCTTTATTTTCAACCATTACACCCTCTGATTTTTCACCGGGTAAATAGGGATACATCCCGAATTCCGGAACAGTATTGCCCCAAATAGAAATGATTTTCTTTTTAAATGCCGCAGCAATATGCATTAATCCGGTGTCGTGAGTAATAACAACGTCAGCCATTTTTATTAGCGAAGCCGATCCGTGCAGATCAAATTTACCACAGCCGTTTATAATTTTATCCGGGTCTATTGCAGCAATCCTTTCGCCGCTCGCAACATCCTCTTTCCCGCCAAGCAAAACAATTGGGAAATGGATGTTGTTTACCAGCACAGCAAGTTGGTGTACAGGTAAACGTTTTGTAGCGTGTTGCGCGCCAATTGCAATGGCTATGTATTTCTTTTGATGCGATTCCGGTAATACTCCGGAGCCGGCTTCTCTTCCGGAAGGAATAAAATAATCGAGACCTTTCAAATCATTTTTTACATTCAGCGATTCACAGGTTTTCAGGTAACGGTCTACAATGTGAATTTTAGGTAAGTTGTTGACGCCAAGATTAACGAGTATCCACTTTTCCAAATTGAGTTTGTTAAAGCTTTTTGAAGGGACAGCAATTGCTTTTTTCAGTCGCAAACTTCTTATGTTGCGGTGGAGGTCGATAATCAGGTCATACTTCTCATTCTTCAGTGAATCCACTACTTCGGTGATTTCTTTTTCGATGGTATAAATCCTGCTCAAAAAAGGATTTGCTTCAAGTACCGGTAGAAACTGTTTTTTGCTGAGATAATGGATCTCGACGTTGTTCACTTGTTCTTTCAGACAACGAATGACAGGACTCGTTAATACGATATCACCAATAGAACTAAAGCGGACAATGAGAATCTTCATAGCGTCAGACAAAGAAAACGATTTCCGTGAAACAAAAAAGCCCCGCCAATTGGCGGGGCTTTTCAAGAATAACTAAAAATTATTCAGCAGTGAAATAAGTCTTGTCACCATCAGTATCTTTTGTCCAGAATTCTTTCATTGTAAGACGAAGAATTGTTGAGGTTGTTGTAGAGCTAAATCCTCCGGCAGAAAAGGTGATTGCAATTCCTTCCTTGTCATTTGCCCAAGCCCATGTTCCTTCGGTTGTAACAGAGCCGTTAATCATTTTGAACTTACCGTCTTTTTCAAAAGCTATTTTTCCATCGTTAGCACCTGCAGCAACTTCAGTTCCTGTCTGACCATCAATGTATTTTTCTGGTTTCCAGGTTTGGCAAAGACGAGCTTTCTTTGAACGCAGAGATAATCCTGGTCCGTCCTCGTACTTACCGCAAGAGGTTAACATAGCAGACATAATAAATGCTGCGGAAAGAAATAGTGTGGTGATCTTTTTCATAGTTTTTTTAGGTTTATTACGGCAAACATAGCAAATCACAGGCCAAAGTTCACATCACAAAATGTCCTAAACCGAAAAATTAACCATCAAGTTCTGGTTTTTTCATGTTTTATGCAGAACTACCGAATCTCGGGCCTTCCTATAACGTAATTTTGACTCATGTTTACAGACACTCATGCCCATTTGTATGCTGAAGAATTTGCTGGGGACAGGGATCAAATGGTAAAAAGGGCAATTGATGCAGGGGTAAATAAGATTTTTCTTCCCAACATCGACCTCGAGAGCATTGAGCCGATGCTTGACCTGGTGAATTACTACCCAAACAATTGCTTTCCAATGATGGGGCTCCACCCATGTTCAGTAGGGATTGATTTTCAGGAGGTTTTATCAACATGCAGGGAACATTTGGAAAAGGGTGGCTTTTATGGCGTTGGGGAAACAGGAATCGATCTGTATTGGGATAAGACCTATATTGATCAGCAGAAGGAGGCTTTTCGGATCCAAATTGATTGGGCGAAAGAATTTGATCTTCCCCTGATCATTCATGCGCGTGATTCTTTCGACGAGATTTTTGAGGTGCTGGACAAGGAAAACGATTCCCGATTGCGTGGGGTATTTCATTGTTTTACAGGAAATGCGGAGCAAGCTAAACATGTATTATCCTATGGGGGATTTTTGATGGGAATTGGTGGAGTCGTGACCTTTAAAAACAGCGGATTGGATAAAGTCCTGGAAACAATACCTCTGTCAAAACTTGTGCTTGAAACGGATGCACCTTATTTGGCCCCGGTCCCGAACAGAGGAAAACGAAATGAAACGGCTTTTATCACAGCGGTCGCCTCCAGGATGTCGCAGATCTTTGATGTTCCTGTTGCAGAGATCGCTGAAATCACTTCGGCCAATGCAAAGGAATTATTCAGAATTTAGCAGGAACATAATTATACATACAGCATCCCGATTTTGAAAAAAGTACTTTTAATTTATACAGGTGGTACCATTGGCATGATGGAAGATCCTTCTTCTCATACATTGCGGCCTTTCGATTTTAAACACCTTACTTCACAGGTTCCCGAAATCGGAAAATTCAATATTCAACTCGAAACACTTTCATTCGAAAAGCCCATCGATTCCTCCGACATGAATCCGGAGATCTGGATTAAATTGGCATCTATGATTGCAGATCACTACGATGACCACAACGGATTTGTAATTCTGCATGGCAGCGACACCATGGCTTACACGGCATCTGCCTTGAGTTTCCTTCTTGAAAACCTTGCTAAACCGGTCATCTTAACCGGTTCACAATTGCCTATTGGTACGATTCGAACCGACGGAAAAGAGAATTTGCTTACCGCCATCGAAATAGCTGCGGCCACAGATGATATGGGCTTACCAATGGTACCGGAAGTTGCCATTTACTTTGAGTATAAACTTTTGCGTGGAAACCGAACCAGTAAAGTCAGTGCAAATCATTTTAATGCCTTTAGCTCAGGAAATTATCCGCTTCTCGCCGAAGCAGGAATTAAAATAGAGTATCATACTTCCTCCATACGACGACCCTCCCGCGGACCTTTGGTTGTTCGGAAACAACTTTGTCGTGATATTGCCATCCTGAAACTGTTCCCCGGATTGCAGCCTCAGGTTTTGGAGGCTTTCAGTTCAATACCCGGTCTAAAAGCGATCATTCTTGAAACCTTTGGTTCCGGCAACGCTTCTACAGAAAGCTGGTTTATTAATGGACTGCACGACATCATTCAGTCCGGAATTTCTGTGGTGAACATTACTCAGTGTTCAAGCGGGTCGGTGGTTCAGGGTAAGTATGAGACCAGTACAGCCCTGGCCAGGATTGGGGTGATCAGTGGAAACGACATGACCACTGAGGCCGCTGTCACAAAAACGATGTTTCTTTTGGGTAATGGGATGCGTGTTTCTGAGGGCTTTGCAACCGACCTCAGGGGAGAAGTGAGTCTGGGCTGATTTAATGTTCCCGTAATATCCTGCCTTTTGGCGGTCTGCAATATTTTTTTGTAATTTGCCGACCTGTTTGCAAAAACAGAACCCCGTTCATTGAACGATTTCTTCCCGGAGAGATGTCCGAGTGGTCGAAGGAGCACGCCTGGAAAGTGTGTATACCCCAAAAGGGTATCGAGGGTTCGAATCCCTCTCTCTCCGCATAAATTACCGTAGGAAGCGGTACAGATTATTTTGTTAGTCTGTGGAAAATGAATGCAGATTGAATCTTTAAGTTTTATCCGCTTACATTTTCCAAACAACCGTTGCTACACCCACAATTTTCAGTTCATACTAAAAACCCAGAAATACAAGTTCTCAAAACAAATCGGTTCCACATGAAAAAGATCCTTTCATTGATCGCAATTTCCGGCCTCCTCACTATTGGAGCCACTCAGTACGCAAAAGCGCAGAATTCAGATTCTACTTCAGCTACTGAAACTGCAACTCCTGCTGATACACCGGCAGAACCTACTGAGGCTACAGCTTCAGGTGAAAATGCTGATGAAGCTCCGAAAGTTACTTTCACACAGGTGCTAAAAGAAAAGTTCATTGAAGGGGATCCCCGCTTCATGTCTTTAGTATTAATTTGTTTAATCCTTGGTCTTGCGATCAGCATCGAGCGTATTATTTACCTTAACATGGCTACAGGTAACTCTGAGAAGTTCCTCGAAAAGGTTGAAGCTGCACTTAAATCAGGTGGAGTTGAAGCTGCGAAGGAAATTTGCCGCAATACACGTGGTCCTGTTGCTTCTATCGCTTACCAGGCATTGATGCGTGTGGACGAAGGTCCTGATAACGTTGAAAAGGCAATCATCAGCTATGGTAGCGTACAGAATGGTCAGATGGAAAACGGTCTTACCTGGTTGTCTCTCTTTATCGCTCTTGCACCAATGCTCGGATTCCTTGGTACTGTAATCGGTATGATCCAGGCCTTTGACGACATCGCACGTGCGGGTAACATCTCTCCTCAGATCGTTGCTGATGGTATTAAGGTGGCACTTCTTACCACAGTAGGTGGTTTGATCGTTGCGATGATCCTTCAGTTATTCTACAACTACTTATTGTCGAAGATTGATAACTTGGTAATTGATATGGAAAACTCTTCCATTTCTATCATGGATATCCTTCTTAAGCACAAGGTATTTCCCGGTAAGTAATTTCGGGCAACTATTAACGATCAAAAACGATCTGTATGAAAGACACTAAGTTGCACTCAATACTTACCATCTTCAAAGGAGTACTAATGGTACTGGGCTTTGTTTTTGGTATTCTTCTGATGCTGCAGGGAACAGCCGCTGTGCTGGGACCCGGTCACATTGCTGATGAAGAAAAAACACTCAAGGAAAATGTTGGTATCTGGGAAGGAAAGCTTGCCGGTGCTGCTGATGAGAATGAAAAGCTGGCAATCAATAGTCATATTGATGCGATCCACTCAAACATCTCCTTCAACGGTAAACTGACATTTACCATGAACCTGACCATGTACATGATTTATGGCGGACTGATTTTTGCGATTCTGTTTGCTGTTTACCTGACCTTCATCGACCTTAAAAACAGCATTCCCTTTCTTGTTGGAATTGCCATTTTTGGTGCGATTGTATTGTTTAGCTGGGTAACTGCTTCTGACGCAATGCTTGAAACATGGAAGTACAAAGACCCTGAATTGTTTAATCCCGGGTTCGTTAAGTTTTCTGATTTCTCTATCAAACTGGTTTCAATTTTCGGGCTGCTGGCAGTAGTTCTTATTGCGGCCGGTTGGATTTGGGGTCTGGTAAAGCGTTTTTCAGCTTAAACTATAAGTTATGGCTAAGAGAAAATTGGAAGAGATTAATGCAGGATCGATGGCAGACATCGCCTTCCTGTTATTAATCTTCTTTCTGGTAACTACTACCATGGATACCGATGAAGGTATTGTGCGCTCACTGCCGCAAAAACTTCCACCGGATTATAAAATGGAAGTCGAGATCAACGAGCGCGATGTTTTCGAGGTGAATTTGAATTCGAATGACCAGCTCTTGGTTGAAAACGATTACATCCAAATCGGTGAACTTAAAGGGAAAATCAAAGAGTTTCTTACTAACCCTTACAACAACGAAAATCTTCCGGTAATGGAAGAGATCACTGTTGAAAGAGCGCGTCAGGAAATCGCCAACCGTAAACAGTTGCTCGAGGATTCTAAAACACCTGCTGCTTCTATTGGGGTAATCAAGTCAGAACTTTCCGACTGGGAAGATAAACTTGCTGCCGCTGAAAAAGTAGGTCCGTTCCGTACACTGCCTAAACTCGCAATCATTTCTCTTCGTAACGATAATGGAACCTCGTACAAGGGTTATGTTGAAGTTCAGGATCAGATGCAATCTGCCATTAACGAACTGCGTAATGAATGGTCGCAAAGGTGTATGGAGAGAATTTTACAGATTGGAACTCCTCCAACGACTCGGATAAAGAAAAGATCAAGGTGATTCGTGCAATTGTTCCGCAGCGTATTGCTGAACAAGAGCCCAAAAACATCCCTGCGTATTAATACTACAAAAGGAAACGTATGTCAAAATTTAAAAAAGACGATAGTTCAGGTTCACCTGCCATTTCAACGGCTTCTTTGCCTGATATCGTATTCATGCTTCTTTTCTTCTTCATGGTTACAACTGTTATGCGTGAAGTGGATTTGAAAATTGAAATCAAAAAACCTGAAGCAGAAGCAATCACCAAGCTTGAGAAAAAATCATTGGTAGATTACATCTACATCGGACCGGCAACAATGCGTTACCGCAGCATGTATGGAACAGAGCCCCGTATTCAGCTCGATGATCAGATTGCAACGCAAGCGACTGATGTTGGACCATTCGTGATCCGCAAACGTACAGAGCGTAATGAAACGGATATTCCTTTCGTAACCACATCTCTAAAGGTTGATGAAAAGACACGCATGGGTATCATTTCTCGTGTAAAGCACGAATTGCGTCAGGTGGATGCATTAAAGATTAACTATTCCACAACAAGAAAACGCGTTCAGCCTTAATCTTGTTTTTTGTTTTGAAATAAAAAGCCCATCCTTTACGATGGGCTTTTTTTATTGGTAAATGCAGTGGAAACGAAAGAAAGGAAAACGAGAAGACTACCCAAAAACCCTGAGACAGAAATTTAAAGGGAAATCAATGAGCAAAATGTTCTCTGTATTCGCACCAGAGAGATTCTTTATAAAGACAATTGCACGTATTCCGATTTCATTATACCCTCAACAACAGGTAGAGCAAGAGCTGCTTGCTATTCAAATGTATTGAAGGGTTCTTGATCGCTTTGTTCATTAAGACGGAAGCGATGGAAAAAATAAATCGTACCGATGGTAAATAAACTACCCACAGCTAGCATTAGCCAATTGGTCTCTGCTTGTTGGGGGTTTGTGATTACTTCATCATCAAATTGAAACAATAGAAATACCCCCAGGGCATTATTGAAAAAATGAACGATAATAGAAAGCCAGATACTTCCACTCCATACCATGATGTAACCCAGTAACGCACCGAGCAACATTCTCGGAATGAATCCAAGGAATTGCATATGAATAAAACTGAAAACGATAGCGGTCATCCATATTGCCAAATGAGCGCTGCGAAAGGATGCCCGGAAGGTTTGAAGTAGTACACCGCGAAAGAAAAATTCCTCTGCTATGGCCGGAATAATTGCGAGAACAATCATTGCTATCGCAACATCGGCAAAACTTCCTTCTCCAATTAGTTGCTTAATCATGAACGCGGCTTTTACTTCCATCTCATTAATATCACTCATCACCTCATCGCCCAGAGGTAATGATGAATTTAATCGGAGTAAAAAATCAATGGGAGCCTGCATGGCAAATACCAAAACGATAGCGAGTCCGAACTGCATGAGGTTTGGTTTTCTGAGCGGGAAATAAGACTGCTCTCCCGAATACATCATTTGCCCGAACAGCAGGGCTGGAATTAGAAAAAATCCAAGCTGATTCAATACCATTAGCCAGCGTTGTACGGCTGTAACACCCTCGGCAGAGGGATCTTTGGCAAAATCCGGATCGAGAAGATTGATGCCGTATCCCCAATCAGCAATTAATTTACCCAGCAGCATGACCAGAAAAAGGGTAATAAAAATGAGTCCGAAAAGCACAAACATCTGCAACATAGGGTTGAGGTGACGGATATTTGGTGTTTTCATGATGGCGATGGTTTGCGTATTTTTGCAGAAGTGGTAAAGATAGGAAATATCGATTTGGGAGCGTTCCCCTTGCTATTGGCTCCAATGGAGGATGTCAGTGATCCGCCTTTCCGCAGGCTTTGCAAAAAGTACGGCGCCGATTTGATGTATACCGAGTTCATTTCATCCGAAGGATTAATTCGCGATGCATGGAAGAGCCGCAAAAAACTGGATGTGTTCGATTATGAACGCCCCATAGGAATACAGATTTTTGGCGGAGAAGAAAGCTCAATGGTTCAGGCTGCACAAATTTGTGAATCGGCAGGACCGGAACTCATCGATATTAATTATGGTTGTCCGGTAAAAAAAGTAGTATGTAAAGATGCTGGCGCCGGAATCCTGAAAAACATTCCAAAAATGATGCGCCTTACCGAGGCTGTGGTAAAGGCTGTAAAATTGCCCGTAACCGTTAAAACGCGGTTAGGGTGGGACGATGACACCAAAAACATATTGGAGGTAGCTGAGCGCCTTCAGGACATCGGTGTGCAGGCATTGAGCATTCACGGTCGAACGCGTGTGCAGATGTATAAGGGAGAGGCCGACTGGACGCTTATTGGTCAGGTAAAGGAGAATCCGCGAATAAAAATCCCGATTTTCGGAAATGGCGATGTGGATTCACCCGCGAAAGCACTCGAAATGAAAAACCGTTACGGTGTAGACGGAATCATGATTGGAAGGGCGAGTATTGGTTATCCCTGGATATTTCGTGAAGTAAAACATTTCATGGAAACAGGTGAAACGATGGCGCCACCAACATTGATCCAGCGTGTTGATGCAGCAAGGGAGCATTTGGAGTTTTCTATTCGTTGGAAAGGTGAACGTGAGGGAATTGTTGAGATGCGAAGGCATTATGCCAATTACTTCAGGAACATTCCGCACTTTAAGGAATACAGATCACGATTGGTCACCATGCTACAGCCTGCCGAAGTGTATGCTGTTTTAGATGAAGTACTGGAAGCGTTTTCTGGCGAAATTATTCAATAAAAAAAGGCTGTTTCCAATTGAAACAGCCTTTTTCCGGAAGGAAATCATGTGTTATTTTTTCTTTTTCATCGCATCTGTACATTCTGCAGGAACAATATTCCCTGAATTCCCGTAGAAATATGTCTTACCGTATTGAGCGCCGTCATAATCCTGACGAATTTCCATCTCTTCCCACATACACTTTCCATTGGAAGTCATAATAACAACTACTCTGGTAGAGCGGGATAGAATTACTCCTGTCACTTTATGACGGATGATTACCCATTCAGGGCTCTTGATGTAGCAGTATTCAAGCTTTTGTGGCCAGTTTTTACTTGCAGCATGTTTCTTGGTTAATTCAAAAGCTTCGCTTGCAAGTTTTTCATCAACACGACCTTCACCCGGCATTGGATTTCTTCCGGCACGAACCACATTGTAGGCTTCACACATTTCAATGCAACTCTTTATTAATAGTTTTTCAAGTAATTCAGGATTGTTATTCAATTCTTCAACTCGTTTTTTGTCTTTACCAATGATCAAATAGTCGCGAATAATATTTCCATTTGCATCTTTGTTGGTATTAAGCTTAACGGAACTGCAATCGAGACGGGTGTCTGTTCCAAATTGGTCACCTGATACGTAGTACACATCTTTTTCAATGGGCATAAATATCTCGTTGGCGAATGGCTCTAGCGAATTCATGTTGTCTCCCATGAAATAAAGGTAGGAGAGCGATTTTGCTTGCAATGCTTTGCGATAGATCCCTTCAATAAATACCTCGTTTTTCAGTCCTTCATGATAGTGAAGGAGTGCTTTGTTTTCTGCAACTATGAATTGAAAATTTATAGCATTCACATACTTGTCGTTTTTAGGGTCGTGAATGGTTCTGGATAGATAGTAGATCCCTGAAATATCATATTCGTCCTTGTATTCTGTTTCAGGAAGTTTGGCCATTTTTGCAGCCATCTCCGCTTGTTTTTTTCTGGTTTTTGCCTTTGTGATAAGATTGGGTATATCAGCAAGCACGGAATTATAAGTGGTTTTTTCTGTTTCTATGGAAAGCGTTTTCGCAATTTTTTTGTCGACATGTCCTACACCGGTTACCACATAGGCGTTTAGATTTTTCTCAAACACAACTGCTTTTTCATTTGCTTCAATGATGATTCCTTTTTCTGACTTTTCATCGAAATAGGCCGTTGCTTTTGAGCTTTCGTTGACTACACCGAGGTTTTCTGCTTTAATGTCTTTTTTGCAATTCAGGCTTTGCATCGAAAAAACAGCATTTCCGGTAGCAAGATCAACTGTAATTTTTTTCACACCATCTGTAATTGGTTTTGCATTGCTGCATCCTACCGGTACTGCTGAAGCAAAATTAAATTCGAGGGCTTGTGCATTTACTCCTGCTGAAAGGAGGAATAAAACAGATGAAACAAGAATGTTCTTCATAAAGATTTGGGTCGATTAATTGTTTTCACCAAATCTATAGCAGTTACTAGTATGTTTCGGTTCCTTTTTTGTGAGCAGTGGATATGACGTTGTGAACCGAATATTACTGTACTTTTCTTGAAATAACTACGGTGTGCATTTCTTCCCGGCGTGGTACTTGAAGTGAAAAAATTCACTCAAAACTTTGCAGATCACAAAGTTTTCGGTAGAGACCGTTTTTTGCAAACAATTCAGCATGTGTTCCGCGCTCAGCTATCCTTCCGGCATCAAGCACGATTATCTCATCTGAATGTTGAATTGTAGAGAGTCGGTGCGCGATGACCAAGGTTGTGCGGTTTTCCATCAGATGGTGCAACGCATCTTGAACCAACCGCTCCGATTCGGTATCGAGTGCGGAAGTGGCTTCATCGAGGATGAGAATCGGTGGATTTTTGTAAAGTGCCCTCGCAATCGCAATACGTTGTTTCTGACCACCACTCAAACGAGAACCTCTGTCGCCGACTTTGGTTTCGAATCCTTCTTCCAGCTGATCAATGAATTCTGTGGCGTTGGCCATACGTGCGGCTGACTTCACTTTTTCCATGTCTGCTGCTGCGCCCATGGTAATATTGTTCAATATGGAATCGTTGAAGAGAATGGGGTCCTGGTTTACAAGTCCGATTTGACCGCGTAAACTCTCGAGAGTAATATCTCGGACATCATTTCCATCGATCAAAACTTTTCCTTCGTTTACATCCTGAAAACGCAACAAAAGATCTGCAAGTGTTGATTTCCCTGATCCACTTTTTCCAACAAGAGCAATCATTTTTCCACGGGGAATTGTAAAACTAACGTTGTTCAGAACAGAAGTTTCGTCGTATGCAAACATCACATTTTCAAAGCGGATCTCTTTCGAAAATTCTCCGGCCTGAATGGCATCCGTCTTTTCCGTTATGGAAACAGGTTCGTCGATAATGTTAAACACACGTTCTGTAGCCACTAGTCCGCGTTGCATATTCGTAATAGCTGTGCCGAGATTTTTTGCAGGCTGCAGAATTTGCGAATACAAAGCCAGATAAGTAATAAACATAGAGCCGCTGAGACTTCCCTGCAAAACAAGATTGCCTCCATACATCACCACCACAATAATTACAATTACACCCAGTAGTTCGCTAAGTGGCGATGCAATTTCACGTTGGTTAAAAAGCGCTTTACTGCTACGGGTGAATTGTCCGTTGAGATCGCGGAAATTCTTTTTGAAACGACCTCCGGCACGAAAGGCCTGTATAATGCGAATACCTGTTATGCTCTCGTCTGAAGTATGCAGAATTTTACCGAGCATTTCCTGATTAAAATATCCTTTTTTCTTTAGCCGTTTTGAAATCTGGGAAATGAGAATTCCGGAAACAGGAAAAAAGAAAAGCGTGAAAAGTGTAAGTGATGGTGAAAGGTAAAATAGCGCAATGAAATAGGCAATGATTACAAATGGATCCCGCAAAAGTGTTTGAAAGGAGGAGATGACTGAGTATTCAATCTCTTGTACGTCATTTGTGAGTGTCGAAAGAATATCTCCCTTTTTGCGCGAATGGAAAAAACGTTGTGATTGATCCAGTAATTTATCATAGAGTGTTACGCGGAGTTTTTCAAGCATTTTTAATTTTAACCTGACCAAAACGCGCATCGACATGTAGCGAAAAAAATTGGAAAGCATTGTACTTGCACCAATGATTACACACACAAATGCCATCGCGGCCATTTTTCCTTTTAAAAGGGCTATGCTCAGAAAATGATAGTTGAATAATTCAATCAGGTAGCTTATGGATACCGAAAAGGAAGGCTCCGCTGGAATAACTGTGGTTTGTTCTCCATTCCCAAAAAGCAAATTGAGAAGCGGAATAAGCATTGTAAAGTTGAGTAGTCCGAAAACAATACCAAAAAAAGTGTAGATTAGGTATTCCGGCAAAAAGTGGTGGTAGGGCCGGGCGTAAATAAGAAGTCGCTTGAGCAATTGCATCGCCGCAATTTACGTCATTTTTAAGTATAGATTGGCAGTTGGGTTCTTTCTGCTTAGTTTTGTGTTAATGTTAGCAAAAGAACCAACATTATTTATTCAAGTTCTCCATGTCCGCAAAGGCTACGAAGACCGCGAACGGTTCATGAAACAGCAATTGGATAGTTTTGCGATGCCTTTCAATTGGGTACTGGAACATGATTTGCCGGATCTGAAAGAAGAACAAATCCAGAGAATGTTTACCGGAGAAATGCATGGAATTCGTCCGGAGGTTTCCTGTGCAATGAAACACATCGAAGCATGGAAAAGGATAGCAGCTTCTGACGAAAAGGGCGGATTGATTCTTGAAGACGATATGCTGCTCAATAAAGATTTTCCTGTTTGGATGAATAAGTTCCTCTCCGAAATGGATGCAAAGAATCAATTTTCAGATCCAATACTGGTTTCTTTGGAGAACTCCACTTTAATGTTTGTTCCGCGTTCAGAGCGTAAAGAAGGTCAATATCTATACAAAGCCGATCGATTACGTTGCGCCGGCGCTTATTACCTTACACGACAGGGCGCCGAATTTTTATTAAATGAGTTACAGGAAGGCCCGGTAGAAAAGCCCATCGATTGGTGGATGGGTGAACGTAAAGGCTTGACTATCTATTGGTCACACCCAACAATTGCTGAGCAGGGTAGTCATAACGGAATGTTTGCTTCTTCACTTGACCATAAACCAAAAGGGATAATTCGTCGCATTGGATTTACTGTTCAGCGATGGGTTAAGTCGCTTAAGGCAGATCGTTCTTAAAACAAGCATATTAGCAACTCATCTGTGCGTATAATTTAAATATCTTTGCCGCCCATGAGTACCGTACGCCAGAACAAAGTAGCTGCACTTCTTCAAAAGGAGTTAGGAAATTTTTTCCAAAGAGAAAGTGCTGTTTATTTTGGCGGTTCAATGATTTCGGTAACTGTGGTGCGCGTGTCTCCCGATTTTTCAGTGGCTAAAGTTTACCTAAGTATTTATGCCGGGCCACCACGTGAAGAGGTGTTTCAGTTTATTGTTTCTCAAACCAGAGAAATTCGCTACAAACTCGGACAGCAAATCGGAAAACAAATGCGAATTGTTCCCGAACTCATTTTTTACCTCGACGACAGCATCAATTACGCTGAGGAAATCAATCAGCTTTTAAAAAAGTGACAGCTGTTCGATGGACTACGATCCCGTAAAAGATTCTTTAGGCTCCTTCTTTAACCGCAGCAGCACACTAAGAAAAGTGTTCTACAGACTGTTGGATATTGTTTTGTTACGCTCCTGGCATATACAAAGGGAAATTCGCAAATGGCGCAGATCAGCACCCCAGAATGCACATATTCTTGATGCAGGAAGTGGCTTTGGACAATACAGTTGGTATTTTTCCCGGTTGAGTAAGGAGTGGACAATTCTCGGAGTGGATGTGAAGCGCGATTATATTGCCGATTGCAATGA
This sequence comes from Flavobacteriales bacterium, assembly GCA_046289975.1. GTDB lineage: Bacteria > Bacteroidota > Bacteroidia > Flavobacteriales_D > UBA2798 > UBA2798. Next base: position 7,492 of record JBKBUQ010000022.1, on the reverse strand, counting down.
TTTTTTTCGGGATCAGGGACGAAGCAATGTATATTTCAAGGTTGCAGACTTAACCCAACTGAAGGATGAAGGGGCGTATGATCTGATTCTTTCGGTTGATGTGATGGAACATATCGAAGAGGATGTGTTGGTGTTTCGGAATTTTTATAAGGCACTTCGATCCGGAGGTGTTTTGCTCATTAGCACACCGAGTGATAAAGGGGGATCTGATGCTTTGAATAACCACGGAAAATCATTTATCGGGGAACATGTTCGTGACGGATACAACATGCAGGAGATCAAGGAAAAATTGAAATCCGCAGGTTTTTGCAAGGTAAAAGCGCATTATTCGTATGGCATTCCCGGACGGATGGCCTGGAAATTTGCAATGAAGTGGCCAATGAAGATGTTGGGTTGGTCGAAGGGCTTATTCATCATTCTACCGGTTTATTACATCATTTTTCTGATTCCCATTCTTATCCTTCATTATCTGGATACATATAGCCCGCATCGAAGTGGTACCGGTTTAATTGTCCGGGCAGAAAAGAACGGCATTACCAGGGAAGCACAGTGTAAATGAATAAAAGAAACAGGCAATAATCGCTCATTTTATTCCGGTTATATCCTGCCGCTGAATATTTCCTAAATTGCAGAAAAAAAATCTGCGCACTCCTTTTTTCATAGCTCGCCGGTATCTCTTTTCGAAGAAATCCACCAATGTGATCAACATCATTTCCGGAATTTCGGTGGCGGGGATTGCACTTGCCGTTGCTGCTATGATAATTATTCTTTCAGCTATAAACGGACTCGAAGGATTAGTCGATACCCTTTCTTCGAAATTTGATTCGGATATTCGGATTACGCCTCTTGAAGGAAAATCATTCGATCGTAATGTAATATCCATTGCTGAAATCCGATCGGTTGAAGGTGTTGAAGCGGCAAGTGAAGTTGTGGAAGAATTGTGCGTGCTGAAGTATGGCGATAATTTCGTGCATGGATTGCTAAAAGGTGTTCAGCCTGAGTTTTTACAGGTTAGTAATGTTCGGGAAAACATGATTGATGGTGACACGCTTTTGCAGATGGAGGATTTTTATTTCTGCATGATCGATGTAAATATTGCTGCAACGCTCGAATTGTACGTTTCGGATCGTCCGGGTGAATTCCAGTCGGTCACTATTTTTGCGCCAATGAGAAATAAAAAAATGAGGGTAAACAGAGACCCCTTTAATCGGCACACATTATTTCTTTCCGGTGTTTTTGAATCATCTTCTGATGACGAATTAAAACCTATTCTGGTTCATCGCGATTTGGCCGCTACCCTTTTGGAATATGGAGAATCGGTTTCTGCTTATGAATTGCGCCTCAAAAGGGGTTATGATGTTAAGCAGGTTAAACGGTCCCTTCAGGATAAAATGGGTGATGCATTCAGAATCCAGACACGTTACGAGCAAAATGAAATATTACACAAAGTCAGTGAGAGTGAGAAATTTTTTGTCATGATCATGCTTTCTTTTGTTTTGTTGCTTACCAGCTTTAACATTCTTGCCTCGTTAACGATGCTTGTGATCGACAAGAAAAAAGATATCGATGTGCTGATCAGTATGGGTGCAGATAAAAAAATGATTCGCACCATCTTTTTTTCAGAGGGCTTGATGATCAATTTCTTTGGTGGATTTATTGGCTTACTCATTGGAGCATCCCTGGTTCTGGCGCAACAGTATCTACACCTGATTCCACTCGAGGGAGCAGTGATCGATCATTATCCGGTTGCATTAAAAGCATTCGATTTTATTTGGGTAGCGGGCATTGTAGGTATTGTGGGCGTAATCTGCTCTTATGTACCGGTCCGCTTTTTGGTTAAACGCTATTTTCGGTAATTAATAATGAAAAAAGGCATCGCTAACATAAATTCCATAACAATGCCTGAAATTGGAATTCGGATTATCTTTTTTCTATTGCTGATCTCTTGTTCAAAGCCTGATTGCTACGATGGTGTAATGAAACGAAATCATAATGGAATTTGCCCCCAAGATTGCCCTTCTGTTTGTGGTTGTGACGGGAAAACGTATTGGATGAATGCATAGCTAATTCGAATGGAATAACAGTAGCACACACCGGTGCTTGCCCATGATTATTTACCGCAATTACAGGCCGGTGAGAAATGTATCTTAGTGTTGGGAAGCAGTTTTTTAATGAATTCCTGTTCCTTAAAACTCAATTGAATATTGCGTAAATCAAATTCTTTCAAATTACTCAATTGCGCCAGCTCCTCCGGAAAATTCCAAAGATTATTGCTCCACATATCGAGGTAAACAAGTTTCGCCAGTTTGCCAATTTCAGGCGGTATACTTTCAATGAAATTCTGATTTAGAATTAAAGCGCGTAAATTGATCAGCTGCCCGATCGCAGAAGGTATGTCGATTATTCTGTTGCGGGAAATGTCAAGCACTTCCAATTGGGTGAGCTGACCAATCTCTTCGGGAATGACCTTGATTTTATTTTTGCTAAGATCCAGCTGACGAAGATTTTTCATCAGAAATATTTCTTTCGGAAAATCTTTCAACTCCTGCTTTTGTAGTTTGAGTCTGTAAACCTGTTCAGGATTCTTTAGCGCAGATTCGAGACTCGTAAAGGTCTTCATTGTATCCTGCTGTGCCGGCAGGAGATAGGGTGTGAGGAAAAGAATACAAAGGATAATGCGCATCAACTGAAAAGTATTTCTTTAGCCTTTAGACGATCATTCTCGAGCTGAAGTTTCAATCCAGACAGATCTTCAAACTTTCGCTCATCTCTGATCTTTTTAATAAACTCAACTTTAAGGAGTTCATTGTATAACTCACCTTCAAAATCAAAAATATTTACCTCAATGCTTTTTTGACTTGCTCCGCTTTTGATCGTTGGTCGGCTGCCGATATTTAACATTCCTCCAAATTGTCCGGCTTTCATGCTCACGTTTACGGCATAAACACCATCTCCGGGAATAAGCTTACGGTTATCAATGATCTTAAGATTTGCAGTAGGGAAACCAATGCTTCTGCCAATCTGTTGCCCGCCAACAACCAGACCCGTGAGGGGATAATTATAACCCAGAAAATTAGCCGCAGTGGCGATGTCACCTTCCGCTAAGGCAGCTCTTATTTTTGTAGACGAAACATTAACGCTGTCTACCATTTGAGCAGGAATTTCTTCAACCTGGAATCCAAACATTGGACTAAGCTCCCGCAGATGAGCAATCGTACCCTCTCTGTTTCTTCCGAATTGATGGTCATATCCGATCACTAGACGCGAAATATGTAGTTGATTGACAAGTATATCTCTTACAAATTCAATTGCGCTCAGTCGTGAAAACTCTTTACTAAAAGGGAAAATTATGAGATGGTCAACACCTGCTTTTTCCAGAAGTTCAATCTTTTCATTCTGGGTATTCAGTAACCGCAGATTTGTATCGTCGGGAAATAAGACCATTCGGGGATGCGGAAAAAAAGTGAATACCACAGTTTCCCCATCTACTTCATCCGCAATCGACCGTAGCCGATCGATAATATGACGGTGGCCTTTATGCACGCCATCAAAGGTCCCGGTAGTAAGTGCCGGATTACGAACATCTTTAAAGGATTCTGGGCTGGTATAGACTTTCACTGTGAATGGACCCAATGGACCGATAAACACCTTGAAAACAAAGGCGAATCTGAATCATGGCGGGATGCAAAATTAGGAAAATAAATTTACTAACAGGAACCTTTTGGAAATGGGGAATTCTCCTACCTTTGCGCCCGAAAAAGGAACAATCATTTAATCCTCAATACAATGTCAAACAAGGTCTACGGAAAAGTTGCACAGGTTATCGGACCGGTAGTCGATATCTCCTTTGATAATGGAGTAAAACTACCAAACATCCTCGATGCCGTTGAAGTAACGAAAGATAACGGACAGGTAGTTGTCCTTGAAGTTCAACAGCACATCGGTGAAGACACCGTTCGTGCAATCTCAATGGATTCTACAGATGGTTTCCGTCGTGGTCTTGCAGTTCTTTCTACAGGAGCACCTATTACCATGCCGGTCGGAGACGCAATTAAGGGTCGTCTGTTTAATGTTGTTGGAGATGCGATTGATGGAATTAAGCAGGTAAGCAAGGAAAATGGATATTCAATTCATCGTCCTGCACCGCGTTTCGAAGATCTTTCTACTTCTACCGAAGTACTTTTTACCGGCATCAAGGTAATTGACCTGATCGAGCCTTATGCAAAAGGAGGAAAAATCGGTTTGTTTGGCGGTGCCGGCGTAGGTAAAACCGTACTTATCCAGGAGTTGATCAATAACATTGCAAAAGGTCACGACGGTTACTCTGTATTCGCCGGAGTAGGTGAGCGTACCCGTGAAGGAAACGACCTTCTGCGTGAGATGATCGAAGCAGGAATTGTGAAGTATGGCGATAAGTTCATGGATTCACTTCACCATGGTGGATGGGACCTGAGTGGTATCGATGCTGAGCAAATGAAAGAGTCGAAGGCTACCTTCGTATTCGGGCAAATGAACGAGCCTCCCGGAGCGCGTGCGCGTGTTGCGCTTTCCGGTCTTACTATGGCTGAATACTTCCGTGATGGTGATGAACAATCCGGTGGTCGCGATATCCTTTTCTTCATTGATAATATATTCCGCTTTACCCAGGCAGGTTCTGAGGTATCTGCACTTCTTGGTCGTATGCCATCTGCTGTTGGTTACCAGCCTACTCTTGCTTCTGAAATGGGAGCAATGCAGGAGCGTATTACCTCTACCAAGCGCGGATCCATTACTTCTGTACAAGCGGTATATGTACCTGCAGATGACTTGACCGACCCTGCTCCGGCTACAACTTTTGCTCACCTTGATGCTACAACAGTATTGAGTCGTAAGATTGCTGAGTTAGGTATTTATCCTGCGGTAGATCCACTGGATTCAACTTCACGAATTCTTACTCCTGAAATTGTTGGTTCCGAACATTACGATTGCGCTCAGCGTGTTAAAGAGATTCTACAACGTTACAAGGAACTTCAGGATATCATTGCAATTCTTGGTATGGACGAACTTTCTGATGAAGACAAGAAAGTGGTTCACCGTGCACGTCGGGTACAACGTTTCCTTTCTCAGCCTTTCCACGTTGCAGAACAGTTCACCGGATTGAAAGGTGTACTTGTTCCTATCGAAGAAACGATCAAAGGTTTCAATATGATCATGAATGGTGATGTGGATGAATATCCTGAAGCAGCATTCAACCTCGTTGGAACGATTGAAGAAGCGATAGAAAAAGGAAAGAAAATGATGGCAGACGCCACGAAATAATACAGACCGACGAAAGTTCGCTTAGCCGACTGTTGTAAATAATGAATTATGAAAGTTGATATTCTTTCTCCCGATAGCAATCTTTATTCCGGTGAAGCTTCTGCAGTAAGTTTACCGGGAAAAGATGGATCGTTAGGAATTCTGGAAAACCACGCACCGCTCATTACCACATTGAAAAAAGGAGTGGTAAAGCTTACAACCAACGAAGGAGAAAAAACCTTTGATGTTGGCGGAGGAGTAGTTGAGGTGAACCATAACAAGGTTATTATACTTGCAGAATAATACAACCCCGGACTTCGGTTCGGGGTTTTTTATGTTTTAAGAAAACGAAAGCATTATGAAAAAAGTAATCGGATCTCTTCTTGCTGTATCAGGACTCCTTTCCTGCGGCGGAAACAATACTACGGTTGAGAAAGAAGTGATTGTTAAGACGGACACCGTTGTAATCACAGAACAAGCTCCACGCGATTCCTTTATGGTTTTTGGTCATATCGAATTCCCATCAACCGATGGACTTACTATTTCAGCAAGCAGTTACGAAGTTATTCCTTCTGAAGATTACATCATTCTTTGTCATCAGGCCGGATATAGTCGTGGTGAGTACCGGGAAATTGCAAAAGAGCTGAATAAAATGGGATACAATTGCCTTGCAATCGATCAGCGTTCGGGGGATAAATGCAACGACATGATTAACGAAACTGCGAGTCGCGCAAAGAAGGATAAGAAAAGCTGCGAGTATGCTGATGCAGAACAAGACATTCTTTCGGCGATCGATTTTGTTCATAAGAAAACGAATCATCCGATCATTCTTTGGGGTTCATCCTATTCCGCTTCGCTCGCACTTAAAATTGCCAAGGGTAATGAAAAGGTAAGCGCTGTTGTTGCATTTTCTCCCGGAGAATACCTTAAGGGGACCAATCTTAGCGAAAGCATCAGCGGGCTTGATAAACCTGTTTTTGCAACAGGAGCAAAAAAGGAAATGAAGGATATCGACAAGGTGCTTTCCGGTGTTACATCTCCCACTAAGCAGGTATTTACTCCCGGTGAAGAAGGCGTTCACGGTTCTTCAGCATTGTGGCCAAGTACTGCTAATAACGCAGAATATTGGGCAGCATTAAAAGCGTTTTTGGACAAACTGAGTCCTGCTGTTGCCGAGAACAAGTGATCAACTAAATAAATAGTTGAAATATTTCCCTTTGTTTTGGATTGTTCTGCCGTTGTGCATTGGACTCGCATTTATTTCAATCCAATCCGGATTTTGGGTTCGCTTATCTCGAGTGGCAGAACTTTTGTATTATTCGGAAAATTCAATTCCGCAACATGTCATCCTAACCAAAAGCACTGCAATTTATTCCTTATTGTTTTTCCCTTTTTTGCTCATCATTTTTAGTTTGTCCCTGATACTTTCAAGGCATAAACTTCGTGGATTGCATTATTCGGCAATCATTGCAGCGATCGTTATGGAGGTATGGTCGTATTTAATGTATGAATCGCCGCGACAGATAAGTTTTGATGAGGTTTTACCTGCTTGGGTAATTGCTGCAGGCTTTTTTATTCTGTGTGCTCTACTTATTCATCGGAGGCTGTACAGAAGTATTCCGGAAAATTCGGAAATTCTCGATCAGGATTTTGGCTGAGGAGTGTGAAACTCTTTCAGATAAAAAGGCTCAAAATAGGCAGTGTCTTCAATTTGCCCGGTAGATAATTTTTCTTCCGCTAATTCACCCATGTATTCTGCTTTGGGATGAATCTCAGGCAAAAAAATGAAATTGCTTTTCTCAAATAAAGACCTTGCTTTTAGTGCTCCGTCGCCACAAAAAACGGTTAGCGATTCCTTTTCGAAATCCGAGTAGGAATTTTCATCCAGAATAAGCGCTTCTGCCTTGGTGATGGCTTGCAGGTTCGTGTCAAAAATTTTCGTGTACACTTCCATCCTTCTGGCATCCATCATAGCAATGTACCGGCTGGCGGGTTGTTCTTGTTTTGCGGCTATGGCTATAAGCTGAAGTGTGTCAATGGCGATAAGCGGAATATCAAGCGCAAAACAAAGTCCTTTAGCAGTACTTGTGCCAATTCTTAATCCGGTATAACTGCCGGGGCCTTGACTAATAGCAATGGCGTCCAGTTGGTTAAATGCAATAGAAGAGCCGGAAAGTAAATCCGAAATCATCGGATTGAGGCTTTCTGCATGGAG
>JBKBUQ010000228.1:0-3940 GCA_046289975.1 Flavobacteriales bacterium | reverse complement strand
TGATACAGATTTCAGACAGCAAAATCTAAAAAAAAAATGAATTCGCAAAATAGTTGTCAGGTTTTTTGCGATAAAATCAGTCAATTATTACATTTCTAACCCTCTTCAATCGCTTCACTGCCGCGATTTTTCAAACTATAAGTATTTAACTGCGAGGCTTAGTAGGCTGTGCAACTGCTCCACTTTTGCTATCTTTGCAAAAAACCACCATGCCGGCCAATAAAGAAGCGTATATCCGTTACCGAATCATCGATTCCTGTTTGCGCAACAAACAACGTCCATTCCCTACCCTAGGTGAGCTTGCAGAAAAATGCGAGGAAGTTCTGGGTAAAACATTTTCTGAATCAACCATTCAAAAAGACATTTACGCCATGCGTTTCGATCAGGGTCTTGGATTTGAAGCTCCGATCGAATACAGCAAACTGCACAAAGGCTATTCCTACACCGATGAAAGCTATTCCATTTCGAGTATTCCGCTGAAAGAAGAAGAACTGGTTGCGATTGAATTTGCAGCGGGAATACTGCAACAATTTACCGGGGTTGGACTAATGGGAAAATTCGATGAGGCCATTACGAAGATCATGGAATCGGTAAATATTTCGAGAGCAATGGGCGAAGACAATTCAAGCCGAATTGTACAGGTGGAACACCACCACACCGAAATAGATCCTTCGTTACTGGAGACCATTACCCAATGCATCATCAATAAAAAAGTCATTCGTTTCAACTATCACTCCTTCGGCAGCGGAAAACGTTCTGTGAAAACACTCCATCCATATCTGCTGAAAGAATACCGCAACCGCTGGTATGTGATTGGCTGGAGTTCCGCAGATAAAGATATGCGCACATTTGGCCTCGAACGAATAACAGAAGCAGAATTGATCAAGGAAAAATACTACAGACACACCGATTTTGATCCGGATGCATATTTTAAATATTCGTTCGGAATAACAGTGGGCGATAATAAACCCGAAGAAATTATTCTGGAATTTAAAGGCTATGAAAAGCTATATGTTAAATCACAACCGCTGCACAGCACTCAAAAAACGATCAAAGAAAGCGATCAGAGTCTTGTGATTTCTCTTCAGGTCATTCCCTCACCCGAACTAACGATGGCCATTCGCAGTTACGGTGCAGAGGTGAAAGTAATTAAACCTGCATGGTTGGCTAAAGAGATAAAGAGCGGACTTCAATCTGCATTGAAAAACTACGAATGAATACCACGGAAAAAATAGACCACATTGCCAAGAAGCAAATCGACGGAAGATATATCCACGGCATCAGTTTATGTGTTCAGAATGAAAACCGGGATTTGGACCACCGTATTTCGCTTGGGAATCTAACAGACGATCATCCGTATTTTATTGCCAGCACCACCAAACTTTTTACCACTGCTATCCTTTTACAACTCAGAAGCGAAAACAAACTGCGTTTGGAAGATCCGATCGGTTTATTTCTCTCTGCAGATCAATTGGCAGGTTTGCATCAGTTGAAAGGAATTGACTCGATTTCAAAAATCACGATCAAACATTTACTTGCGCAAACATCAGGAATAGGGGATTATTTTTCAGGAAAACCAAAAGGCGGAGTTTCACTGGAGAAAGAACTAATGGAAGGGAAAGATCGTTATTGGTCGTTTGAAGAAGCCATGGACCGTGCGCGCACCATTTCACCCGCATTTTTTCCGGGAACAAAAGGAAAAGCGCTTTATTCCGACACGAATTTCCAACTGCTCGGAAAAATCATTGAAAACATCACCGGCCACTCTTATGCACAGGCAGTTGATCTGCGAATAAGCAAGATGCTTGGTCTGAAAACTACCTATGTGTATTCGGATGAAACAGACAGAACACCACTCTGCTTGTATTACAAACGGAATCCGCTTAGCATTTACAAAGCCATGAGCTCGGTACAGGCCGACGGTGGAATAGTGTCGAATGCCACAGAAAGTATGGTTTTTCTCCGTGCTTTTTTTAACGGGCAATTGTTCCCAAAATCGTATCTGGAAGAATTGTATAGCTGGAATAAAATATTTTTCCCATTGCAATACGGAGTTGGAATTACACGGTTTAAAGTCCCCTGGTTCTTTTCTCCCTTTAAATCCATTCCCGAAATCATAGGTCACTCCGGCTTATCCGGTGCATTTGCCTATTACTGTCCGGCCAAAGGCTTATACCTTACAGGAACAGTCAATCAAATTCATTCCCCATCGGTTTCGTACCAGATGCTGATTCGCATTCTGAATTTGTTTTAACATTATCCCCCCTTTAACCATTTATTTTCACTAATATATTCAGGGATTTAGCCTGATTTGTATTTAAAATTCTCCCATTCTACGACATCCGGATCCGCGTTATATCGTGCGATATCCTTATCTTTAATCAACGCTATATCTACTTATGAAAAACTATCTCGTAAAAAGCCTGGTGCTACTTTTTTTCCTGAGCTCAATTATGGCTGTTGTACTTTACAGAAGCGGATATTTTGAAAAAGAGCAACAAAACGATCCTGTTGTAGCAATACCGGAGGACACCAACAGTGTAATTACTGATTCATTGGTCCCGTCGCAAGAAGAAATTCCGGACACTGTTATTGTTGAATCGGAAGAGGAAATGAAACGCCTGCAAGACCAGGAATTTCAACTGATGATGACCTCTAAATCTTTATCACCATCTTACCCAAAGAAAATTTACAAAGTTGTTCCGCCTAAAAAGAAAACAAGTACTCCGGCCACAAAACCTAAAAAGGAAGAACCCGAATTGATCATCATTCCAAGTTCCAAATCGGGACCGGTATTTACTCCCGTACAACAGGAAGAAGAAAAATGAGCAGCGGAAATTTCTGGATCGATCTTGTTCTTACAGCATTGCTTAGCATTATTGTTCTCTTCCTGATTTTCACGCCAATGGAGTTGGTTTTCCCGGCCAACAAACAAAAAATATTCCGGTCACACTGGCTCACTGATCTCTGGTTTTTTCTCGGCCAATATTTACTCTGGTCGCATTTGGTTTTCTGGGTACTTTTTTATTTTTCCCTCGGGCTCGACCAAATCATTCCTTCATCTTTCCGAAATGCTGTGGCTACTCAGCCCTTTTGGTTGCAGTGCATTGAAGTGATCGTGCTTAGTGATTTTATGATTTATTGGGCGCATCGTTTTCAGCATCACAACAATTTTCTGTGGCGATTTCATAAAATCCACCACAGCGCAAAACACCTCGACTGGTTAGCCGCCCATCGCGAACACCCACTCGATACCATTTACACCGTTGCTGTTATCAATCTTCCCGCTTTTATTCTTGGATTTCCGGTGAGCGCCATCAGCGCATTTATCGTATTCAGAGGATTATGGGCCATTTACATCCATTCCAATGTCCGTTTGAATATTGGTCCCTTACGTTGGCTGATCGGATCGCCTGAGCTGCATCACTGGCACCACGACCTCGAACGTGACCGAGGCAATTACGCTAATCTTTCGCCTTTGATGGATCTGATCTTCGGCACGCATTACTGTCCCAATCATGAACCTGAAAAATTCGGGATCAAGGAAGATCTCCCTGAAAACTATATCGGTCAGCTCAGGGAACCCTTTTCCGGGAAGTAGCTTTCCATAGGCAGAGAACACAACTCCGTTGGCACATTTAGCGCACGCCCCTTGCTTTCAAGTGATTACAACTGAAAAACAAATTTATGCTGTAGTGCTTCAAACCGTTTCCTTTTCTTACTTTTGCCCGCGTAGTCAAAAAACAATCTCCATATGCCTTATTTATTTACATCTGAGTCCGTTTCTGAAGGACACCCCGACAAAGTTGCAGACCAGATTTCTGATGCTCTGATCGATAATTTTCTTGCTTACGATCCGGCTTCAAAAGTTGCCTGCGAAACATTGGTTACAACCGGTCAGGTTGTTCTTGCCGGTGAAGTAAAATCAAAAGCGTATCTC
>JBKBUQ010000227.1:0-3946 GCA_046289975.1 Flavobacteriales bacterium | reverse complement strand
CGGCTTCCATTTTTTTGCTGGAGAAAATTCGTGAACAGCTAAAAAATGGTTCTGTAGAATCATTTGTATATTTCGATTCTGCCTTATTCTGCGGAAATAACCGCTATGAAAATTATTACCCGCTTTATCATCGTGTTACCCAGAAGGAGAGTTTTCGGGATTTTGCAAAGCGTATGCACCTGCCGGCAGATTATGTTTTTAAGTTGAATGCTCATTTACATCCCGATTCTTTACTTCCACTGAATACTTCTATCCGACTTTCTGAATGGAAGTATCAATTGACATTACGGGATCTTTTGATCGCCATGTTGGTCTACAGCGATAATGATGCTTTCAATAAGGTTTATGAAATAATCAGTCAGGATTTCTTGTTAATGCGCTTCCGGGAATTGAATTACAAATCAAGGATTGTTCGCCGGTTGTTGTATTGTCCTCCGGGTGGAGATACACTTGCTCCTGAATACACACTTACCGATCGCGACTCTGTTACTGTTTTGGTACAAACCCGAAGTAAATCCATTTCCTCACGAATGCGATTTGAGTCTGAGCCGGTGCTGGTGGGGAAACGTCATATGGTGGACGACAGGATTGTAAAGGGCGGAAAAGATTTTGCAAACCACAATTGGGTGCGCCTAAATGAAATGCATTACTTGTTGGAAAAGCTGGTGCTTCATGAACACATAGATCAGGACAAGCGATTAAGAATTGGTCCTTTCGAACAACGCACGCTTTTACGTTTGTTGGGCAATCATCCGCGGGAGATCACTCGGATGCGTTCCAAATCATTTGACGGATTACCCGATGCTTACTTGAATTTCCTGTTGTTTGGTGGCACTGAAGAAACTATTCCCGATCACCAGCGAAGTATCAATGTTGCCGGATGGGCATATGGATTTACAACAGATTGTGCATACATCATCGATACGAAAACAAAATCCGAAATTTTTATTTCCGCAAGGATCTACACCAATAAAGATAAAGTGATCGGTAACGATAAATACGAATACGATAACATTGCGCGTCCGTTTTTAAAACGACTGGGACAAGTTATTCTGGAAAATGAACAGAAACGCGAAAAAGAAACACACCCTCATTTGATGAGTGTTGCAGGTCTCTTTAAGTAAGTTGTGGTAATCGGATCTGTTTGAGCAGTCGAATATAGTTTGGTGCAGTAGCGTACCCGATCCTATGAAGGAACTGATAATAATCTCCGCCTTTGTAGTATGCGTCCTGCCACTGTTTATAATAAGCGACCGAGGCTACCCAATTGTCAAATTTCAGGTATCCATTTTTAGTTGTAAATCCAAACAGGTTACCGAATTGCTTCGAACAATTGCGGCATTTCAACCATTGGGTTTCTGCAATTACCTGGCGAATGACAATTTCAGGATGCTGGATCTCTTTACGGATCAATTCCTTGTACACGTTTTCCAGCGTCAGTTCGGGAATGAACGTTGCCGTCGTTTCGTCCGATAAAAAGATGTAGTGGACCGAGATATAAAGAGGGGAAAACGAAAAGACCCCGACAAGGATAAGTTTAAATAAGGTTTGCTTCATCATAGCTTAATCATTGACTAGCGGGTGCAAAGGTCGACCATTCAGGCTCCTTATCAAACCTTGTTTTTTGAACAGCGTCATGTTTTCTGTCATTTTGACGTATATTTAACATTCATTATCAAAAAATACGCTATGAATCAATCGTTAACGGCGACAAAAAAAATCTTGCTTGGTGGAAAAGAGAAGGTTCATTTTGAAGAAATTAACAAACATAATGTACTTGCACGCATAGATACGGGTGCAAAAACTTCTTCAATTCACTGCGAAAAAGTATGGGTGGAACGTGAAGGAAACAAGAAAGTGCTTTGTGCATTTTTATTGCGCAAAACAACGCAGGTAACGCGATTCAAGAAATTCACCATGAAAGAAGTAAAAAGCTCCAATGGTATTTCGCAAAAACGATATGCTATTAAGCTCCGCGTGCGTATAGGTGATTTTGAAACACTTACAGAATTTACACTTACCAATCGCGATAAAATGAGTTATCCGGTTTTGTTGGGACGCAAGGTTTTGCGCAAGGCGTTTATAGTGGATGTCAGCCGAAACTTTATACAGTCCGGCGACGGTACTCCTGCCGAAAATTAATTGCTAAAGTTTTTTTTGAGGACTTTGTTTTTTGCATTCATCCTTTTCTGATTTTAGTGTTGCCATAAGACAAGGCAAGGTTATGAAGATCGCTGTACTATCCCGGAATTCGAAATTATATTCGACGCGACGTTTAGTTGAGGCCGCAAAAATACGGGGTCATGATGTGGTGGTGCTCGATCATCTTTCCTGTACGATGCTGAACGAACATGGTAAACCCCGAATGTTTTACAGAGGCCAGGAAATTCTAGGAATTGATGCTGTTATTCCGAGAATTGGTTCATCGGTTACCTTTTACGGAACGGCGGTAGTACGTCAGTTTGAAATGATGAAAGTTTTCAGTGTGAATTCATCCGTTTCAATCACCCGATCGCGCGATAAACTTCGTTCGCTGCAAATTTTTTCCCGTCACGATATCGGAATTCCGAAAACAGTTTTTGCCAATCACCCTAAAGACATTGATAATCTTCTTCGACTTGTAGGCGGATCTCCGGTTGTAATAAAGTTGTTGGAAGGAACGCAGGGAATTGGTGTAGTTCTCGCAGAAACGGAAAAATCAGCAAAGTCGATTATCGAAGCCTTTTACGGTTTGGATGCGTCGTTTCTTGTTCAGGAATTTATTGAAGAAGCCAAAGGATCAGATATCCGCTGTTTTGTTGTTGGCGGAAGAGTTGTTGGCGCAATGCGTCGTCAGGGACTGGAAGGTGAGTTTCGCTCAAACCTGCATCGAGGTGGAAAAGCGGAAGTCATTAAAATAACCCGGGATGAACGTCGCGCTGCATTACTTGCTGCAAAGGCGATGGGCTTAAATGTTGCCGGAGTAGATATGTTACAATCTAAACGTGGACCATTGATCCTTGAAGTGAATTCCTCACCCGGACTGGAAGGCATTGAAGGCGCAACAGGAGTGGATATTGCAGGACGAATCATTGAATTCATCGAATCCAAGTTTCATCAAGGGTACAAGAAAGATAAGATTGTAGGTTAATCCTTACATTTTTTCAGGAACGTTTATTCCCAATAATTGCATTCCGTTGCGAATTACATTTGCCGTTGCTTCAGAGAGTGCAAGTCGTAGTGATCGTTTCGATTCATCTTCTTCTTTCAGAATAACTGTATTCTGATATAAATGGTTGTAGCACTTTACTAGATCGTAGATATAATTTGCAATCAGTGCCGGCGAGAAATTTTTTCCTGCTTCTGTAATTACCTCGAGAAACTCAGTGAGTGTTTTCAGAATTTCACGTTCTTCCGGAAGCAGATGTTGAACAGCGCCATATGCATAGGCAGGATTTTCTGCTTTACGCAAAAGTGAACGAATGCGTGCGTGGGTGTATTGTAAAAACGGACCGGTGTTCCCCTGGAAATCGATCGACTCGGCAGGATCGAACAACATGCGTTTACGTGGATCTACTTTGAGAATAAAATATTTTAATGCTCCTAATCCAAGTGTATGAAAGAGAGGTTCGCGTTCTTCTGAAGGAATTTCATCGTATTTCCCCAGTTCTCGTGTTTTAGATTCTGCTTCACGCACCATCTCTTCAGCAAGATCATCAGCATCCACAACAGTTCCTTCGCGCGATTTCATTTTTCCGGAGGGAAGATCGACCATTCCATAGGATAAATGAAAACACTCATTTGCCCAGGAGTATCCCAGTTTTTTTAAGATGAGAAACAATACTTTGAAATGATAATCCTGCTCGTTACCTACCGTGTAGATCATTCCGTTCATAGAAGGGAAATCATCATATCGGAGAAGTGCGGTACCGATATCCTGAGTGATATACACAGAAGTGCCATCGCC
>JBKBUQ010000226.1:0-3972 GCA_046289975.1 Flavobacteriales bacterium | reverse complement strand
ATGTGTTGTCGAAACAATTTTTCAGAAGTGCAACGAGTATTGGTGCAAATGTTGAAGAAGCTACAGCAGGATACAGTAAAAAAGATTTTGCAGCAAAAATGAGTATCTCATCAAAAGAGGCAAGAGAAACTTTGTATTGGATAAAATTGATTGAAGCAGGAAAATTTGTTGAAGATTATGATTTTACTTTACTTAAAGATGAATGTGAGCGGTTGATAAGAATTCTTACATCAATAGTAAAAACCTCCCAATCCAACATCAAAAATCAATAATTCAAAATCAGAATTATGCCAGAATTTTTATACAAGAACAAACTCTATTACAATCCAGTCGAATTTGCAATGGATAGAATAGGAGGAACATGGAAAATGCCTATTCTTTGGAGGTTAAAAGACAAAGTGATGCGATACGGTGAGTTGAAAAAAGATATACCTCATATTACACACAAAATGTTGACCAGTCAATTAAGAGAACTGGAAGAAGAAGGCTTTATAAGTCGAGAAGTTTTTCCCGTTGTCCCACCAAAAGTTGAATACTCCATTACCAAAAGAGGTCAAAAAGCGATTGTTATTGTTGATGCTATACGTAACTACGGATTAGATTTGATGAAAGAATTTGGAGTTGAACATTCCAAAGTCATGAAGCACAAAAAGAAAAAATAACACTTCAGCAAAATTACTCACTACACTATTTTTTGTGTTTATGAAACAAAGTTTGTAAACACCTTAATCGCATCAAAATGAATATTTGCAATCGCTTTAAATATTTGGCTTATGCAAAATTTGGTTCATTTTTTAAAATTGCAATTGACTTTTTTAATAATTTAAATGTAAAAAAACATCATGCACACCTTCTGCTTATCGAATAGTACTTCCATGCTTCCCTCTACCAGTAACCCCCTTGTTGTGCCATCCGAAATCCCTTCCTTACTTTCCTCTCCTCTCTATGGTGCCCCTCAACGCTGAGTTATCCGAAGTTTCTCCCCTCCATATCTGAACCTGCCATAGTGTCCCTCTGCACCAAGCCCCTCCATTTCTCCATCATTCTTAGCCCAATCGCATCTTCCTTCCCGCGGATGTACCGCACAAAGCCAATTCGTGCCAGAAGAGAATACAGAAAAAAGGCTTCGGGTTGTGGCGCATCCATCGGTAAGCGTTTGTATTTCGCAGCAGCAGCAGCAAGTCCGTTCCGTTCCCAATCGTAAAGCACCGCTCTTAATTCGCGGATAGTGCGACGATCTACATTCGGTTTTTCATTCACCACCAGTCCCGTCACCATCTGGCGCTGACCCCGGCCTTGTAGACGTTCCTTCCTCCCCTGTACCGTAAATCCGTAGGAGCGCAACACAGCGCGTAAACCGTCCTTAAAAGCATGCGGAATACCATCATTCGAAGAACAGGTGATATCGTCGGCATACCGTGTAATACTGATGTTGTTGAGTTGCGCCAGTTCATACAGCTCCTGATCCATGTGTCGGCACACCATATTCGATAATGCAGGCGAAGCCGGAGAACCTTGGGGCAAACAACCGTTGCGGCAACAAAAAAGGGCAATGGCATGCGCAACATCTTCGCTGTAGGTGTAGCCATAGTTTAGCAAAGCCTCACGCACCATCCTTGCAGTGATGGAAGGAAAGAACGAAGCGATGTCGGTGTTCCACACGTATTTTTTTCCGGCATGCACACGGGCATTGGTATAAATATCACCATAACTGCGCGTTACCACATTATCACTGATGAAGCCATGCGCAATGGGGGATGCCATAAATCCGTAGAAGTCCTGAAAATTCCGTGCAAATCGTTTCTGGATGCGTTTGGTTTCGCCCATAGGTGCATCAATTCTTCTTCGGCTTCCATCTTTTTTGGAAACGTAAAACGTGTGATAGGAAGGGAAGCGCAGTTCATGAAGGAAAGCATCGTAACTCAAACGCAGCGAATCGGCCAGTGCAGAAAGCTGCATGAGTGGTCGCATAGGAGCGGATGGTGGTCCGAGGTACTGATCCATAATCATTCTAAAAAAATAACCGGAAAGAAAGAGGGATGCTCAAATTCCGTAACGCCTGACGCAGTGAAACGGAGTCAGGCCCAAGGAAGCAGCGAGTGCAAAAGGACCGCAGGTGCACGGCCCTGTATGAGTGGTTCCAATCCTGTGCTCTTTCATTTCCGGTTATCCAAATTCTTCAGTTCTGATGTCTTTAATTGTAATATGATCGAGCGCCGCTGTTTCACTAAGACGCCCTGTACTTTCTGTAAAATGGAATTTTGCCATTCCCATGTAACCATCTCTGTTGCGGGCTACCAAAAGTTCGAGATCATTTTCTGTAGGGCGACCATTTTCGTCTTCGGTGATGCCGTAATAATTGGGGCGATAGACAAACACAACGGCGTCTGCCAGCATCTCCAGCGAACCGGATTCTCTGAGATCGGATAGCATCGGACGTTTATCTCCTCCACGCGTTTCAACTGAGCGACTGAGGGTAGAAATGGCAACAAGCACAGCACCCGATTCGAGCATGAGGTCTTTGAGCTGTCGCATGATCTTGCCAATCTCCTGATCGCGGGTGAGGCGCAGCTGGTTGTTCAGCGTGAGGTACTGGATGCAGTCGAGAAAAAACACGCGTACACCCTTTGCGATCTGTTCTTTCATCAATGCAATGACTTCATCGAGGTATTCGCCCTTAAGGTTAATAAAAGTGATCGGTGCCTGATCGAGACGGTCCAGTCCCTTCATAAAAAAATCCATTTCTCCATCGCTGTAGCCGGCCACCTTGGTCTGCACAAAGGGTTTGCACAAATGAATACTCAGCAAGCGCGACATCAGACTTTCTTCTAGGCTCTCGCCAGAGATAAAGCAGGCTGATATATTGTTTTTAACCGATATGTTGTTCATGATGTTCAACAACACGGATGTCGCTCCCATCCCCGGTCGCCCACCAATAATATAGGTATTTCCAGGTTTTAGTCCGTGCAGAATGGTATCCCAACCGATCAGTCCGGTGGGAATCACTTCGCTTTTTGCCTTACCCGAGCGGATATCGAGCAATTTGTTCTTATACGCTTCAAATGGGTGGCTTGCTAGAGGATTTGTCATACGTTGAAATAAGAGAATGTCCGGTCTGAATTCGGGATTGTTGGAAACTATTACGTTTTGGAAAAATTGTTAAAAAACTGTTCGGGCATCCGGAACCGGTGGGTAAAAAATAGTCCTCCACTCTTTTGGCCGGTTGCGACCGGTTTTTCGATTTCTTTTTCTAAGTTTTTGAAAACCGGGCACAGGGTTTTTGCTTTTCCAATCAGGTTCTTTAGGTTTATAACAAAACGGAGTTTGATTTACGATCAGTTTTGCTCCATCGTCTGTCAAAAAGAAATCAATTACGAATCTCCTGTTTTGGTGATCGATAGCTGTGTATCCAACAGTTGAGTCTGAATCTGAACGCAGAAAATAGGATGAAATATGAAATTCCCATACATAAGAGTTCATACCATCAAAGGTGTTAATATCCGCTTCCAGGGAAATGGAATTATTATTGAACATGTGATAGCACCAAAAGTAACCGTCTTTCATATAAAGCAATGAGTCGGTGTTGGAGATCAATAAGCAGGAACGCGTTGGATAGTAGAATTTCATTCCTTTAATGATGTTTTCTCTGGAATAACCGATCAGGTTAAACTGTGAAAATGCGCATACAAGTAGTAAGGTCAATAACAGGGTCAGGATTGCACGCTTCATTTACCAATGGATTTTTAGTTCTCTTCTTAATTTCTTTCGGGGATTTTTATTGATTTTTTTAAGCTTTCCCAAAGGGTCTTTTTTGGTCCAGTCAACCTCCACATTAATGTATTCAATGGTTTCCTCCCATACTCTAATCAATAAATGGCTTACATCATAATGTACAAATAGCCGGAACTGCCGTCCAAACTCATCCTCGGCATGCCAAACACGGTTTTCCTGTTTGTCGGGCAGAAAATAAGG
>JBKBUQ010000225.1:0-4016 GCA_046289975.1 Flavobacteriales bacterium | reverse complement strand
GTCGGATTTGTTTGCATGCTTACAATACCTCATTAGAAATTGATCGTCTGATCGAAAAAGTTCAATCCCTTATGAAATGATGAGAAAAGGAGTTTTTGTAACCGGCATTGGAACGGGCGTGGGAAAAACGGTTGTTTCTGCTTTGTTATGCCGTCAATCCAAAGCCGATTACTGGAAACCGATTCAAGCCGGGGATCTGGAAAATACCGACTCAAAGAAAGTTGGGGAGTGGACAAGTGACCTGAGGGTTACAATCCATCAGGAACAATACCGTCTGTTAGAAGCACGAAGTCCGCATATTGCTGCAAAAATGGAGGGGATTACCATGAATCCGGAAAAATTTCGATTGCCTGAAACTCCAAACCCAATTGTGGTTGAAGGAGCCGGTGGGATTTTGGTCCCTATCAATGAGGATGGAAATACCATGGCCGACCTCATTCGAAAGTTTGATTTACCGATCGTGCTTGTGAGCAGTTATTATCTGGGCTCAATTAATCATACGTTATTGTCAATCAATTGTATAAAGCATTTGGGCTTCAATCTGAAAGCAGTTGTATTCACAGGTGAAGAAGCACCCGGTTCGAAGTCTGTAATTCTAGCAGCTTGTTCGGGTACAGAGGTTTATGAAGTCCCTGAAATTCAATCATTCAACCAGTATGAAATGAAAAACTACTCAACAGTTTTCAGAGGGTTTTCCTTTTAAGGTAAAAAACGAGGTTTTCATCATTAAATCACGCCTTTTCAACCGATTATCATACTTCTTTTCGGTTGACCTGCGTAAATATCTTTGTCGAAAATCGTCGATATGTTATTAACAATCCATTTTTAATTGTTAATTTCGTGTATCTCAATCAACATCAGCTATGAGGAAACTCTTTACCGGACTCTTTTTCATGTCCTTAACTACGGCAGGTTTTGCACAAGACTTGGCCATGGCTCCACCGCTGGGTACATTTTTGTCGCCCGCAACAGGATGCTCACTAACGGCAACTGAAACCGTAACGATCCGAATTTTTAACGCAGGACCAACCATTTTGGCGGGGACCAATATTCCGGTTTCTTATTCCATTAATGCAGGTGCTCCGGTAAATGAAGTGATCACTCTCGGTGCAAATTTTGTAAACAACACAACGCTCAACTATACGTTTACGGCGGTTGCTGATTTATCGGTTCCGGGTTCGTATTCAATTGATGCGACTGTTGCACTTGCGGGAGATGTTGTTCCTGCAAATAATACTTATACAGGTTATTTGGTGGTGAACAACGCTGCATCCAATGGAGGAACTGCAACAGGTAGTACCAATGTTTGTATTACATCCAATTCGGGGAATATTACATTAATAGGTAACGTCGGCAGTGTGCTAAATTGGGAATATTCTACCGATGGTGGTGGTCTTTGGGTAAACATATCCAATACTACCACTACACAATCCTATAACGACATTACTGTTGAAACCTGGTATCGGGCAAATGTTCAGAATGCAGGTTGTCCTCCTGCTACGTCAACGGTTGCTATTGTTACTGTTGATCCTGGTTCTATAGGTGGTACTGTTACAGGTGGAACTACTCCTGCTTGTTCAGGGTCGAACAGTGGAACATTAACAAATTCAGGTAGAACGGGTTCAATTATACGATGGGAATTTACTACTAATGGAGGAATGAGCTGGACGCCTATTGCTAATGTTACAGCAACACAAGCCTATTTGAATTTAACAACCACTACTGGTTACCGTGCCGTTGTGCAGAGTGGTGCTTGTCCTTCTGCCAATTCAACTACAAGAACAATTACTGTAAATCCACAAACAGTAGGTGGAACAGTTAGTTCAGATGCCACTGTTTGTTCAGGTTTTAATAGCGGTACACTCACTTTGTCCGGGCACGTTGGAGCAGTTTTAGGTTGGGAGTTTTCAACGAATGGAGGAGGATCATGGAGTCCTATTGCCAATACAACGACTAGTCAGTTTTATTCGAATTTGACTCAAACAACTATGTATAGAGCCAGAGTACGCAGTAATCCTTGTTCCGTGCAAACGTCTTCAGAGGTAACTATTACTGTGGTTTCAGCGTCTGATGGAGGTACGCTAAATACCTCCAATACAGTTTGTGTGGACTCAAATCGAGATACCCTAAAAGTTACTGGTTATGTTGGAAGTATTTTAAATTGGGAATACTCCGATGATAATGGTGTTTTATGGTTGCCCTATGCTTCAACAGCCGATACTCTGATTTATGAGAATCTACAAGCAAGTCGTTTGTACAGGGTTGTTGTCCAGGCCGGAGGCTGCCCAATTGTAAATTCAAATGCGGTAAATATCCAGGTAGATACATTAACTGTAGGAGGTGTAACTTCCGGTGCGGTTACTGTTTGTGCTTCCGGTAACGGAGGAACGGTTCAAGTGGCTGGAAACAATGGTGTCATCAATCAATGGGAATTTTCAGATAACTCTGGTATAACTTGGAATCCTTTGGCAAATAACTCCTCTTCCCAATCTTATTCTAATCTTACTTCTACCAGATTATTTCGTGTGCAAGTTCAAAATGGTGTTTGTCCGATTGGATACTCTGATACAGTAACTGTTACAGTTGATTCGATTACCGTTGGTGGAACAGTTTCTGCGAACACTACAGTATGTTCCGGAGCAAATTCAGGTGCACTTAATCTTGTTGGTAATACCGGTAGCGTTTTAAATTGGGAATTATCTACTGATGGAGGATTTTCGTGGTTTCCAATTGCCAATACGACTGCTACCCAAAATTACAATAATATTGCTCAAGTAACGCAATTCCGTGCAAATGTTCAAAGTGGTGTTTGTCCTCCTGCAGTTTCCGGCTTTGCCATTATAACCGTAGATGCACAGTCTGTTGGAGGAACGCTTTATGGTGGAACTACCGTTTGTGAAACTGCAAATAGCGGAACTCTCACGCTTATAGGGTACAATGCATCTATTGTGGGATGGGAAGAAACAACGGATGGTGGTACATCCTGGTTCCCCATTGCCAACACTACTCCTTTCTTCAATTTTAATAACCTTACTATTACTACCGAATTCAGGGTTATTACGGCTTCAGGTGTTTGTCCTAATGATACTTCTTCATCAACTGTGGTGATTGTTGATCCGGCTACCCTGGCAGGTGTTGTTACTGCTAACGATACTGTTTGCGCAGGTGCAAATAGTGGTACACTTTTCCTTAACGGACAAACAGGATCTGTTATCAACTGGGAGATGTCTACCGATAACTCTATTTGGATTACACTCTCTAATAATGGTATTACTCAAGATTATTTAAATCTTCTCGCAACAACATCGTTCCGTGCAAAAGTTCAAAGTGGAGTTTGTCCGGCAATTGGTTCAACTCCAGCATCGATCACAGTTAACGCACAGTCAAACGGTGGAGAAGTAAACTCTTCGGCAACAGTTTGCGCAGGACAGAATTTTGGAATCTTGAATCTTTTCGGTCAGGTTGGAAATATCATTGATTGGGAATTTTCAACTGATCAAGGTACAAGCTGGACTCCGGTAGGAAATACAACTACAACACAGAACTACGTAAACCTTGTTGATACAACATGGTACCGCGTAATCGTTCAGAGTGGAATATGTCCGGCAGATTCTTCTGATTATGCATACATCAATCTTTACCCATCACCTGAAGCAAACTTTAACAGCGATACCGTTTGTCAGAATCAGCCATTGGCTTTTGTAAATACAACCACCAATCCAATCGGCTTCGTTACATTGTATTCGTGGGATTTTGGTGATGGCGGAACTTCACTTACTGCAAATCCAAGTCACATTTACTCTTCCTTCGGAACATTCACTGCGAGTTTATTTGCGATGAACAGTTTTGGTTGTACCGATACCGCAATGCGCACCATTTTGGTTAATAATCTTCCGGTAGCAGATATCTTCCCTAGTGGACCTACAAGTTTCTGTGATGGTGGATCTGTTGATCTTACTGCGCCATTCAATATCAACTATTCCTACTTATGGAATACAGGCGACAACAACTTTCAG
>JBKBUQ010000224.1:0-4055 GCA_046289975.1 Flavobacteriales bacterium | reverse complement strand
GTTAGCGCAGGATCGTATTGGTTGTATCGTCCCCATAAGGAAACTGCCTATTACCTGGGTTTAGCAGGAGCGCACTTAACTCGTCCGAACGTGAGTTTTCTTGGAACCAAGGATAAGATGCTGATGAAATTCACTTTTCATGGTGGAGCTGAATTTGAGTTGCCGAATTCCAACATGGCGATCCTTCCCAATTTCTTAGTGAAAATGCAGGGCGTAAACCGTATTATCAATTTTGGTAGCGATGTGAAATACATCATTCAGAAACAATCGCATTACACCGGATATTCCAATGAGATTTCGGCGGGATTAGGAGCGTATTACCGTGTGGGAGATGCGTTTTGGGGAGCGTTACAGTTTAACTGGACAGGCTTTACCCTTGCATTTAGTTACGATATCAATCTTTCAAATCTAGCCGTTGCCACCAATGGAAATGGCGGAATGGAAATGATGCTGATGTACCGCGCAGGAATAGGTGCCGGAAAAGGAAAATCGACCCGATTGTTATAATGAAAAAATCCCGCAGATCGCGGGATTTTTTTGATTCTATTTTCCGAAGTGCATTCGTATTCCGAATTGAAATTCATACATCATTATCGGAGAACGAAAAACGTAGGCGATGTGATGTTGATGTCTTTCCTGTGTAACTGTGTTGATGAAATCAACATTGAAAGGAGATTTATCAGCAGCGCTACCATGATGACCAGTGTGCGTTTGGAGGTTTTGATCATCCATATCGACACTCATATAATCCACTTTTCCTCCGGTGCGAAATCCTCCTGAAAAGAAAACAGAAAAATCCATCGCGCAATCGGAATGCTCGCCTTTGTTGATGAGTGAAACCAAGGAAATTTCCACGCCTGCACCGGCATAGGTGGTCCAGGTATTATCCTTTTTCAGGAAATGAGTTTCCAGCGCCTCGCAATTCGTTTCGTCTTCCGGATCCCAGATGTTGAGTGAGGTTTGGAAAAATGTAACACCACCGGTGACTTCAGCATAAGGACGAATGGCGCTTGAGTAGGGCCTGAAATCGTATTTGAAACGCATATTCGGACTTAAGTAATAATTGCTGATGGTCATATCCGCAATAAAACGCGATCCATCTTGTGTAGCAAAGTCGATCTTGGAGTTTTTGTTTCCGTAATTGCCGTATGCAAAGGAAAAACCAAGCTGTAGCCGCGAACCTTTTAAGGGTCCATAACCATGGATGTCGAATCCATTTACTCCATCGAGTTGGGGACGCATTGCCGACAGCGGGTAATTGTTCAGATAACTGAAACCATAGCTGAACAATGGTTTTTCATAGTGAGCTTCTGCGTTAAACGAAAACAGAGCCACGAACAATAGGGTAGATAGTTTTTTCATACAACCGGTTTTGCTTTAAAAAGGTAGCAAAAATTATTCCTGAATGAACGCCAGTTTAACGGTTTTAACAAATGTTGGGAAAATCACTCGGCATAAATAGATTCCACTGCTCAGTTCAGAAACAGGAATTGAAATACCGGACTGAATGGAGTACCCGGATGGCTTGGTGTACAAGATCTGTTTGCCCTGGGTGTCAATCAGCTCAATTCCGCATTCAAGTTGTTGAGGGATATCCCATTGAATATATATACTTTGATTGTTTAGGATAATTGTTCCGCTTTCAGCAATTGCATCACCTAAACCGGTTGGTGCGAAAACATAAACAGTTGCTGTCGCCGTGTCGGTAGGACAAGCACTATTCTCTGCAATGAGCATTATCTGATAAATCCCCGATTGATCATATAGGTGCCATGGAGCAGGATCGGTTGAAAAAGTGCTGTCTCCAAAATTCCAGGAGTAGGATGATGCATTCTGACTCCAATTACTGATTGCCAGATAAGCTCCCGGGAGGTAAAGCAACGTATCATTAACAGAAAACGATGCTACCGGCGGATCGATTAAGGTGATTGTTAATTGTTGTGTAAGTACATCAGTACCTCCCGGACCACTTGCTGTTAGTGTTACCGTATAATTGCCACTCGAAGGAAACAAAATTTCAGGATGAGTAGATGTTGAGGCAGAGGGATTTCCACCGGGTATATCCCATTGAAAGCTTGTTGCATTGGTGGAGGAATTGAAAATCAAAAATGGAAATGCAGTGCAGGCATTCATTGCGCCTGAAGTGAAATTCGCCACCGGTGCCGCTGTAGGTGGTGTTACATAAAAACCATTTGAGCTTATAAGAGACGAACGTAATGATGCACCATTCACTGCGCGGATGTTGAGGTAGTAGGATTGACCAAAAACAAGATTTATTCCTGTGATGGTATCGCCTGTTACATTCCCTGTGTTTTGCCAGTTCAAAATACTACTGTCGCCGGGTGTTGTTCCAATGCTAATGGAATAGGTTTGAATTCCCGAATGTGGATCGTTTGAACTTCCCCAACTGGCAGACCGGTTTAAGTTTTCATGAGTGGTATCAATATCAACTGAAATTCCTTCCTGTAAAAACGTTGGTGTTGTTGGTGGCGTCCAGTCAATGTTTTGATCCTGACTCGCACTGTTGCTCCAATTGTTGGCATTATCGATGATCATTGTCCGGATTCGGCAAGAAGAATTTGCAGGTCCGTTGTTTTGATACCTTACCATTGCCGCTGATGAACCCAGCGAAACGTTTTCTGTTGTTGATCGGCTGCGGTATACTTTTACATCATCGTATTCCATATTCACGTTTGCTGATCGCAATGAAATACTGTTTCCGGCAGTTAGTGGAGTACTGTCTGTCCATTGGGAAACCAGAATATTATTTACATAGGCTTTAATGGTTCCGTTAATGGGATCGTATGTGATTTTATAATCGTACCATGTATTTGCAGCAATGGAAATGGTGTGATCCGTCATAAGGGTAAAAACATCATTCACCACTTCGTAAATCTGACATTTGTTTTGATCGACTCTGAAATAAACGAAATAGGAATTTCCGCGGTTGGGTAATGTTGGATTGTCGCAGAAAAAATGGAGGCCGCTGCGTCGATTCGTTCCTGTTCCGCTCATTTTTCCCTGCCAGTGATAGAGGTATTGATAGGAGGATGTTTGTGTGACCGTTGCAAAAATATTGGTATTGCCATTGCTTTCATCTGTGTGAACTAATCGTCCTGCATTGATGCTCCAGGTACCGCTTTGTTGTGTCCAATCGGAGTGAATGGTTCCGGAAAAATTATCATTGAAAAAACCATGATTTCCATTAGCGCGCCACTCAGTACCGTTATTGTCCATCACCTGCCAAAAGGAACGAGCTACACCACTGCCTGCATCTTGATCGGTAAAATTTATTGAGAAGTTGGCGGTTTTCCAGTTGTTACTTGCGGTAATTCCTGTGGTTGGGGGCTGATTGTCGCTGGTGCACTGATAAGTGGCTACAAATCCTGCTGATGTGGTTGAATTGTCGCTGGTAAAACGCAGCGTTATTGCTCCCGTTGTTCCTGTGAGTGCAGGAGGTAGCGTTGTTCCTGTAAATGGTGATCCCGGAAATTGCGGTGATGTGGTGCCGGGACCATTGTACACATACAGAAAATCATAATTGTTCTCCATAGAAAAAGAGGAGAAAGTTAAAGTAACAGATCCTGCATTTGGAGGAGCGATGGTATAGGTGTAGTTTTCGTTGTCGTAATAGTTTTTAAACCGCCCGCCTCCTATATCGGTTAGTGTATCTGAACAGGGAGTGGTGCTGCAATCGGTAAAGTTATCGCTGATCGCATCCCAGAAATCGTTATACCCATCATCATATCCCAATGCCCAAATTCCCATTCCGGCAATTCCTCTTTTGTTGATGAGATCCATTCTGGCTCGCATATCATCTGCTTCGGTAATGAAGCATTGTCGCAATCCTCCACTATTGAAATTGTAATAGGTGCTTTTGCTTGCCGGTTCGTAACGTCGGTTGGCAGGTGTGAAAATTCCCGGAACATTGTCGCGCACACTTCGATATGTTCGGGTTAATCCGCTTCCTGTTGTTGTGGCGGGTAGTGTATGCGAACTTACCGGCCATTCCCTTCCGTAATAGGGTAGTCCAAGTATCAGCTTTCCAGTAGGAA
>JBKBUQ010000223.1:0-4153 GCA_046289975.1 Flavobacteriales bacterium | reverse complement strand
AGATATGTTGCGAATGCAATTGCAGGCATTTAAACGGAAAATGGAAGAAGCACAACGTAAACGTGTTCAGAAATTGATCGTAATTCACGGAGTGGGTGAGGGTGTGTTACGTTCAGAAATCAGAACAGCATTGCGTCAGTACGAAAACATTGAAGTGCTGGATGCAGATTATACCAAATATGGAAGAGGTGCAACCGAGGTACGCTTTTTTGGCGTGTAAATGAAGAAATAAGTAGTTCGGTTAATCCGCTTACTTTTTAACTCCCTTTTTCTTTTCAGGAATTTCAAATAATCCGGAACCTACTTCAGCATCAATGCTGCGTATGATCTGGCCGAGATCTTCTTTTGAAGAATGGAATTTGTTGTTATCGACATCGATCACCAATAACTTGCCTTTGTCGTATTGACTGATCCAGGCTTCGTAACGTTCATTAAGACGCTTAAGGTAATCTAGGCGAATGCTTTCTTCGTATTCACGTCCGCGCGCAGAGATGTGATTAACTAGTGTAGGTACGCTGGAGCGAAGGTAAATCAGTAAATCCGGAGCCTGAATGAATCGCTCCATATGCGAGAACAGCGAATAATAATTTTCAAAATCACGCGAAGTCATTAATCCCATCGCATGCAGGTTGGGAGCAAAAATGTAGGCGTCCTCGTAAATGGTACGATCCTGAATGATACTCACGTTGTTCTGACGGATATCCTGTATCTGCTGGAATCGTGTATTTAAAAAGTAGATCTGCAAGTTGAAGGACCAACGTTGCATGTCTTCATAGAAATCATTGATGTATGGGTTGTTCGATACATCTTCATAATGCGCCTCCCATTTGTAATGGTTGGCCAGCAAAGTGGTCAATGTAGTCTTACCTGAACCGATGTTTCCGGCAATCGCAATATGCATAGCTCACCTGTTTTGGGAATCCGAAAATAGTAAAAATTCAACCCGACAAAGGGTTATTAAGGCAAGATGGTTAAAAACTTCTTGATTATTTACTGAAGAGAAAACACTGAAATCTTCGAACTGCCCTGTAAATAAAGGCGTTTTCCACTAATTCTGAACGATTCCACGGTGCTGAGGGGAAGAGGAATTTTCATTGTTTCAAAGCTCATCAGGTCGTAACGGAGCAGAGATTTGTCATCCAGGTAAAAGATTCCTCCGTTGGTGACCTGGAAATTTCGGATGTTTTTCAGGGGAATTGTTTTGGAATAGGTGGCAAACATATCGAAAACCAAAATGCCTTGATCAGGATCGCATAGGTAAAGGAAATTATTCCATTCCTGCATGTGTGTGGGATTGAGATCGCGGCCTGTTACTTGTGTAATATTTCCTGAACCGCGCACCAATTGGAAATTTTTATCCAAACGCATCAATCTGAATTCATCGGTATCGTATAACCAAAGGTTTTGATTGTTCGGACTCTGACAAAACAATTTGGTAAACTGTAATCCGAGTTTTTCCAGTTTTACAGGTTCTCCCTGAATACTTAAGGTGTTATCCAATACGACTATTTGATTCAGATCTCTGTAAAAGATCATTGGTCGCAAGGGATTGGTGACATCCAGAAGGCTGATCCATCCCATTGTTTTGAAACTTTGGGTACAGATGGAATCCCCTTTAATACCGTATTTTGTGATTTCATCTTTATTTACAACATAAAGATTCCCCATTTCATCTGCAGTAATGAACGTGCTCTTTAAATGGAATTCCCTCTCTGCTTTCCACTGTAATGCAGAGGAATCCGGTTTGGCGAACAAACTGAAAAAGAAGAGAAGGATCATTTGCGTAATTCGTTCATGATAGAAATAATGGATTCGATGTATTCACGATTATTGGCAAGGCGGGGAACTTTATGCTGACCTCCCAGTTTGCCTCGTTCTTTTAACCAAGCATAAAACGTGCCATTGGGGGCATTATGTACAATTGGAAATCGAAGATTGAGGTTATTGGATCGTTTTGCCTCGTAATCGGAGTTGAGTGCTTTCAGTGCATTATCCAACACCTCCGCGAAAAAAGTCAATTCTGCCGGTTCCTTTTCAAATTCGATGACCCATTCATGCGTTCCCGGTTCTTCGCTGCTCATAAATACCGGCGCCACAGAATATTCCTTTACCATGGCATTCGTCCTTTCTGAAGCAATAGCAATTGCCTTTTCTGCATTGTCAACAATGAGTTCTTCACCAAAAGCATTGATGAATTGTTTGGTTCTTCCTGTAATAACAAATCTATAGGGTGAAGTAGAAGTGAAGCGAACTGTATCACCGATGCAATACCGCCATAATCCGGCATTGGTGCTAATGACCATAGCATAATTTTTTCCCGCAATCACACCGCTCAGGTTTACGGTTTTCGGATTACTTTTTCCATACTCTTCCATGGGGATGAACTCGTAAAAGATGCCATAATCAAGCATCAATAGCATTTCTTCCTTATCTGTCGTATCCTGTATTCCGAAAAATCCTTCTGATGCGTTATAGGTTTCTACATAGTTCATTTCATCTTTTCGGATGATTTTTTTGAATTGTTCCTTGTAGGGAGCAAAACTCACACCACCGTGCATAAACAATTCTAAACGCGGCCAGATATCTGCTATATTATCTTTCCCTTTTATATCGAGAATTCTTCTGAGTAAGACGAGGGTCCAGGATGGAACTCCTGCTATAATATACACATCCTCATCCATTGTTCCTCTTGCCATCTTTTCAATTTTCTCTTCCCAGTTGGTCATGAGAGCAATTTCCCTGCTGGGTGTTCTTCTGAATTCAACCCAAAAAGGAAGATTTTTTACAATGATGGCAGAAAGATCTCCAAAATAGGAATCATCGTTGAGGTAATTGACCTGTGCAGACCCACCTACGATCAACGTTTTTCCCTTGTATAGTTTTCGGTTGGGGTGATTATGAACATAAAGTGAAAGCAGATCTTTACCGCCTTTGTAATGACAATCTTCAAGTGCTTCCTTGCTTACCGGAATGAATTTGCTTTTATCGGTCGTGGTGCCTGAAGACTTTGCAAACCATTTGATTTCGCTTGGCCAAAGCAGGTTTTGCTCTCCTTTGAAAAGACGGTCGACATAAGGTTTGATATCTTCGTACTGCTGAATGGGAACGCGTTCGCAATAGGTATTGTAATTTTTGATAGAGGCGTAATCGTATTTTTTTCCCCATTCGGTATCCGCAGCCTGTTGTATCAATCGGTTAAACCATTCGGTTTGTACTTCCACGGGATATTTCAAAAAGAGTTCGATCTGGTGCATCCTCTTTTTTATAAACCAGGAAAATATGGAGTTAAAAGGCATAGTGGCTGATTGCCGAAAGATAGCGAAAAGGGAAGTTGAAAAGGTTATAAGATCTTAAATTGTTGGGGTAAAAAATAAAAAAATGCAGATCAATGCCGGGAGTTTGTTGCAGTTCCATTCAATGTCTATATTGCAACTATACTTTTAAAATGAAAGCAACTGGACCTCTTGATAAAATGAAAACCCATTTGGGCCAATCGGTAGAATATACCTTGCAGTTGGGTACAGATGCCATTGCAATGAATGCATTACTGGGCACGAAGATCACGCTTCGCCATACCGGTAAAATCTCCTGTGTGAATTGCGGAAGAATAACTAAAAAAGCGTTCGGACAGGGATTCTGCTATCCTTGTTTTATGAATTCAGCAGAGAATTCCGAATGTATTGTGCGCCCGGAATTATGTCGTGGTCACCTTGGCGAGGGCAGGGATGTTGAATGGGAAAAAAGTCATCATGTTCAACCGCACTACGTGTACCTCGCCCTTAGCAATGCTGTAAAGGTAGGCGTTACCCGTGCAACACAGGTTCCTTACCGCTGGATGGATCAGGGTGCATCACAGGGTATTTTGCTGGCAGAAGTGCCCTACCGTCAACTTGCAGGTGTAATTGAGGTTGAGCTTAAGAAATACCTCAGTGATAAAACAAATTGGCAACGCATGCTCAAAAATGAAATTGCAACTGATGTTGATCTGAAAGAACGAAAATATGCTGCAGCAGATCTCTTACCGGAAGAGTTAAAACAATACCTCTGTACCAATGATTCAATTACGGAGATTCGCTATCCTGTACTACGTTTTCCGGAAAAGGTGAAAAGTGTTTCGCTTGAGAAGCAACCGGAGATCAGTGGTGTGCTCACA
>JBKBUQ010000222.1:0-4160 GCA_046289975.1 Flavobacteriales bacterium | reverse complement strand
ATCCTTTTTGTACTAGTTTTCCTGCCCTCCCTGCTCATGGCTCAGATTGGACCTTTGGGTTCATGGCGGGATCATTTGCCCTATGACCGTTCAATAAGAGTAGCTGCTGCCGGAACCAAAGTGTTCTGTACAACGGGTTCTGCCTTGTTTGCATTTGATGCTGACGACAATTCCATCCAGCGTTTTAGCAAGGCAAATCTGCTTTCTGATGTTGCTATTCGGAGCATTGCTTATGATGCTGTTTCTGCTTCTTTGGTTGTGGGCTACGCAAACGGAAACCTTGATCTAATCCACGTTCCAACATTAAGCAAGTACAACCTAACAGATATTAAGAGGGCAAATATTGTAGGCGATAAGTCGATTTACCATATCCACCCGGAAAATGGAAAGGCGTATTTATCGACCGGATTCGGAGTCGTGTTGATCGACATCATACGGCAGGAGGTTAAGGATACTTACTTTTTATCGACCTCCGGAAACAGAAAAGTGAATGCGGTAACAGTACACAACGACACTGTTTATGCAGCCACGGATAAGGGCTTGTTTCGAGGGCTAGCCACTAATCCCTTTTTGAGCGACCCGAACTCCTGGTCCAAAGTTTTGCAGTTTCCTCCTGCTTCCCGCGATTCTGTTTTTAGCGATGTGGTGCTTTTTAATGGCGAGGTTTATGCCTTGTTCAGCTCTCAGGGGTTCACCAGGGACACCGTCTATCGTCACACCGGAAATTCCTGGTCTCCCTTTGTTCCGCTTAATGGGCGGGAAATTCGTTCGCTGCAGTCATCAGGTGGTCTATTGCTAGCCTCTATGCATGATGCGGTTGAATCGTATGATGCGAGTCTTAATCAGGTCGATAATATTTTCGGATATACCTTTGGCTACACTTCGCCAATGCATACTGTTCGTTCGAATGGTTTCTATTGGATTGCCGATAATCGCCTGGGATTGGTTCGGGCTATTAACCCTTGGGCAAATAATAGCATTATCCCACCGGGACCAAGGTCTGCCTCTTCGTTCGATATCGATATTGAAGATGGAAATGTTTGGGTAGCTCCGGGCTTCGTATATGGAGCGGCCTGGCTTAATTCCTACAACTCCGATTTCATTTCGGGTAGGGTCGATGATGACTGGTTGACCAGAGCTCAGATGAGTGATCCGCTGAATTTATTGGGACAGGATTCTCTTTTTGATGTAATGGCCGTTGCGGTCGATCCGAATGACCCAACGCATGTGTTTGCAGGTTCCCTTTCGTTTTTTGGATTGATCGAGGTAAAGGATAAGGTGCTTGTGGCGTCCTACGATGAGAAGAATACACCATTGCCGTTTATGGTTGGACGTCCGGGCTATTGTGGAATAACAACTCTGGAATACGACAAAGATGGCAATTTGTGGATGGGCGTTGCTTATGCCGATAGGCCCCTTGCAGTGCGTAAGAAGGATGGCACGTTTGTGTCTTATGACTTGGGCTCTGTTATCGACAATCGGGTTTACCGACGCATGGTCATAGGCAAGCGTTCAGGAATTAAATGGGTCGCCATCCCTGCTGGTAATTTGAGCGGGGGTCTTTTTGCCTGGGATGATAAGTCAACTATGGATGATCCAGCTGATGATTTCTATTACTTTTTTGGCACAGGTGCCGGCAATGGAAATCTTCCAAGTGCAGATGTGTTTGCTGTTGCTGAAGATTTGGATAATGAGATTTGGATAGGTACGGGAGCTGGAATTGCGGTGGTGTATAACCAGGAGGCATTTTCTTCTGGTGGAAATTTTGATGCCCAGCAAATCCTGATTCAGCAGGATGGTAATTACCAATATTTACTCGAAACGGAAGTGGTTACCGCCATAGCTGTAGATGGAGCCAATCGAAAATGGGTGGGTACCGATGGTTCCGGTGTTTACCTGCTTTCTGAAGATGGGGCAGAACAGATATATCATTTTACATCTGAGAATAGCCCCTTGTTGTCAAATATCATCAACGATGTGGAAATTGATCATTCAACAGGAGAGGTCTATTTTGCAACGTCACAAGGACTGATCTCTTTCCGTGGCTCAGCTACCATTGAGGATAATCCGTATAGCGAAGCTTATGCTTTTCCCAATCCTGTTCGTCCGGAATACACTGGTCCTATCGTGATTAAAGGTATGGACCGGGATTCAGATGTTAAGATCACAGATATTACAGGCAATATTGTTTTTGTCACGAAAAGCGAAGGTGGTCAGGCTGTATGGGATGGGAATAATCTAAAAGGGGAGCGTGTTGCCAGCGGAGTATATGCCGTCTTGTGTAAAAATCCAAACGGATCTGGCAGGGTTGTTGCTAAGATTCTGTTTATCAAATAATTAACTTCTATTTTCGGGAAGGCACTTTTCCGATGCTTATTCAGGAGTATTTTTGGACGCTATGCTTTTCAAGTCCGAAGCCCTTTTATTGCATCATTTCAGGTATGGTGAAAATAGCCAGATTGTAAAAGTCTTTACGCCTGAACAAGGTGCTGTTTCGCTGTTTTTCCGACCATCAAAAAAGCACGCAAGGGCGGGGTTGCTTCAGCCCTTATCGCTTCTTGATATTGTTTTCTGGAGAGAGCAGGGCAAGGATATGGGAACCGTAAAGGAGATTCGTCTTGATCATGCCTACCAGAACATCGGCCGTGATTTGTACCGGGGTTCTGTTGTGTTGTTCCTCAATGAAATTCTTGTAAAAATATTAAAGGAAGGAACCGAGGACCCCGCTTTGTTTTCCTTTGTGAAGGAGTGGTTGGTTCATTACGACATCGCAGAATTTGATGCCGATGCGCACTTGTATTTTCTGGCGCATTTAGCCTCTCTTGCCGGATTTTTACCGGATGGCGTATATAGTGCTTCAAGCCCTGTTTTCGACCTCGAAGCCGGTAATTTTATTGCCTCCCGGCCATCACACCCACGGTTTTTAGAAGGGGACACAGCATCATCATTCTTAGGCCTTTTTTCAATAGAGCACCAGCCTGCATTTTCTGCTGCTGAACGAAAAGTGTTGTTGCATGCAGTCCTTGAGTATTTCCGACTGCATTTTCCGGATTTTGGGGAATTAAAGTCCCTGGCAGTTTTGGAAGAGTTATTCCGACCTTAGGATAAGTTGTTCCACGTTTGGACAATGTTTTTAGCTATTTTGGTGGCATGAAAAAACTTGCTGCCCTTCTTTCGCTGTGTTTTGTTCTTACAATGGCAAACGCCCAGTATACCACCACCAATTTGGTTACCGGCCTGAAATACCCTGTTTCCATGCAATTTGCTTCGGACGGACGAATATTTCTCACACAAAAAGGGGGAGATGGATTTGCTTCAAACGTTGATGGCCAGGTTAGAATTTTCAGTGCAGCTGGCGCATCTTTGGGGGTTTTATGGGATTTTACAGATTCTGTTGAGACTTATTTTGAGCGTGGAGTACTAGGTGTTGCGCTTGATCCGGATTTTGACAATAACCATTTTGTATACGTTTTTTACAACCATAAAACACCTGCTCCGGCAAGAATTCGTGTGGTGCGTTTTACGGAAACAAATAATGTAGGTTTCAATCCAACAATAATTTTTGAATATACAGATCCATTCACCGCTGGTAATCATACTGGAGGTAACCTGCATTTCAAGCCGGGAGATAATGATCATTTGTATATCTCAATAGGCGACCGCGCAACACAATCCAATTCTCAATTGTTGACCAACCCCTGCGGAAAGATTTTACGCATCAATAAAAACGGAAGTATTCCTACCGATAATCCATTTTACGATGACGGAAATGTAGCCACCGGAAACGATGACCGTATCTGGGCATATGGATTGAGAAATACATTTGATTTTACATTTTCTACAATAAACGATTCAATTTATGGCTCTGAGAACGGTTTGAACACCTGGGATGAAGTGAACCAGATTGTTCGTGGCGGGAATTACGGTTGGCCGACATGCGAAGGTTTTTACAACCAAGGCTCAACTTCTGTAGCGTGTTCAATGTCCGGTTCTATTTTGCCGATAGACACCTGGGGAGCGCCTCTTCCTGCTGTTACAGGTATTATTGTTTATGATCATCCGCTTATGCCCGAGTTCCAGGGTCACATGCTGGTAACCGACTACGATAATGGTCGAATTACAGATATTGAACTCACCGGAACAGCGCTTAATGTTGCAGG
>JBKBUQ010000221.1:0-4176 GCA_046289975.1 Flavobacteriales bacterium | reverse complement strand
CGTTTCAGATCAAAAACTCTGTAATTGTGTTTGTGCAGGTAATTGGTATCACGTTTTACAAAAGGTAAAATTTCTTCTGTAGAAATACTATGCGGAACATTCCAATAAGGAAACAGTGTAAAATAACGAACCGTAGCATGCAATTCGGGTGTTTGATGATCGGTTGCTCCGGTTACTACCCTAGCTCGATAGATAATGGAATCGTTTCGAATCACATTCAGTTCGTAGGAAGGAATGTTGATACGGAATTGCATTTGCTGGTCAGAGCGGTATTTCCATCGCCATTTTTCCATTGCCAATGCTGCACGTAAAAACCGATCATAATTCGATAATCCCAGCGCCCAGGTTGATTGTCTGCCGGGTTTTCCATCCACATCCATTCTGTGCTGCATCTGTAGATCCTTAAGTGCTTTTACAACCAATGTATCTACTACCAGGGAACTGGAATCTAACAATCCGTTTCTCCGCAGCGATCGACGTGCCATGTCCCAAAAACCGAGAGAATCTTTTTTCGGATCGGGAACTTCAAATTTATCATCCCACATTTCGTGACTTCCTGCCCAATGGGAAAGTGCCGATTGCAATTGGCGGTATTCAATAAAATTGGGTTGGAATGCAAAAATTTTCCGAATAAGGTTTGTATCGTTTACCGAACTCAGGTAGTCGGAAAAATCAATTTTCAGCGAATCTTTCTTCCATGCGATTCCCATTGCAGCAGTATCGATAAATCCCTCAGCCAGAAAAGTTGTTTGCAGAAAAAAAGCATTCGTAAGCAACACATCCGCTCGAGCCAGATGTTTCGCTTTAATCACATAATTCTCCTCTAAACGGCATGAATCGAACAGCGATCGTATGCGCGAATAAAAAAGCCAGTCGGGATCAATCCCATAACACCAGGCAGAATCCAGAACACCAATTATCAAAGAACCGACCCTCAGCGTATCTGTCTCGTTAATCCAGAATGGAGCATGTTCACGTGCGGCATAAAAGCGGGAAATTTCGGAACCGGATAAGAGGAAAAGTGAATCAACTACCAAAGGGTCATTGGAAACAATGGCTTTCAGTTCTTCACGCAGCATTTCGAGCTTTTCTTCCTTGCTCAGGCTCTTCTCAGGAATGAATTCTTTGGTTCTGCCATCCCCGCAGGCAACAGCAAAAAGAGCGACGGCCCCAACGGAAAATAACCGGAGGGACCGCCAAAAAGGTTGAAGGATGGTGTGATCAGTTATCAATTGAGATTAATTCCATTTCAAAAATAAGAACCATGTTCGGACCAATCATTTGTCCTGCACCACGTTCTCCGTATGCAATTTCAGAAGGACAATAAATGCGAAGTTTTGTACCCACATTCATCATGAGCAAAGCTTCCTGCCACGCTTTGATGACTTGTCCTACTCTGGTTTTAAACGGTTGATTGCGATTCACAGAACTATCGAAAACAGTTCCATCGATTAATGTTCCGTGGTAATGTGCGGTTACAGAAGTATTGAGATCGGTTGGTTTCGGACCGGTACCTTGCTTGAGTACTTCATATTGCAATCCCGATTCGGTAACCTGCACTCCCGGCTTCTTGCGGTTTTCGGCTAGGAACTTACGACCTTCATCCAGATTCTTCTTCGCTTTTACTCCGGAAAGTGAGCGCATATAATCCTGGGCATACTGGGTAGCCTGTTGTTCCGAGATTTTAAGTTGTCCCTTTTCGATCATGTCTCTAACTCCTGCCATGAAGAGTTCATAGTTGAGCGAATCCACACCCTGCTGAGCGAGATTTTTTCCAAATAAAACACCCAGACTGTAACTTGCAGAATCGGTTTGATTTTTAATTTCAGTTGACATGGTTGTAGATTTTGCCTGTTTGTCTTTTTTGCCTTTATCCTTTTTCTGCGCATTGGCAGCAACAGAACCGAGGAAAACAAGAGACGCAACAAGTATAATACGTGTAATTTTCATAGCATTTATGTTTTAGCAAAACTAGGTAAATAATCCATCCCCAAACGGGAAGCCGGTAAAAATGTTGTTCATCGGCTTTTTATGTATTTCTCCAAATCCCGGGCGTAGGAAGAGAAGGTAAACGTTGATGAAACCTTAAAATAATTAGGCTTATCGGAACAATAATCGTAGGCATACTTGGCATATTCAAGTTTACTGTTATCAAACGAGAACAATTGGCAGATTTCAGCGATCTGATCGGAGGTCAGACTGGTTTTTGAAGTAATCGACTTTGCCACCTCCAGTTTACGGTTATCAAAACTTTCTGCATCAATTTTAGCTTTTGCAGCACCAAAATCAATAGGCGGCGGAGTATTGGCAGTTGTGCCGGTTGTGGTAGTGGTTATTCCGGATTGGGTACCTATTCCTGAATTTGTTCCGCCCTGTGTGTACCAGTTTACCCAATTCACACCAACATCGCTAACAGGAAAAAGTCTCCATGCTGCATCCATGCGAACCACTTTCCGAGTGTTTTGAGATAAAGTAACCGTTCCGGAATACAACTTGGTGCCTGTCATAATATCGGTAATTGTTAACGTATGATTTCCATGCGCCAGATCAAAAAACCGAAAATAGTTCGACGAGCTGATGAGGGTTTGATCTGATATGGTAACTGAATAGTATCCCTGTTTCTCCGTGTGAAGGAAAAATTCAGAAGCAGTAAAAGCATTGATCCGAATCAGAAAAAAGGTTAAAAACAGAATTGAGGTTGCAAAAGTTCTCATAGTAGAAGTATATTTTTTGGAATTGTATGCCAAAGCTATGCCAATATGCTGTGAAGCAGCAGAAAAAAAATTAAACCACTGAAAAATAAGTAATTAACAAATCCGAAATCCTTGATTATCTAATGGCTAAACAGAACAGTATTCATCTTCTCGTTTCTCATCAGAAGATTCATCGCCAAAACATTCAACGCCTGAATGGTATTCTCACTTCTTTTTTTCCTTGCCAAGTGAGATTTTATATTCCAATGCATTGCCGGTTACCTTCACATTAACATACCTGATCTTCTTTTCAGGATCTGCATATTGAATGGCATCAATTTGTTCAGGGTCGACTTCCTCAGTTTTCTTACCAAATAATTTCGAAGAGGCCGCCTGGGTCACCATTTTCCAGGGGATACGTATGTAGTACTCCAAATTCATTTGGCCTCCCATTTCCTGTTTCCCTGATATCTCCATAAATCCAATGGAAGAATTGATACTCATTTTTGGAATGTTCATCGTTCCGTTCACTATATCAATTTTATTGGTAAGAGTATCAAACATTACTTTTTTCATGTTTTTATCCGCAAAATATTCGGCCATATAATCAAACATTGCATAATTCTCAAGTCGACCATTAAGAACCATTACATCCAGATGAATCTCCGAATCATCGATTTTAGGAACGAGATCGTTGTGCATATGAATTTTTCCGCTTATTGTACCACTCAGCTTTCCATGAAGATTTTCTGAGACCAAATGGTCTTGTCCGAAATTATCGAACTTGAACAACAACTTATCGAGATCGACATTCCGGACATTCATTTTCGGACTGAAATAGATCAATTTCGGATTTGAGCCATTAAAATATCCGGTCATATCAAATGCACCGCCGGCGGCTTCCAGGTGCAATTCATCAATATGCAAATAATGATTTTTTGTCATTCGCAATTTCCCTTTCAGGTTATGCAGCAAATATTTGTGGTAGTTCAAATGACCAATATTCACCTGAATACTCATATCGCTGAACGGAAGATCATAAATATTAAATCCGGCGTCGTGGTCGACAGGCACAGAAGTTTTTGATGAGGGAATAGCATTATACGAAAACAATTCATCAAAATCGAGATGCGGAGCGTTCAATTCAAAACGATTATCCCGTTTTTTTACTGCCTCATCCTTACCCATATAATAATGCATGGTAGTCTTGAAAATGGATTTCCCGAGTTTTCCTGAAAAATCTTCTACTACAAGATGTTCTTTTTCATAATGAATTCTTCCCTTAAAATTCTCCGCCTTCATGGGATGGACTTTCATCCTTGCATCAAAACGATCGAGACGAATGTCCATAGACTGAAGTCCTTCCTTGAAATGCAAATCGGTTAAACCATGCACTTTAAGTTCACGAAGTTCCTCGTGCCGATAATCTTCCGGAACGTAGTTTTCACCTTTGTAGGAGAATACATCCTCGAGCTTTAGAAGA
>JBKBUQ010000220.1:0-4210 GCA_046289975.1 Flavobacteriales bacterium | reverse complement strand
CCGCGGCGAATGGAACGAAGAAGCAGTAGTTGCAACAGTTAGATCCATTCTTGATTTTCATATGGGTGCCGTGCCTTCCAATTTCAGTTTTGAAGGAAAGGAATACACTCCGGGTGATTTCCTGAAAAATGTAACCAAATTAAATCCCGACGACTATGTTGATTTCATGTCGCTCATGACCGCGCCTTATTGGGAGAAAGCATTGTATGATGTTCCCGATAACTGGGTTCGCAGCAAAGATTTTATTAATGTTCCGCTTGATGTTTTTATGGAAATCATCAAATCCTCCATCAAGGCAGGATACGGAATCAGTATTGGTGGTGATGTGTCAGAAGCAGGTTTTCACAGTTGGAGTCAGGTTGCAGTTGTTCCTACTTTCGATATTCCGAGTGAATTCATTGATGAAAGTGCCCGTGCATTTCGTTTTTTGAATAATACTACAACCGACGATCATGCCATGCATTTGGTCGGGTATAAAGAAGTTAATGGCAAGACCTGGTTCCTTATCAAGGATAGTGGCTCCGGATCGCGCAATTGTGGTGAGGGATGCAAATCGTTCGGTTATTATTTCTTCCATGAAGATTACATCAAACTCAAGATGATGACATTCACCATTCACAAAGACGCTGTGAAGGAAGTTTTGAAAAAGGTGAAAGCCTGATTTTCTCTTTTGATTTTTTAAATCCCTCGTCTGTTTAGACGGGGGATTTTTTTTTGAATTAATAATGTATTCCTTTTGCCCCAAAACCTATTTAACCACCACAAATTTTCCGGTTGCATTTCGACATCCTGATGCGAGGGAAACGACATACACTCCTTGTGCAAGATTGCTTACGTCCATTTTAAAATTAAGATTGGAAGCATTGTAATCCGGATAGTATCTTGCAATTACTCTTCCGCTGAGATCTGAAATGCGGATACTCGTACTCACGCTTTCTTCTTCGGCAGCAATCTCAATTGTAACATTTTCCATTACCGGATTCGGGTAGATCTGCATAAATCCTTCATCTGTTTTTGGAATCCGCTCTCCTTTGCTGCAACTCCAATTGTACTCACAAAATTGTTTTTCGATGTTTCGTCGACGTTCTGCAATAAATTGTTTTAATCCGGGAATTCTACCAATGAGCTGGTAATTGACTTGTGTTCTTTCCAGATTATCTTCGAATTGCTGCGGACTGAACATCTGATTGGTAACCGGTTCTGTATAAACAGAGGAGCGGATCACTGTTGCAATACTATCGATTTTAGGATACAATTTTACCGGATCAAATTCATTATAGAAGATATCACATACTGCATTAAAATAAATTTTTTCAAGTATGCTGTTCTCCAGAATAAAATAATTGAGCGGACGATTTGTTCTTGCATTCTGTGGTATATAGCGGATATCAAAATCAACCGAATTCGGGACAACAAGTATTGCATATACACCAAAAGCAAGGCTAACATCCCATGTAATCCATTCCATTTTTTGTGTGGATGTATTCTGATAGAGGTAATAATTATGGGCCAGGTACATGTAAGAATCCAGATTGCCAAACACATTATTGGCAGCCCATGCTTTGATGTAATCTTGCATATTAAAAACCTGTGGCAATGCAGAAGGCATGTTTGTAATAGGATTGTTGTTCAGGACATTTAAAAATTGAATCAAATCACTCCAATCGTTTGCAGTTTCGTTTGTTTTCAATTCGCAATTATCATAATAAGCCGACTGTGTACTTCCTTCCCATGAGAGTGGCATATCAGGTTCACAACGGTACAGATTACCATCACTGTTACCAAACCGACGATCGAGAAATTCTTTGTTTACGGTTTCAATGCCTTTGTACAACCCTATGTATGTTCCGTTAAAATACACCCGAACATAAGTCGAACGCGGAGAGGGGAGTCCCATGTTATTCAGTACGTCCAGAAACAATTTTTCCCGAATCTGTGTCGGATCAAGAAAGCTGTTGTTGAGATTTAACTTTTTCAGTCCGTCGAGTTTTTGTCCGCTGACGAATTCATTAAAATCGAGCTGAATCGGTTTTTTATTCCCCGGATGACCATAACTCGAATTCCCCCGGAGACGCACACCTACCGAGTCGATCAAAAGTGTGTCTACACGAATGGTGGCTGCCAGGTAATGTTCAATACCGGTTTGGTCGTCTATGCTTTTGTAATGCGTAAGTGAATCCCAAAAATTGCTCTCGTAAAACTGGATATCGATTTCGTGGATGGCAGGGAAAGAAAAAAACCAGTTTCCCGCAGTTTGTGCCTTTGTATCCGGGCAATTAACTGCAAGAAGTAGGCAAAAAGTTAAACTGAAACGGAATTTCATTCTTCGATGCGGTAAGCAGTTTCTTCGAGGTGTATGGCTTTTTCGATGAAAAGGGAAGAGGCGATAGACAAAATGCAATACGCAAGAAAATAATACAATCCCGGTAAAGAATGCGCTTCTGTTTCGATGCCGGAGTTCATGTTGTTGAACGATAAATACGATAAAAATGCAGCTGCAACAAATACATCTGCCATGCTCCATTTCCCAATTTTACTTACAAACCATTTAATACCGGTGTTGTGACGAATGTTCCGGTTGGCGAGCATCAATAACGACAAACTCAGTTTTAAAACCGGTAACATAATACTAAACGAAAGAATTGCAACTCCAACCACAAAATTCTTTTGGGCAAAGAGCATTCCAATCAGATCTACTACCGATTTGTTTTGGTAATAATAATACATATGACCACTAAACTCTTTGCTTATATCGAGTTTTTTATGAAAAAAAGGATCTTCAAACACAATAGGTATTTGCAAATCGAGATTATAGGCGCCAATCTCGAGCATGGGCATAAAAATTCCGTTAATGAGACACAAAGCTGCTACCGAAATCAAAGTAAATGCGCGAATACGCGGAGCCTTAGCATCCTTGATAAAAGCCAGGTAACCGATAAACAAAAAGAGCAATGCTGAAATGATGAATGCAGAAGAATACCAATTCTGCATTTCGAGTGCAAACAAGGCATTATCAATATGCGATTGTGCTTTTTCCAGCCGTGCGTTGGCTTCCCAGCTTCCCAGCAACCATTCTTTTCCGTTTAGTAATCGCTCCTTGAAACTGAGTATATCGGTGTATTCCGACATTTCCATTTTATATTCTTCCCCCAATTGAATCATGCGGAACGAAAGAAATGAATTGACCACAAAGAAAAACAGGAGGGTCAACCAAAACAGTTGAATCAGCGATCGCTTTTCCTTCATCGGAGATTAACTATTTTCTTAGTTACAGAATGGATACCATCGTTTACTCTTACAATAAAAATGCCTTCATGCAGCTTCGTATTCATTGAAGTAGACTGCGTTTGTTGGGCAAAAACCTGCTTCCCGGAAATATCCATTATCTCTACGAATTTATTCTGCTCAAAACCACTAAACTCAAGGCGAATTTCTCCATCGGTACCCGGAATGTAAAGCAGCATCGCAGCAGGATTCTGTTCTTCGATTGCGTTGGGTGCAAGACAAGAATTAATAGAGTAGAAGGTAACGGTGTTGTTTCCTGAATTGGGTACACCAAGTGAATCGGTAGCCTGGGCAAAATAGATGTCGGCCGGACTTGATAATCCTGTATAACCCATATTGGTTCCTGCTCCGGTAAATGAATTATCGAACATGGTAATGCGGTTCGGACTCCATGAGGCAACATAGAAATTGCCCTGACAATCCATCGCTATTCCGTCAATATTCCCCAATGAAGTTGTGGTAAGCGTGCTGAGCGATGAATCGGCCATTGCAATTGCCATGATGGGTGCGCTCGATCCCCAGTTTACAAAAACGAGACGATCATCGTCTTCATCAAAAATAATTCCGTTGGGAGATTTTACCAATGATCCCACAAAAATGTTGTAGGCTCCGGAATTCATATTGAAACGATAAATATTTTTCGCAGTAAAATCTGTGATGTAAAGATTTCCATTGTTGTCGTGCGTTATTCCATTGAGAAACGAGGCTCCCAGATTTACATTCTGCACATTAGCCCCTGTACTGATATTGTATTCACGTAAGGTTCCACCATCGCAAACAAACATGCGATTACCCACTATTTCCATTCCGTGAGGACCTGTTGTTAGTCCGCTGGCAAAAGTAGACAAGGTTCCTGAGGGAGAACGACGCAATATGGTATGAGCAGCGCGGTTAGAAATGAACCATTCCCCTGAAGCATCGTTGT
>JBKBUQ010000219.1:0-4261 GCA_046289975.1 Flavobacteriales bacterium | reverse complement strand
GTTTTTCAGGACCAAATGGTAATCCTTGCGCCACTGCCTGCATGCGTTGCATTTCTACCTCAGAAAATAAAATTGGACGGTCACCAACAACCGCAATAATGCGATCGATGTTTTTGCCCTGTCCTGCTGCCTGAATAGTCAGAAACAAAACCGCAATACTTAAAAGGCGCTTAATTCTCAACATAATTTCGTATTTGTGATTGAGAGGAGTTTAAAAGATCTGTCCGCATCTTTCGCACAATCTCATTGGTACGGGCATTCAAAATCCTCGATTTAATATTTTCTCTTTCAAAACTTAATGGCGACAATGCGTCCTTTAAGCGATAATCGTGAATCAGCAAGAAATAGGCAAACTCTTCGTCCTCAAACTCCAGCTTTTGGGTCGTCTTCAAAAATGTTGCACGATCGTCGGTGCGTATTGGAATCTCCTGCATTAGGTCACTTAAATAAATCCAACTTTCCGAAT
Source organism: Flavobacteriales bacterium (assembly GCA_046289975.1). GTDB lineage: Bacteria > Bacteroidota > Bacteroidia > Flavobacteriales_D > UBA2798 > UBA2798. The sequence goes on along the minus strand of JBKBUQ010000219.1, from coordinate 3,795 downwards.
CATTATAAAAACTAACGGCATTTTCCACACAAAATTTCTCCAACTCCATTAAATCTTTTTGCTGTGTACTTTTATACCACTTTGCAACATTGGCCTTACCGGGTTGATCGCGAACCAGTTTCACAAACAACACTTTTACAATGAAATCGGCCAAACGAAAATCATCCTTATTGGCCTCATAATGTGCTTCAATTTCTTCGTCACTTACAATCGTATCCAATTTCTGACGAGCATACTCCTGTTCATAGGCATAAACCAGCAAGGAGCGACGGTAATTTTCCAGTCGCGCTTCTACATTGAGCGTTTCTTCCGGAAGCGTTTTTTCTGCCTGATGCACGATTACCATATCGCGTATCCAGGACTCCACAAACCCCTTCACAAACGCCACACTGTCTTCCGGATTGATTCCTTCAGGAATAAGAGGAAGAACCTTATTGAGCGTCAGATTTTTATCATACACTGTGGCCAACACATTTTCATCCTTCTCTCCTTTTCCTGAAGAACAAGCAACAAAAACGAAGACCGGCAACAGAAATCGTAACAACCCGGATTATTTTATGCTATATAAAACAGTATTATCTACACGAACAGGATACTTTTTACGCAATTGTTCCAGCCATTCCTTTTCAAGGTAGGACTGGTAATCTGAAGTAATTAATCCTTTCGCTTCATTAATGGCCTTAGGTGTTGGTTCAATAATCTCCTTGGTATTGATGATAACAACCTGTCCGTTCAAGTGAATATCGGCAGAGAGCCCCTTTGATTTTGGTAAATTGGTTTTCAGGGTTTCATTTTCTTCTTCATTGTATTTGCCGCTTTCAATCTTCAGGTTGAGCTGTGAATCCTTATTGTATTTCCCCAATAATCCTTCATTGTTCATTTTTCCTTTAGCGATATCCTTGCGAAGAGCTTTTGCAATTTTAGCATTCGCACAATAAAAAATATCAACTATGTAACGTTTTGGCCATAGGTAATTGTTTTTATTTTTCTCGTAGAAATTCGCAAGTCCAACAGAATCCTTAATGGCTTTTGTCCATACTTTTTGATCGGTTAATTCAAACAATAAAATTCCGTCACGGTACTCTTTCATCAGCATTCGGAATTCAGGATAAATTTCTTCAAGGCGAGCATCTTCAAAATCGATGATCAAGTCTGAAGTCCATTTTTCGTATTGCTTGGCCACAAAATTGGAAACATCTTCCCTTTGTGTTCTGCGCTGACTTTTATTCATGAAATTGGTAAAATCGGCTTGTGTGTAATTCTTACCATTGAACGACCACATGAATTTATTCAGCTTGGCAGCTTTGGTAGCGTCCCACTTTCCGTAGAAAATATTCGTATCAACCACTGCAAAGAAGGGCTTCAAGGCAGTTTTATCTTCCTTGAAATTGTATTTCGTTTTCAGTTTAGCCACAAACGATTTACGAGGAAGTTGAGAGCGAACATCACGTTGCACTTTTTGCTTGAGTGTTGGTTTCATTTCTTCGAATGAATCAATAGGCTTAAGCTCAAGTCGCTTGATGATATGGTAACCGTAGGCAGTTTTAACAATTCCTGAAACATCACCGTCTTTGTTTAAGGCAAATGAAGCCTCTTCAAACTCCTCAACCATACGACCCGTACTGAAAGGAGAAAGTTCTCCGCCTTTTCCTTTTGAGCTTGGGTCTTCGGAAAACTGATTGGCTAACGTTCCAAAATCACCACCTGCCTGAATACGGGCAAGAATTTCTTCTGCCTTCTTTTTTGCTTGTGCCTTAGCTTCATTTGAATCTTCGTCCTTTGATGCAATCAGAATATGAGCAACACGAATGGTACCGCGTGCAGGACGCTTTCCTGTGAGTTTAATAATGTGATACCCGAAACGCGTACGCACCGGCATCGACAGATCTCCCATGTTCATATTGTAACATGCATTTTCAAAATTATAAACCATCATAAACGCAGTGAACCACCCCAGGTCACCTTTGTTTTTAATGGCACTTGGATCATCAGACCCACCTTTAACAGATGCAGCTTTTCCAAATTCTTCTCCTTTGAGAATGCGCTCACGGAATTTCATTGCTTTTTGATAGGCAATCAACGTGTCCTTAGGCTCTGCATCAATATCACACTTAACAAGAATATGACTTGCACGCAATTCGAATTTCATTCGTTCGTAGGCCTCCGCAATGAGTTTATCGGTCATTTCATTATCTACCAGATAAGGACGTGCAAGTTGTTTTCTGTATCCTGCAAGTTCTTCCTTGAATTTCGAAACGGTATCCATTCCGAGTTCTTCGGCTTCGGTTACTTTCAGTTTGAAATTGGTGAACAATACGAGATACTCATCCAGTGCCTCACGACTAACACCGGTTTCTTTTTGATTCTTGCGGAAAATCGCTTCAAATTCGGATTTGTGAATGGGTTTTTCATTGACCCACATAAGCACAGGGTCGGTCTGTGCGCTTGCCGATACTGTAAACAGAAATGCAAGAAAAATTCCGAGAATGTGACGTGTTTTCATGGTGTTGCTATTGTTAATGATCATTGATTATAACTGTAATTGGGTGCTTCCCGAGTAATCGTAATATTGTGGGGATGGCTCTCTCTGAATCCTGCCATGGTAATGCGCACAAATTTGCTCTTCTCCTGAAGTGTCGGAATATCCTTAGCTCCGCAGTACCCCATCCCGGCACGTAATCCACCAATCAGCTGGTAGGTGACTTCAGTAAGCCGACCTTTGTAGGGTACACGACCTGAGATTCCTTCGGGAACCAATTTTTTAATATCATCTTCCATATCCTGGAAATAACGATCCTTCGATCCTTCCTGCATCGCCTCTATGGATCCCATTCCGCGGTACGATTTGAATTTACGTCCTTCGTAAATAATGGTTTCCCCCGGAGATTCTTCAACCCCTGCAAAAATTGAGCCCACCATTACGGTTGATGCCCCTGCCGCTATCGCTTTTACCACATCACCGGTATACCGAATTCCGCCATCGGCAATAAGGGGAACCCCTGTTCCTTTTAGTGCTTCGGCAACCATCATCACTGCCGACAATTGTGGAACACCAACACCGGCAATTACACGGGTGGTACATATTGAACCCGGGCCAATACCCACCTTCACAGCATCAGCACCTGCCTCGACCAATGCTTTGGCCGCTTCACCGGTAGCGATGTTCCCCACAATAACCTGAAGATCAGGATAGCTTGCTTTTACCTTTTTCAAAACTTCAATCACCCCTTTGGAATGACCATGAGCAGTATCAATGGTAATTGCATCTACTCCGGCTGCAACCAATGCAGAAACACGATCGAGAGTGTCCCCGGTTACACCAACTGCAGCAGCAACACGAAGTCTTCCGTATTGATCTTTGCATGAATTGGGATGTTCCTTGATTTTGATAATATCGCGATAAGTGATCAAGCCTACAAGTTTTCCTTCCTGATCAACAACAGGTAATTTCTCGATTTTATTTGATTGAAGAATTCCTTCTGCACTGCGAAGATCCATACCAGCATTTGCTGTGATCAGATTGGAGCTGGTCATGACTTCTGCGATAGGACGTGTCATCAATTTCTCAAAGCGGAGATCGCGGTTGGTGACGATTCCAACAAGTTTTTGATTTGCATCAACAACGGGAATTCCGCCAATTTTATTTTCTGCCATCAGTTTCAAAGCATCAGAAACAGTAGCATTCACCTGCAATGTGATCGGATCCTGAATCATTCCACTTTCAGAGCGTTTCACCTTACGCACCTCGTTGGCCTGCGCCTCAATACTCATGTTTTTGTGAATCACCCCAATTCC
>JBKBUQ010000021.1:0-26812 GCA_046289975.1 Flavobacteriales bacterium | reverse complement strand
TCCTGTATTGCGAAATGCAGAGACATTGAGTCTTGCCGGAATTGAAAATGGCATCAAGGAAATGGCAATTAAAGCACGCGATGGAAAATTATCCATTGATGATATGACCGGTGGAACGTTTACCATTACCAATGGAGGAGTGTTTGGTTCGATGCTTTCAACTCCAATTATTAATCCTCCACAATCTGCAATTTTGGGAATGCACAACATTGTTGAGCGTCCTGTTGCAATTGATGGTCGTGTTGAAATTCGTCCGATTATGTATGTGGCACTTTCTTATGATCACCGCATCATTGATGGTAAGGAATCTGTTTCTTTCCTGGTGAAAGTAAAAGAGATGTTGGAGAATCCATCACGTATGTTATTTGATGGTCGTGACCCTCTTGAAGTGGTATTAGGAATATAAGTATCAAAAAAAAGAGCCTAAATTGAGGCTCTTTTTTTTGGTGGGCTTATGTAGTTTTTCCTTTTAATGCATCGGTAAGATTTGAAGCACTTACATTGATACTTTTTCTTCTGGAAATCAGATAAATCAAGGCAGCAGGCCAAAAAACAAAAACCAAAATCACGAACACAATCCAATTCACTTCCTTTTGAGGAGGATGAACAACAGGTCTGTTTAAGAGTATGTCTTTTCGATGTTGGTTGAGGTTTTCGGGTGTAGAAACAACAGTGCCGCAGTAGCTGCATTTGGGTGTTGAGGATTCAGAAAGGGAAACTTTTGCATTTATGGTGTGACCGCATCCCGGACAGTCCTGTACCATCATAAACTCAGTTCGTAATCGTCCATCAATGATTTTATCACTTTTCTCGTCCCACACATAATATGCGCCGGGTTGCATATTGATTGTTCGCAAATGTTTGAGAACGAAATCTCTGCTTAATCCAAGTGAAACGGCAAGCTCATTTACCCTTGCCTCACCGGTCGTGTCGAGCGCATCCCAAATGCGTATGATCTTTTTTTCCTGCTTGCGAAACACAATACCTACTGTAAGTAAAATTATTCCATTTGCTGTAAAAAAGAGTTTTACTGAAGGAAAAGAAGGAACCGGGAAGCCGGGAATGTATTCGCCGGAAATCTGAAAAAAGAACCAGGCACTAAAAACAATGGAGAGAACAGAAATGAGAGTTACGATGGTTCCAATCGTAATGAATAAAGAATCGATCCGATAAATATTCTTTGAACGTGCCATATGTTGTTTTTTGAGCAGCAGCAATTTAGCAAAGTTCATGTAATAAAAGTTCAAATCACCGGATTTTGGCATTCCTAATACTATCGAATTGGGAAATGAAACCGTTTCGTTGTAGCAACCTTATCAATTACGGTAGAAATGCTTCGAAAATAGTACCGCCCCGCCCCTTACCCGAATCGATGGATGCGATAAGAGTAGAGACGAGGCGGATTTAGTGATGGCACTTCACCCGGAACCGGACTTCAAACGAGTTCTTCGATCCCTTCGGGATTTAACTTATCCGTACAAAGTGATTGTGCATTGAATTATTTTCTTGCATTGAAACCAAATGACACTCCAAAACGCATCCCGTTTTTCTGAGGTACTACATAGGCGTTAAACGGTATGTTTAGTTTTCCGCTTTTAAAGGAACGTCCAAAGGCAAATACGAATCCGGAACTTAAAGCAAAATCTCCACGGCTATCCATTCTGCTAATAATTGGATACGGATTCTGATTCAGGGTGTCAGTCCATGATGAAGCAAGTTGCCATCCTGTATCAGGATCAATGTATCCATTCGCTTTTCGCATCAGGCCTACAGTTGGACCAAATGCAAATTCCCATCCTTTTTTATTTCCGCGCAAACCATGCAGTACTGTCATGCTTGGAATAAACAGCCCTTGGTCAAGGCCTGTAATCATTGGTATGAATTCGAAGAGTATTGTTTCTCAAACTGATACCCGAATTGAAACATTAAAGGAAATCCATCAAATCCACCCTGACTTTGTGCTGATTTAAAAATTTCAGCATTTGTACCTGTAAGAAGCGTACATCCCATGCGTGGACCATCAAGAGCAAGCCTGCTTTTGTTGGGCTGATTAATAGAATTTGCAAAAGCATTTTTTACAGTAAGACTTTCAATCAGTTGTTTTTCGTTTTCAATACCAAACATTTCGCGAATGGTAATTCCTACCATGGTTTTTACCTCTTTAGGTAGATTAAGGAATTCTTTTACAGCTGTACGTTCAACACTTGCTGATTTTACATCTATCAAACGAAGCGTTATTACAATAATGTCGCTATACATTTCAATGCTTCCGGAGAGCATTTTATCAGACTGAATTGTTTTTCCAATTTCAACCAGGCATAATTTTCCATAACAGTTGGTCACTTTAAGTTGGTTTTTTTCAAGCAACCAGGTTACATCATAACGATCGGTTACACTGAACAAATCAAGTTTTTCCACCTCACGTCGCAGCATATTTCCTGCAGATTCAGGATCGAGTCCTACACCTTTAACGTCAACATGTAACACAGTGAGCGAGGGCTTTTGCTTTTCTTGTCCAAAGCAAATCGGACTTGTAAAAAGCAATAAAAGGGCGAGAATTTTTGAAATGGCTTTCATTTTTTTCGGGTTTTGATTTCGTTGACAAACCTCGAAACAATGGTTCACCTTTGAATCCTGAATTTTTAAAAAACAGTCGTTAAAAATGATAATTTTTATTCTTTATTTGTTGAAATAGAGTATATTAGTAATATCAAAACGGTTGAATAAAATGGATAAATTTAAAGAAATAATCAGCACATTTTCAGATAAGGACATGCGCGAGTTCAGGTATTTTTTGGTTCGGCATCGACCAAAGTCTGAGCGCAAGGATCTTGAATTGCTCCAAGAGTTAGCAGAGGGGGAAGTTGTAAATGACAGAAAGGGGAAAGATGATTATCACTCCCTTAGGAAACGACTAATGCGACAATTATCGGAATTCGTTGTGTTGAAGCAATTGCAAGATGATGTTACAGAAACATCGTCCGTTTTAGGTTGGGTTTCAATGGCGCGATATTTATTTGAAAAGCGAATGAACGCCACCGCATGGAAGTATTTATTAAGAGCAGAAAAAAGTGCAATTGCATCAGAACGGTATGATTTATTGAATAGTGTTTATCTTTTAATGCTGGAGAATGCTCATACATCATCGCACTACTCAATTGAAGCTTTGATTAATCAAATGGAAGATTGCAAGATTCGTGCTGATGAGGACGAGCGGCTGCTAAAGGCAACAGCAATGATCAGGCGACGAATGGAAGAAGCAAAATTAAGCGGTAACATATACGGTTTGTCCGATTTTGTTGAAGCAACACTTGATCGTTTTCAATTAGGTTCGGCAATAATGAATAGACCAATTCATCTTTTCCGGATTATGGAAATAATCAGGAGCACCTACCTTGCAGTCCGCGATTTATCAAATTTTGAAAGTCTTGTTTTGGAACAGTATACTGTTTTTTCCAAGGCAGCAGGAGATTCCCCTCATTATCAACATTTCAGATTAAACTTTATTTATATGATTGCCCACGTACTTTACCACAACAGAAAGTACATTGACTCCGATCAATGGTTGGAAAAGTTAGAAGCTGAAATGAAGAAAAACTCAGGAAGACATGAGCGGCAGTTTGCAGCTCGCCTGGTTTCAATGCGTTCAAGTATTTATTCTTTTACCGGTAGAAATGATGAGGCCATCGCAATTCTCGAAGGAGTTCTTGAAGATGGAACAAGAAAATTTGATTTTGAAGACATACTCAATTTAAAGCTAAACCTTGTATTTTGTTTTTTTCTCAAGGGCGAATTCAGAAAGGCCAATCGCGTTTTTGTACATTTTGGACAACATTCCGATTCTTTTCTCCAGAAAAAAATGGGTCAGGAATGGTTGTTGCGCAGTAGAATGATACAGTTAATTGTTCAATATGAATTGGGTAATGAAGACATATCTCTTACCCTAATTCGTTCGCTCGAGCGGGATCATGCGGCCTTTCTGGATCAGCCTCAATATAAAAAGGCAAAAAACTATCTGCAGTTTCTAAAAAATTACATGAAGGACCCATTCGCAATAAGTTTTTCTGACTTTCACCAAAAAGCTTTACAGGAGTTATTCGTTTTACCAGCAGGAACTGAGGAGTCTAAAGCAATTGCGTTTTATTGCTGGCTAAAGGCTAAATTAATCGGAAGGGATTATTATTCTGTTTTACTAGAAGAGGTCGCAGCAAAGCCTGATGAAAATTAATTCAGTTCGGCAAGTTGTTTGGATGCCCGCTCAGAATAGAATCCCTTTTTTGCAATAATGATTTGCAACTGCTCTTTTGCATTTTCTTTTTTCGAAAGCTTAATATAGCTAAGTGCTTTATACCACTCTGCCTCTTCTTCGAAAGTGGAGAAAGCATTGTGGATACATTTGTCAAATGATTGAATTGCCTTGTCGAACTTCCCCAAATTGTAATAGCACAATCCTCCGTAAAAGTGTGCGTTTAAGTCATCCGGATAATGCTGAATAATGGTGATGTAATTTTTCAATGCAGTCTTATACTGATTTCTTGAAAATTCCCCCATCGTTTCGCGAAGAAATTTTTCGTAAGGAATGTAAACTGTTCTCGTTTCAACTTCTGTATTAGTTGTTGAAGCATCCCCAATATTAGCAGGAGTTCCGGTTAGGACTATTTCAGTTTTTTTTATGTCGGTAGTATACAAATCACCATAATCAATAACTTTTAAATCGTTGAAATAGGTAAAGCGAACATTCGACCTGGCATATTTTTCATCGGTACCGGATTCAATATTGTCCGGTTTTTTTGTTTCGACAGGTGTAAGTAAGGCTTCGTTCTCTTTCACGGGATTTGTTTCAACCTCCGTTTTTTGGAGAATAATAGTCTTGGGCTGATCTGCTTTTGTTTTGGCATACGTAATTTGTTCGGGCTCTGCAATGGGCTCTGCATCGTCTATTTCCTTTTGGTCTAATTCAGTTGAGCTTGTAATTGGAGTACCGGATTCTGTTAAAGGAGTATGATTCGCAGTTTTTTCGTTTGACTTTTCCGATTGGTTGGTCACTAATACAACAATGCTTATACAAGCAATTGCAAGAGTTGGCCAAAAGAGAATTTTGTAAATGGAAGTGCCCTTTGATGCATGTGTATTTGTTTTGAATAGATTGTCCGGAAGAATACTTAATGCTCCGGGATCAGCGGATAGCCCATCAAGTCCTTCAGCTGTTAAATCGTTGTCGGCTAATTGTTCTTCCATTTTACGATTTAAAGCAGCATCACCTTTCCCATCGAGCCAGCGCTGAGTTTCTTCCCTATTCGGGGTTTCCCTTGAGGAAAAAATTGTATTAGAGAGCTTTTTCATGATTGCTTAGCATATTCTTAAGGTTGCGTTTGCCGTTTTGGATATGACTCTTAACGGCGTTCAGAGAATAACCTGTTTGGGTAGTTATTTCCTGATAACTTTTTTCTTTCAGGTAAAAGAGTTCGATACAGATTTGTTGCTCCTTATTGAGTTTGCAAATAGCGCTTTCCAGTTCCTGTAAGCTGCTTTCTTTTGCAAACACATCAGTATCGTTTTGATCTTCCGCTAAAATATGTTGAAGTGTTTCAATTTCTTTTTCTGTTCCGGGTCTGTTGGATTTACGAAGAATCATTAAACAATGATTTCGTGCAACAGAGTGAAGCCAGGATTTGAAGTTGTCGACCTGATGGTGTTTGAGATCGGAAAGTAATTTTTCGAAGATGTTAACTACAGCGTCTTTGCTGTCATCTCTATTGCGTAAGTATTTTAAACACACACCAAAAACCAAATGCGAATAGCGCTCATAAAGCAAACCAACGATTTGAACATCCTCTGAAGTAGCATATTTCCGCAATAGCTCTTCGTCGGATTGTGTGTTGGTATGTTTTTTTCTGAATATCATTCACTGCAATATACGATTCGCATCGACAAAAAAGCAAGAACGGGATCCTTCCTTCCCGTTCTTGTGTTGGTGATCACTTACCTTTATTATGTTCTGCCCAAAGATCGAAGTAGCTTCTGGTTTCAACGATGATTACACCACTGGTAACATCACCGTATTTTGCCGGAACTCCTCCTGTATAAACAGTAAGACTCCCAATCGCAACACCAGGTAAGCGAATATTTCCGTCGGCCACTTTTACTCCGTCAACAAAATAGATCATCGCGTCCGATCTTCCTCCGCGTACATTGGCTTGTCCGGTTTCACTTACCTGAACACCACCGATAGTACCCGCGAGTTTGTTAATGTCGCGGATATGAGGATTGTTTTTTATTTGCTCATATCGGATTGTTGTAACAGAGGTTTCTTCCGGATTGATTAATGGATCACGATATACAGTTACTTCTATTTCTCCTAAAAGGTTATCCGTTAGCAGTACATCAGACATCATGGTTATCTGATTGGGATTAACTTTCACCTGAATGGTTTTCTTTTGTTCCATATAAGAAACAACCAGATTATAAGTTCCCGGGACAAGAGGCTTTAAATGAAATCTACCCTCAATATCGGTTGTTGTTCCACGCATTTGGTCACCGATCATTACGTATACATTGGCTCCAACTGCCGGTTCTTTAGTGAGGCTGTCGAGGACTTGTCCGCGAATACTTCCGTCGTTTTGCGCTTTGGCGCTATGCCCGATCAATACGAGTATCAGGAAAAGCAGAGAGGTAAGATTTTTCATGGCGTTTAAATTTTTGTTTCTCCTTTGATGCAGGGTTGAAACAATTTCCATAACGCCCAAAAGAAATATTTTTAGTCTTCCACTGCAACTACCTCAGCAACCTCCGGAACCATCTGTTTCAGAAGCTGTTCCACGCCATGTTTGAGTGTGCCCATTGAGCTGGGGCATCCGCTGCAGGACCCTCTTAATACAAGACTTACAATACCTTCTTTAAAGGACTGGAAATGGATAGCTCCACCGTCATTTTCAACGGCGGGGCGAACAAATTCATCCAGAACGGAGATGATTTTTGAATCAATTTCGGAGGTAGGTTGCGCGTGTGAAGCTTTACCAAGCATTTTGAACTTCTTCACTTCTCCTTCGCCTGTTTTTGGCTCCGGAAATTTATCTACCGCAAAAAGATTTTTACGCAAAAAATCCATCACAAATTCCCTTAGCTCCATAGTGATGAAATCCCATGAGATTGCATCTGTTTTTGTGATTGTCACAAAATTGGTCGTTATAAAAACACCCTTTACAAAGGGAAACTTAAACAATTGTTCTGCAAGTAAAGAAGATCCTTTTGCTTCCTCAGCAGAAGCATATTCTGCAATTCCGTCAATTTGTACAATCGGACGGTCAGCCACGAATTTCATGGTTGATGGGTTGGGCGTCATTTCGGCATACACCGAGGTAATTCGGATATCGTTTTCCATGCAACAAAATTATGGATTTCAAGAGATTGTAGTCAGGAATACAACAAAACAGCTAAATTGTTTCTGTGTTGGGGCAACTTTCCCTTATTTTTGCGTTACTAAATAGATGATGCGCAGCATTTTGCGATATAGTATTTTTGCCGTTTTACTTTTAACGGTTTTGTTCTCACTGAGTGGGCTTACCATTTTCAGGCATAAGTGCTTGATTTCCGGTGATGTTTCGTATAGTCTGTTCGCGCCTATTGATGATTGCTGTACCGAAAAGTTCGAAACGGAGGGCAAGTCCTGTTGTTCATCAAAATCCGCAAGCAAAAAAGTAATCAGGAAAAAAAAGAGTTGTTGCTCCGAATCATCGTTTAGTCAGCAATTAAATTTCCATACATTTTCTACTTTAAAGTCGTCGTTTCAACAGGATAATTTTATTATCGCGCTAGTTTCGGGTTGTAAATTTTTATCCTCAACAATTTCTAAAGTATACGAAAATCACCTTCCAAACGGACCGCCTGAGTTGTCGGGACGAGATATTTTGGTTCGAAATCAGGTTTTCAGAATTTAAGTGTTCATGTTGCCCCAACCACTAGGATGCGGGGTTATTTGGGTTTTTTAATCAACATGAACATGAAAAAGCATTTTATATATTTAATTCTATATGGATCACTTCTGATTCCGGAGGTTTTCGGGCAGGAAGTTAAAGGTATCGTTTACAGTGAAAGCACACCTGGGAAAAAGGAAACGCTGCCTGGTGCACACATTGTTTGGCTCAATGCCGGAACCGGAGTAGTTTCCGGAAAAGACGGGACATTTTCCATTTCCTTTAAAGGACCCGATAAGTTAATAGTTTCGTTTACAGGGTTTGCTCCGGATACTTTATCAATTGACAGTGCGTTTGTATTTGTTGAAACAATTCTTCGCGATCCAATGATGTTGCAGGACGTGGAAGTTACAGCGCGTTCATACAGTACAAGTATTTCAATGATCAAGCCTTTTAATATGGAGGTAATTGGTCAGGCCGAAATTAAAAAAGCAGCTTGTTGCAATCTTTCCGAAAGTTTTGAATCCAACGCAAGCGTTGATGTTGTTTATGGCGATGCTGTTTCGGGTGCAAAGGCGATTCAAATGCTAGGACTGAGCGGAGTTTACACACAAATGCAAATTGAGAATGTTCCACTCATTCGAGGAATGTCGGCAAGTTTCGGCATGCAATATATTCCCGGAACATGGCTCGAATCGATTCAAATCACCAAAGGAGTTGGTAGTGTGGTAAACGGATACGAATCAATGAGTGGACAAATCAATGTTGAACTGCTGAAACCTGAAAACGACAAGTTAGAGCGGTGGTTTTTTAATTTGTATACCAATCACCTCGGTCGGGAAGAAGCAAACATTCACTATCGCAAAAAGATAAACGACAAATTGAGTACAATGATCCTTGCTCATGGTTCCGGTTACTTTTTTGAAAACGATCAGAATAGGGATGGCTTCCGAGATAATCCACTTGGCAGGCAATTAAATGTAATGAACCGTTGGAAGTTGCAGGGAAAGAAAACGGAACAGGTATTTGGAATTCATGCTGTTTACGATAATAAAAATGGAGGACAGTTGGGTTTCGCCCCCTCACAACACCGTTTTACCTATGATAAATTTGGTGTTGGAATTCGCACTCAGATGATAGAAGGGTTTTTTAAGAACGGTTTTTTATTTCCCTCTTCACCAACAAAAAGCATGGGTTTGATCATTAGTGGCAAGCAACATACTCAGGATACCTATTACGGTTTACGGAGCTATTTTGCTGAACAACGTTCTGCATACGCCAATCTTATTTTTCAGGATATTATCGGCACAACAATGCACAATTACAAATTGGGATTGAGTACAATTTTGGATGATTACAAGGAACGTTATCGCGATTCGTTGTTTACCACTTTTGAAATTGTTCCTGGAGTCTTTGGCGAATACACGTATTCCTATCTGGAAAAATTCCAATTATTGATTGGCGCAAGGTATGATTTGCATAATCGATTTGGTGGCGTTTTTTCACCACGTGCACATATCAGATATAGTCCAAATGAGCATCTAACTTTTCGTTTGACCGGTGGACAAGGATTTCGTTCACCTCGCATTTTTATGGAGAATGTTGCACCCTTGGCAAGTGCTCGTCAGGTTGTAATAACTGAGGACCTGGGAATGGAACGAAGCACCAATGTTGGTGGTTCTATTACCACGCGGTTTAAGTTTTTAAAGCGCGAGAGTAGTTTTAATATCGATTTTTATCACACACGATTCGAAAACCAGGTTATTGCTGATATGGATTTGGATGCCCATAAAATTGTGTTCTATAATTTGAAAGGCGAAAGCTTTTCGAACAGTTTGCAGGCCGAAGTAGATTTATCGTTGTACAAAGGGCTTAGTATGAAAATTGCATACAAACGATATCAGGTGATGGTTACCTATCACGACACGTTGATGGAGCGCCCTATGGTACCCAGAGATAGGGTAATGGTGAATCTGAGTTATGAAACACCATCAAAGAAGTGGAAGTTTGATCTTATCAGTAATTATTACAACAGTAGCCGTTTGCCCAATACTGAAACCATGCCTTCTGGTATGCGATTCCCAACCCGTTCGCAGGAGTATTACATTGTGCATTTTCAGATCACCAAGCAGTTTCGCAAATTTGAGTGGTATATCGGAGGAGAAAACCTCTTGAATTTTGTTCAAAAACAGGCAATAATGTCGGCCGATAATCCTTTCGGTCCGCATTTTGATGCCAGTATGATTTGGGGACCATTAAACGGGAGAACATTCTATTCCGGAATCAGAATAGCAATCAAATAGTTAAACGAAACACTTAAAAAAATGCTTATGAAAACAATTATGAAATATTCGCAGGTGATTTTACTATTTATGTTGTTGTCACAAACAGGGTTTGCGCAGAAAAAAATAGCAGAAGTTACCATAAAGACATCAGTTGTATGTGATATGTGTAAGACTACCATAGAGAAAAATCTTATTTTTGAAAAGGGAGTTAAAGAGGTTCGTGTTGATATGGAAAAGAAGGAAGTTTATGTTCGTTTCCGTACTGACAAAACATCGGTTGATTCCATTAAACAGGCCCTTGTAAAACTCGGATACCGCGCCGATGAATTACCTGCTGATCCAAAAGCTCATGCAAAGCTACCGGATTGTTGTAAAAAGGAAGGTTGCGGAAAAGATTAAAATATGGCACTGATCAAATCTGTACAGGGAAAATCGCCAAAATTTGGAAAAGATTGTTACATCGCTGAGAACGCAACTATTGTTGGGGATCTTGAATGTGGTGATCAATGCAGTTTCTGGTTTAACGCAGTTGTTCGTGCGGATGTGCATTTCATCCGCATGGGCAACAAGGTTAATGTTCAGGATGGGGCATGTATCCATTGTACTTACCAAAAGGCTCCTACAACCATTGGAAACAACGTTTCGATTGGTCATCATGCCATTGTTCATGGTTGTACCATTCACGATAATGTTTTGGTTGGCATGGGAGCTATTGTTATGGATAATTGCGTGATTGAGTCGAATTCAATCATTGCTGCAGGTAGTGTGGTGCTCGAGGGTACTCGGGTAGAAAGTGGAAGTGTGTACGCCGGTATTCCTGCAAAAAAGGTTAAAGAGGTGAATAAAGAATTATTTGAAGGAGAGATACAGCGAATCAGCAATAATTATGTAATGTATTCTGGTTGGTTTAAGGAGTAATCAATCCATGTGCAAATGCCTGGATTTTATTTTCTCCCCAAAGAAAATCTCTGCCGAAGCATCGAATTGCTCCGGTGAGTCAGTTGTGTAGAATTCTCGTTTTCCTTCTTTGCTGATGCGTAGTTCCATTTCCGGATGACGCAATAAATAATCTTCTAGTTTTTCAGCAACAATTTCTCCCTGAGCAATGAGTTGAATGTTGTTGGGAAGAAATTTTTTGATGGTATTTAATAGTAGCGGGTAATGTGTGCAGCCTAAAATGATGGTGTCAATACCGGGATCTGAATGGAGAAGATGATCGAGGTGTTTTTTCACAAAATAGTCTGCACCTACACTTAAATGTTCATTGTTTTCCACCAATGGAACCCACATCGGGCATGCTTCCTGTGTGACGCTCACATCCTGACTGAATTTTGCAATTTCAATCGGATAAGAGTTGGAGTTTACGGTTCCCTGTGTCCCTAAAACGCCAATTTTTTTATTTTTTGTAAGTGAACCAACAATTTCAGCTGTAGGTCGTATCACACCTAATACCCGGTTGTCGGGGGCGATTTTCGGAAGATCTTTTTGCTGGATGTTCCGTAATGCTTTTGCAGACGCAGTATTACAGGCCAGAATTACAAGCGGACAACCCATTGCGAAAAGTTGTTTAACGCTTTGGAGAGTGAATTCATAAACAGTATCGAACGAACGTGGCCCGTATGGAGCCCTTGCATTATCTCCCAAGTAGATATAATCGTGATCGGGTAACCGTTTCACAAATTCTTTCAGAACGGTTAATCCACCCATTCCGCTATCGAATACACCTATAGGATGTTTTGGACGCACATTCAAATATAATCAATCAGAAAAAACAAACCCCCGAAGTTCGTTCGGGGGTTGTAGGAAATTAAGTGAGATTAATTGCCGCCACCGGTTGAGGCTGCTGCAGGTAATCCGAGTTCTTTGCGCACTAAAGCAGTAAGGTCAATTCCACCTTCCATATAGATCAGCTGACTGATATCAAATACATAACCGATACCCTGAGCTTTTGCAACTTTTGCAACGGCTGCTTTTACTTTGTCGATCATAGGCTTTAGCAGTTCCGATTCTTTCATCTGCATTCTTTCCTGAGCCTTTTCTTCAAAGTTCATGATGCGCTGCTGGTATTCCATAATATCCTGTTCAGCAACTGCAAGTACATCTGCAGATGCGCCAGCTTTTTTGTCACGATCGTATTGAGCAACTCTTTCCTGATAACGCGCTTCCATTATGCGCATATCGTTTTGGATGGATGCTGCGAATTTTTTAAGTGTATCCTCTGCCGATTTTCTTTCAGGTAGAGAAATCATTATCGACTGAAAATCGACGTGACCTACCTTTTGAGCAATGACTCCGGCAAAACCTGAAGCCATAAATAAACACATTGCGAAAATGATCTTCTTCATATTACTTTTTTGTTGATGGGTATTAAAGTCCGAGTTTCTTCATTACGGCGTCGGTCTTGTCCGCCTTTGGGTCTGCATACAAAATGAATGCCGAATTGGCTTTATCAAAAATAAACGTATATCCTCCTTGTTCTGCAACATCTTTAATGGCCTTGAATACCTTTTCCTGAATTGGCTTAATGAGTTCCTGGCGTTTTTGAAACAATTCCCCATTCACACCAAATCTTTGTTTTTGTAGATCCTTTACAGCACGCTCTTTGATAGCAATATCGTCTTCACGTTTCTGACGTTCTTCTTCGGGTAAAAGAATCTTTTCTTTTTGATATGCCTGCCACATTTTTTCAATATCGGCATACTTTTCTTCAATCTCTTTTTGCCATTGTTCAGAGAGTTGATCCAGCTTGCGCTGAGCCTCCTGATACTCGGGCATTTTTTCCAGAATTTGCTGCGAATTTACATAAGCGTATTTCTGACCATAGGCCATCATTCCGGAAAAGAAGAGTAGCGAAAGGAGGAGGAATCGTTTCATGGTTGGGTTTTAGGTCTGAAAATTAGCTGTTTCGTTACAATTCACCAAGATTCATGCCAATGGTAAATGCAAATCTTCCGTTGGGCACTTTCGAGAATGGGTCATTATCAATTCTATCGAAGCCCCATCCGTAATCTAAACCAAGCAATCCGAACATGGGGAGAAAAATACGTACACCTGCTCCCGCTGAACGCTTGACCGCAAACGGATCGAAGTTTTTAATTTTTTGCCAGGTATTACCTGCTTCTGCAAATCCGAGAATATAAACCGTTGCGTTAGGGTTTAAGGAAAGTGGATAACGCAATTCAATGGTGTATTTAGCAATCAGCATATCACCAACAGGACGAGAAAGTGATCCGTCCTCATAACCACGGAGCGCAATGATTTCCTGTCCAAAAATAAAGTTCATACCGGATAATCCGCTTCCACCCAATTTGAAACGTTCGAAGGGTGAATCTCCAACCATTTTATTCCAAGGCAGCAGTAATCCAAATCCTGTTTTGGCAGCAAGTACGAGTTTCCGCTTTGCATTTTTATTTAGAGAGGTGTAATGTGCTGTGGTGAATTTCCATTTGTTGTACTCCAGCCATTTAAAACGATCCTGATCACTGATGTCGCTGTAATCCTTGTTGTTGAAATAGGAATAGGGTGGTGTGATCTTTCCGCTGAAAGTTAGTACAGAACCTGAAGTTGGGAAAATAGGCTGGCTTTGGGAATTCCTCGAAAAGGAAAAGCGCATTGCAAGGTTGTTCACATATCCTTGCGAGAACGTAAACACACCTACATAATTCTGAAGGTCGTAATACTGATAGCTGGGGAACTCAACATAAAGGTTGAAATAGTCGTCAGGCCATTTTAGTCGTTTTCCGAATCCTATCCCCATACCGGTAATTTTCAATGAGGATTTATTGGGATCGTTCCTTCTTAAATTATCACGTGAAGAGAATGTATGATACACATTTACCGATAATGAATTTGGTTTTTTACCACCTAGCCAAGGTTCGGTGAAACTGAAATTGTATCCCTGGTAGAAGAATCCGGTAGATTGTGCACGCAATGATAATTGCTGCCCGTCACCTGAAGGAAGTGGTTGCCATGCTCCTTTTTTGAAGAATTTTCTTACCGAGAAATTATTAAATGAAAGTCCAAGTGTTCCGATCACACGGCCTGCACCCCAACCACCGGATAATTCAACCTGATCAGAAGGCCGCTCTTCAACAGTATATTCAATATCCACGGTTCCTTCAACAGGATTTGGAACCGGATTAACACCAAACTTTTCGGGATTGAAATATCCCAATTGTGATAATTCCCGCTGTGTTCTGATAATGTCGTTACGCGAAAACAAATCGCCCGGACGTGTTCTGATCTCTCGACGAATTACGTGGTCGTTTGTTTTGGTATTTCCTCTAATGGTGACATTTTTAACACGCGCTTGCTTTCCTTCAGTAATGCGCATTTCAAAATCAATGGAATCGTTTTCAACTCTTACTTCAATAGGAGTAATATTGAAAAACAAATAACCATTATCCATGTAAAGTGAAGAAATGTCAAGACCGGTTTGCGACATGTACAAACGCGATTCAAGCTGACCTTGATTGTACACATCTCCCTTTTTGATCCCCAATATTGTATCTAAAAACCCCGAACTGTATTTAGAATTCCCAATCCATGTAATATTTCGGAAATAATATTGCTTTCCTTCTTCTATGTTTAATTTAATTCCGATTCTGTTATCAGAAATAGGATAAACTGAATCTGAAACGATTCGTGCATCACGATATCCTTTGTCGTTTAATTTGTCGATGATAGTCGTTTTTTCCTTGCGTAAATTGGACTCAATATATTTCGAAGATTTCCAGAAACGAATTGGATTAACAGCTTTCGTGTCTTTTAACAGACGCCTGATTTTACCATCACTCAAGGTTTCATTACCCTCTATTTCAATTTTACCGATTTTAACTTTCTGTCCTTTGTTAATGCGAATGTTCAGGATAACTGCATTTGTCTTTGTGGTATCAACTACCTGATCAATCACAACCTTGATATTTCTGTAGCCTTTGTCTACAAAGAAATTCCGTACAACAATTTCAGTGTTTCGGATAAGGTTTTCTGTTACAATTCTTCCGGAGTAAAGATCCAGATGCTCGCGCACTTTTTCCCATTCACTTTTCTTCACACCAAATGGAGAATACCCTGCTAATCGTGGTCTTTCCTTAACCCGGATGTCTAAAAAGATTTTATCTCCCCGTATTTGTGTGGCATCAATAGCAACTTCAGAAAAAAGTTTTTGGTCCCAAAGTTTTTTTATCGCCTTACTGATGTCATCACCCGGTACTTTTATTTTCTGTCCGCGTTCAAGTTCTGAAAGAAGTATGATTGCCCTTTCATCAAAGTGAATTGCACCTGTAACTGTAATGTTTTCAATGGTGTATTCCGTTGGTAATCCATAGTCAACATCTGGCCCGAATTGAGCTTCGACTTGTGATAAAGTCAGTGTAAAAAGGAATAGAAGTATGGACTTAATGCGCATCGGAGTTGAGTTGTTCGCTGACCATCCCAAAGCGACGTTCACGCTGCTGATAGGCTGCAATTGCTTCGTAGAAATGTTCTTTTTTGAAATCAGGCCAAAGTGTTTTGGTAAAGTAGAATTCGGTGTAGGCACATTGCCAGAGCAGGAAATTACTAATTCTTTTTTCACCGCTGGTGCGAATAAGTAGTTCAGGATCGGGAATACCTTTAGTTGTGAGGTGTTGATGAATGGTGTCTTCACTAATCGAAGCAGGGTCGAGAGTTCCTTCCTTCACCATTTCGGCAATTTTTCGTGTTGCATTTACAATTTCCCAACGGGAACTGTAACTTAATGCAAGAATTAATTCTATGGTTGTATTGTTGGCTGTCTGATCTATTGCTTTAAATAAGGCAGCCTTGCACGATTCAGGTAAATTATCAATATCGCCAATTGCCATTAATCGCACACCGTTTTCACTAAGCGATGCAATTTCCTGCGCAATGGTATTTACAAGCAGATTCATCAAAGCATCCACTTCTTCTTTCGGACGGTTCCAGTTCTCAGTTGAAAAAGCATAAAGCGTAAGGTGCTTCACCCCAAGCTCTGTAGCAGCAGTTAGACTTTCGCGTACCGATTCAACGCCACTAATGTGACCCATAATTCGGGACTCCCCCTTTTGCTTAGCCCAACGGCCATTGCCGTCCATAATTATGGCGACGTGCAGGGGTATTCTTTTTGGGTCGATCTGTTCTTTGAGGTTCATTGGCCTGAAAACAAGCGCGCAAATATCCGCATTATTGTTCGGATTGGAAAAAATTAACCTTTTTTGAGAATTCTTTTCTCAACGGTCAATTGCGCTTACTGCTGAAACTATAGCATTTATTCAGTTTTCCAAGTCGAACCGAAAGGGTTGCTAAAGCAAATGCGTACCAGTCTTTGGTATTCGGGTTTCCTCTTAAAGTTCCTGCAATGGCTGGGGAATCAGTGCTCTGGTTGGCAAAATGTGCAGCCATTGGACCATTTTGAATTGCAAGTTGATTGGGATCCACGTACTTTCCCGATACATCATCCAAATAATCGGTAAATGTCTTTCTTAACCCATATTCCAATCCAATACATACCCGCTTACTAATATTCCCTTTCATACCAATGCCCAAGGGAATGGAAATCTGATTCAGTGAATAGGCTCTCCTGGAGTTGAGATTTGTCCCCTGTCCTTCGGTTCCCAATGGCTGAAGATCAACATATTCCCCGTTGAGCTGACCCTGTGGATTCATATTGAAATAAGTCATGCCTGCTTGAAGATAGAAAGTAGCGGATTTATCGGTGATATTACCAAGGGAGAACTTTACGAATGTTAATTCGAAAATGGGTCCGATCTCAATTATTCTGGAACGAAAGCTGAGATTGCGTACTGAACGATTAGGATTGGAACTCAGTGAGTCAGCTCCGGATACATTACCATAAGTAAAAGACAAGCGCCAGGCGAAGCGCTCGTTTACATTGTCGCGAAGAAAAATTCCTCCTGCGAAATGGTTATTTCGAAAATGTTTGTACGGATTGAGGTCTCCTGTATAGTAGGAGACACCACCTGTTAAACCAAGCTCAATTTGTGCCTTCCCGGATTGAACGAAAAGCAATAATATGAGCGTAAAAATTTTAGAGAAGCGTGGCATTCGTCAAAACTTAGGAAGAACAAATCTTCCCTTGAGGAAACGGTAATTTACTCGAAATATTGCGAACATATAGGAATCATTATCCGATTTATCACCTCTTTGAAGTCCGGGGCGGGTTGGGTTGCCTCCTGCATCTGCGATAAGCTGAGCGTCATGCTTGCTTGGATCAGCAAAATAGGCGGCTACATCTCCGCGGGCAGATTGAATGGCTGCGTTACTGTAGTAAACCGTACTAACATCATCAATGTAATCGGTAAAGGTTAGCCTTCCACCTATTTCAAATCCGATACTCAGGAATTTATTCATCATATAATTCACTCCAATTCCGGAGGGGATACAAAGTGAAACTCTTTTATACGATGGTGCTCCACCGGATAACCCCTGACCTTCAGTGCCTAACTTGTGCAATGAATAATATTTTCCGTCAACCGGATATTTTGCACGGGGATTGAACCAAAATCCTGCAATACCGGTAGTAATGTAGGGGGCTAAATATTTTAGCTTCTTTTTTGCCTTTACTCCTCGAAGCGCGTATAGGTGTCCGAGTTTTTCCGTTAATGGGTAATATTCTACCATGACGGCCAATTCAACTACCGGAGAGCGGAAAGAAAGATTTCTATTGTTTCTGAACCGTTCTGTCGTAAGCGCATCATTACCATTTAAACGACCATATAGAAGATGAGTCCTTGCTTTGAAACTTGGATTAATTTTATAGGCATACATGACATCTACAGCAGGACGGGTCATGGCAAACTCCAAATCTTTCATTCGATTTGTACCGATGTTATTTGCACCTCCCAACTCACCCAAAAAATTGGATGCCCCAAAACCTAGGCGAACCTCTTGCCTGTAATACCTCCACGCTTGCGAATACCCATTTTGTGAAAAAGGCAATGCGTTGGCGATAATTATTAAAAATACGATTATGCGTTTCATGCAAGTTGTAGATACAAATTTAGAGATTTATTGGCTAAATCCAATTCGTTGATTTTTACCCCAAAGTCAGTAAATTGTTAATTCCGCTTATCAATACCCCACATCAGTTTGTTGCGGATGGTTTCGTAGAAATTCTGGCCCTGTAATTTGATGAGCTTGATCTTGAAATCCGCTTTTCTGATAATTAGTTCATCCTGACTATCAACGCTAAAGGACCTGGAATCAAGAGTGGCAAGGAAATGTTTGGAACGACCTTCCACCCTCAATCGGATGATATTATCATCTGAAATGATCATGGGGCGAACATTTAGGTTGTGAGGTGCAATCGGGGTAATTACAAAATTATTGGAACCCGGCTCTACAATGGGTCCACCTGCGCTTAATGAATAGGCTGTTGAACCGGTTGGAGTTGCAATAATAATACCGTCCGCCCAATAAGAATTCAGATAGTGATCTTCCACCTGGGCATGGATGGTAATCATCGATCCTGAATCTTTGCGGTGAATAGTTAATTCATTAAGTGCAAAGTTGGTGCTTCCAAATATGTTGTTGCTTGTTTCAACACGCAACAGCGCTCTTTTTTCAATTCGGTATTCCTTTTCAAATAGATTTTCAATGGCGGTGCTGATTTGTTCCAAAGAGATGTTCGAAAGAAATCCCAATCGACCGGTATTGATTCCTAGAATAGGGATTCCTGAATCCTTTACAATTGTAACGGCGTCCATTATTGAGCCATCGCCTCCTATACTAATCAAACACTCCGCTTTGTTTTTAATTTCGGAATGACGGGTAAATAGTTTTATTTCTGTTCCGACATTAATTCTCGGGCGCAAAAAGGAATTGAAAGCTTCAAAAACGATCAATTGCGCTTTCCGCTTGGCAAGCTCATCGAAAAGTTGCTGAATGTGCGGAATATGTTCTTCGCTGAATGAACGGCCGTAAATGGCGATAGTCATGCTAAATAGGTTTGATGAAGTGAATGAAGAAGCCTTTCTCCAACTCTTTGTTCATCGAATATTCAAATCTAATAACTTTATCGTAAAAGCTTACAAAATCGAGTCCGATTCCTGTGCCATAAAGCATTTGGTTGGCAAGTGGGTTTTCTGTGTAATAGCGCCGGTCCTGAACGTATCCTGCATCAATATACAGGTTGAGGTAAAAGGCATAATGAAGTTTTGAAAAATTCGTTCCCTGCAAAAAGTCAAGATCATGAATTTTCGGACCAAATAATCTGTATTTAACATTCGATCGAAACATTGCAAAGTTTTGTCCGTCGATTACATAATACTCGTATCCCCTTACGTAATGTTGATACCCCAGACCTTCCTGGAAATAATAAGGGAGTTTTTTAGTAGGGATGATTTTACCTCTGAACTGCATGGCGAAAAAAAGCGAATTGCTTACTCTGAATAATTCAGTATGTAAAAGATACATTTGGAGAATGTTTGGGGAGTTCTGTCCAATATTAAAAAATCCGTGTTTCGTTATTTCCATTTGAGTATAACGACCTTCCAAAGGATATCCTTTATTGTCTCTTCTGTCTATTTTGAGTGTGTAATAAAGCGATGGAAAGGTCATGATCGCGGCATTGTCCTGCAAATACTGAACTGACTGCGTCTGAACGGAGTCAACTACTCGTATTCTGTTGTGCCGGTATTCCAATGTATGCCAGGTGTGGATTTTTGCGCGGTAAGACAAATAAGCCCGAAAGGAGAGTTCATCTCTTGAATTCCCATTGTCTCCTGTATAGAAAATTCGTTTATTGTCTTTGGTGCCGATTGTAACCTCATTATTCTGAACATAGCTTGCCCATAATCCACCTCCCAGTTTTTGTCGTTTGGTAAAATAGGGGAGTCGATATGTTGCTGCAAATTCTTTCGAATATCCCAGCTGAACTTTTGTCCCAAGATCCTCATTTCTTCCCCTGAAATTTTTTTTCAGAATAACTAACCCATAATTGGTTCGCGTAAAATCCTTGGTTAGCCACCATGTGTTAAAATTGGGGTCGGCAAATTTGAAAACAGGTATCGGCCAGAGGTAAAAGCGTTCTTTTAAAAAGATGAAAACATCTGAATACACCGAATCGATCGGGACTTCCTTTACCTCTACAAAATTAAATAGAAGTGTATTGATGAGCATGGATTGAGAGCGCTCTATTTCTCTGGAGAGTTGGTTCCGGTGTAATCTCTGTCCAGGCGCAAATGAAATTTCACGGAGAATAATACTCTCTTTTGTTTTATTATTCCCACTAATAGAAATTCTGGCAACGGTTACAGAGTCGTGTTGTGAATAGACAGTAATCGCCCGAATGAAAAATGTAACAAGGACAAGGATCCTTTTTCCGGGCATTCTGTTTTTTTATTACAGTTTAAGGTAGTTCATCAATGCATCGTATCTCGACTTCAAATCATCAAAATACGACGCGTCAACCTGAAAAGCAGACTTGATAAAATAGTTATAACGCTGAAACGTCTGAAGTACACCCGAAATATCCGTTTTATTGATCTTTAAAGTAACATCATAAGTGCCGTTTTCAGGATTGTTATTCAGAAACACACTTAAAACCTTTGCATCGTTTCCCTCCACAATTTGTGCGATTTGAGATAAGGAATAATCCTGATTACTCACTTCAAGCACAAGAACGCTTCCGGGTTCTGTTATGGAGGAGAAGGACCCGATTTTATCCATGAGGTTGGTCATGGAGATTGCTCCCATATAGTTACCATTGACATCAAGAACCGGAATTATACTCAGCCGGTTTTCATTCATGAGTTTAATGGCATCATAGATGTGTTGGTTTTCGCTGATGAAAATATCATCAAGCTCCAGATCTTCCTGTTCACCTAAGGCTTTATCAGGCTGGTTAAGGTCAAGAATATCAGCGTCTGCTATCAATCCCAGGTACTTACCTCCGTCAACCACAGGCAGATGGGCAACCTTGAATTCATCCATCCACTTCAGTGCTTTGTTGCCTGTGTCGCTCATTTTAATGGGCGGAATGTTCTCTGATATGAGGTCTTGAGTCAGCATAATTTTCAGGCTTCAAATATCGTGCAGAAATTTCATTGTAATTTTGGTTTCTGCAAGGTGAGGCAAAAATACGAAATACATGACACCGATGACAAAGCTTAGCGTCAATATCAATAAGATAGCAACATTGCGCAACTCCCGTGGGGGTAATGTTCCGGATGTGATAAAAGTTGCCCTGGATGCTGAACGTTTCGGCGCAGATGGAATAACCGTTCACCCGCGTCCTGATGAAAGACATATTCGGTACGACGATGTCCGGAAATTGAAACCCTTATTGTCTACCGAATTCAATATCGAAGGAAATCCGAAAGAGAAGAAGTTTGTTGATCTCGTTTTGGAAGTGCTTCCTCATCAAGTTACACTAGTCCCGGATAGTGGATCGCAATTGACCTCCGATCATGGTTGGAATACGATTACAGAAAAAGACTTCCTTCTGGAAATGATCAGTCTGTTTAAGTCAAAAGGTATTCGTACTTCTGTTTTTGTAGATCCTAATCCGGAAATGGTTAAGGCTGCAGTTCAAACAGGAACAGATAGAATTGAAATGTACACCGAAAGTTATGCGGCGCAATATTCTGGAGGAAGGGAAAATGCAATTGCGCCTTTTATTTCAGCAGCAAAAATGGCCGTTGAGGTTGGGTTGGGGATCAACGCCGGTCATGATTTGAGTCTTGAGAACCTGGCTTTTTTCAAGAAGAATATTCCTTCTTTGCTTGAAGTCTCAATAGGACATGCATTGATTTCAGATGCATTGTATTTTGGTTTGGAAAACACTATTCAGCTTTATTTACGTCAACTCAAATGAAACTACACTACCGTTCTTTCGGAGAAGGAAAACCGGTTCTAATTCTACATGGTTTATTTGGTTCTTCCGATAATTGGCAAACGCTTTCCAAAACAATCGCAGAAAACCGAAAGGTATATCTTGTCGATCAACGAAATCATGGACATTCGGCTCATGTTGATGAGATGAATTATGATGCAATGGCCGAAGATCTGTCAGAATTGATTCGTGATGAAGGATTGGAAAAAGTAAGCCTTATTGGACACTCAATGGGTGGGAAAATAGCAATGTATTTTGCGCAACGATATTCTGAAAGGTTGGATCAATTGATTGTTGTGGATATGGGATTAAAAAAGTATCCACCACATCATCAGGTTATTTTTGATGCAATGCTTGCCGTCGATTTACACAGTGTAAAATCACGAAAAGAAGTAGAGGAAACATTGCGTTCATATATTCAGGAACCTTCGGTTATTCAATTCCTACTTAAGAATTTGTATTGGTCAGAAAAGGAGCAACTGGATTGGCGGTTTAATTTGCACGTACTCTACAGAGAAATAGAAGAAATTTTGCAAGCTCTTCCATCAGGAGTAGTTAAAGTTCCCACATTATTTATCAGGGGTGAACGATCAAACTATATTCTGGATGGTGATTTTGAATCAATCGCCCATCAGTTTCCGGATAGTAAGATCGTAACAATACCAAATGCCGGACACTGGGTTCATGCAGAGGCACCTGCATTGTTTTTGGAGGTCGTAATGGAATTTTTGAAGTAAACTACTGGTGAATAAACCTGGCATGTAACCAGCCGTTTTCACTTTTTGCCCGGATAAAATAAACTCCGGAGTCAAAGTTGTAAATAGGTATACTTATCAATTCGGTAATAATAGATGATGGTTTTTCGGAATATAAGACACGGCCATTGATGTCACAAATCATCCACTCCGAAATTACTATTCCGTTCGAATTAAAATAGATGAAATCATCTGAAGGATTTGGCCAGATTTCAAGGTTGAATTTTTTACTTTCATTTTCCGAGGATAATGTAACGCACCATTGTGGAGGATTGTTAATACGGGTTAAGGTGGAAAAATCAATGTAGCATGCGTAGTGCACAGAATCTACAAAAGGATTTCTGTTTCCCTGAATAAAGTGAACATAATCATTTCTGGCAATTTCATAATTATCCGGTAAATCCTGAAAATGCCAGTCCTTTAAAATTTGTTGATTTTGATTTGCGGGCAATGTCCATGTAAAACCACCTGTTCCGTTATAACAAACAGTCATGTAAAACATTGCACGTGCCACATTGCCTTTGATATCTTCGCGTGGTTCATAAACAGTGTTGCCAAGCGCGTCTAATCCTAATTTGCCTTGACGGAATATTTGTGTTGGTGTAACAACAATTCCCATTGGGTTATTGCTTCTTGGGATGTTTACATTCAATAATTGTGCAGGAAAAAGATTGTGCAGATCCGAATATTCGATATTATTCGATGCAGGATTTGTGGGGAACCAACTGTGTGCAAAAACGTGTTCACGACTCATACTGTCCCATGCAAACGGTGGATTATACATGAAACGATAACCGCTGTACTGACACATAACAGTTTTTTTTCCATTGATGGTGTCGTGCTCTTCAAAATCTGCAATCATGGTTGATGCATAGGAAGAATAATATATCCAATTATGAGGATTGATTTTCAGTTGAAGTGCATTAATGAATCCCGAGGAAAGAGAATTAACTCCTGAATAATAATTTCCTGACATATTGCCAATAGTAGTTAGGGAGGCTGTTGTTGGGTTTATGCTTAGATAATTTTCGAAGCCTAATGGGCCGTTAAATGCAAAAACAGCATAGTGATAGGATGTATTTGCATAGGCATAATCCGGTTTTAAATTATTAGTTGCCGGACCAACATATTCTACCTTGGCATTTCCAATAACATCCCCAATTCTATAGTGAACGCCATCAACCGGAGTTTCTGTTACAGCGGCATTTATTTTTCTAAGTACAAGAAAATTTTCGGCATTGGAAGTTCCCTGCGAAAATGAATAACGGTAATCAAATGACTTGATATTGGTTGCTGAAAAGCTTTGCGCTTGTCCAATGGGTTCAGTTGCGAGTCCACCCGCGATTCCATAAATGTTAATCGTAAATACCGGGTCATTGAGATCATTTGTGGGGATCGACAGCACTGCCAACCTGGTGCCCGATTGAGATGGCGTAAATGTAAGATCGAAAGAGGAATTTCCCAATGAGGAAATGGACGACGGAAAGTTGAGCAGTCCATAATCAGAGGCAGCAGCGCCAGACAATGTCGGCGTACCTAAAGTTAATGTTTGTGATGTGCCCTGATTAAATAGTTGAATGGGATTATTACCGGAATTACTGACAACAATTGTCCCTCCGTTTTGGATTTGTACACTGTTATAGAAAGCAGCAATTGCAGGTTCCGGACCGGGATCGGCTTTTTTTATTGTAATGGCATCCAGAGCAACATTCGATCCTGAAACTTTATTGGTATAGTAGAATCGAACATATCGGGTGGAAGAAAGTAAAATATCGGTGTAGGTTGTAAAACCGGTTGTCATGTTACTAGTGTCAAATAATCGGATGGTTGACCATGTGGTTCCATTTGCAGATTGCTGAACAGTGAATTGCGTTCCTGGTGCAGCTGCCGGCGGACTTGTAGCAGTTCCTCTGATGCTGTATAAAAGCGAATCCGGCTCATCAGAAAACTCAATAAGAACGAATTCTCCTGTGCCATCGAGCCTGCAGGATGGGTTACCATCACTGCCTGTTGCGTACGTAGTAGCACCTGCAACAACATCAAGATTGAGGATCCAACCGGTTGGGGGACTTGCTGAGTTAAAGGAAAAACTTGTTGGTAAAAATGCCTGTGAATAGCTTTTTGTTAATGTCAAAACAGAAAGCAGTAAAATCAATAACCTCATTTCACTTCTTTTTTGAGGATGAGATAAACCGGAAAGTGATCTGCATATCCAGCAGTGTATGTTCCTGCAGAAAAAGTCCGCCAGGGGTAGCCTTTAAAGTTACCGCTGTCTTGACGAAGAAATGGTTTGTTAAAGACTTTTGCCTGATGAAACTGGAAACCGGGTTGTTGTGTTGCAAGAAAAGTTGCAGTAAGTAACATTTGGTCAAAAAGGTTCCATGAATCATTCCAGGCAAGTGATCCAATTCCATTTTTGAAGAGCGGGTACATCGGATTGTAAAGTTTGTTTCCGGTTGAATCAGTTTTTTTTGCGGAGGCCTGAATTACTTTAAAAACACTTTCATTAACAGGATCGTCATTTAGGTCTCCCATATAAATAATCTTAGCACCGGTTTCTGCTTTTTGAATTGAATCAATAATGGATCTCCCTAAATTTGCCGCAAGTGCACGTTTTGGCCTGCTTCTTTTTTCACCCCCTCTGCGCGATGGCCAGTGCGCAACAACAAAATGCATCCGCTCTCCATCCAATGTTCCGCTAACCAATAGCTGCCCCCTTGTTGCAAAAGAAGTGTCATTTGGATCCGTTAATTTGTAAAGCACCTGCGATTTCGGTGAGAAGTATTTTGGATTGTACAACAATGCAACATCCACGCCTCGTCGATCAGGACCTTCGAAGAGAATCGGCTTGTAATTCCTACTTAGGATGCTAGTTTGTTTAACTAAATCATTAAGTACAGCTATGTTTTCAATTTCAGCTAATCCTATTATTGCCGGGCCATCGGGATTGAATTCAGTCCCTAGTTGTGCAATGACCTCACTTAAACGATCCAGTTTTTTCAAATACTTTTCGGTATTCCATCGATTAAGACCTGAAGGCAAAAACTCTTCATCGTTTTTAGCAGGCTCATTAATGGTGTCGTAAAGATTCTCCACATTCCAAAAGGCAATACATGCAGAGTAAAATTTCTTTTCAGTTTGAGCATTTCCGGGTGTGTAAAATGCCGAAATGAATAGGGCAGTAAGCAGCAAGGTGTTTTTCATAGACAACTATTGAAACAAAGGTAGGTAAATGAGTCCTTTGAATGGTTATTTCTTGATTTCTTAACAAAAGGCGTGCAAATCAAACATCAATTCACTGTTGTTGATTATTAAAATGTTACTTTTTAAAGAATTAAGAACAACAGAAAGATAAATCTTCCGATTTTTGTCGCCGCAAATGCTACTTGCCCGAATGACCTACCTAAACTTTAGAGGATCTTATATCCTTATGCTTTTTCATCTTCTATCTGTTGAGGTTAAAAGCCAGAATGACACCTCGTTTCGTGTGAAGCCGGATACGCTGCTTGAACAGGGGAATCGCCTGCCAATTTTTACAAGCACCAGTGGTGACAACGATGACCAAACAGAATCGCAGGATATCTCCGGGTTATTGCAAGCTTCAAGAGATGTTTATGCTTCTGTTGCCGGATTTAATTTCGGAAATGCACGTTTTCGTATTCGTGGACTTAATTCAGATCATACTACGGTTTTTATTAATGGTATTCGGGTCAATGACCTTGAAACCGGATGGGCATCATGGAGCAATTGGGGAGGATTAAATGACGTAACACGCTGGATGGAAGTTAAAACCGGAAATGCTTCCTCCCGAATAGGATTCTCTGGTATAGGAGGATATTCCAACATTGATGCACGCGCAAGTTCTTACAGAAAAGGCAATCGTGTTTCTTATGCATTTTCCAACCGAAGCTATGCACATCGTGTTATGGCAACCGGTTCAACAGGAATGATGGATAATGGACTTGCAATCACAGCATCCGTTTCGCGGAGATATTCAGACGAAGGCTA
>JBKBUQ010000218.1:0-4312 GCA_046289975.1 Flavobacteriales bacterium | reverse complement strand
AACGCATTCAGGCACATGGATAACTTCATTGTATCGGCTCGAAAATACCGCCCGCAAACCTTTGATACGGTTGTAGGTCAGTCGGCCATTACCTCTACTTTGAAGAATGCCATTGCAAGCAAACATCTGGCCCAGGCATTTTTGTTTTGTGGTCCTCGCGGGGTGGGTAAAACCACCTGTGCAAGAATTCTGGCAAAGACCATTAATTGTATGGATCTGCAGCCCAATACAGAGGCCTGTGATAAATGTGAATCCTGCCAATCGTTTAATGATGGTCGTTCACTCAATATTTATGAGCTGGATGCTGCTTCGAACAATGGCGTGGATGCTATCCGCTCGCTTATTGAGCAGGTCAGCTTTGCACCTCAGCTTGGTCAGTACAAAGTGTATATCATCGACGAGGTGCATATGCTGAGTACAGGGGCATTTAACGCGTTCCTCAAAACACTCGAAGAACCACCCCGTCACGCTATTTTTATTCTTGCCACCACCGAGAAACACAAGATCATACCAACCATTCTTTCGCGTTGTCAAATCTTCGATTTCAACCGGATTCGATTGCAGGATATTGCCGATCATCTCCAAAAAATTGCACAAAGCGAAGGAATAACGGCAGAACCTGAGGCTTTGCACGTAATAGCTCAAAAAGCAGACGGTGGTTTACGTGATGCCTTATCCATTTTCGACCAGGTTGTCAGCTTTTCAGGAAACAACCTCACCTACAATGCGGTAATCGACAACCTCAACGTTCTCGATTACGATTATTATTTCCGTGTGACCGATGCCATTTTTGGGAAAGACATTAAAAACGTTTTGCTCATCTATGATGAGATTCTAAAGAAAGGATTTGACGGGCATATTTTCATCAACGGACTCGCTTCCCATTTTCGTGACTTACTCGTTTGCAAAGATCCACAAACCCTGATTTTACTAGAGACCTCCGAAAATGTAAAATCAAAATATCAATCGCAGTCACAAGCCGCACCTGCTTCATTACTTATTCAGGCGCTGGAATTGTATTCGAAATGCGATGTGCAATACAAGAGTTCAAAGAACCAGCGGTTACTGGTAGAACTCACACTCATGCAAGCATGCTCCCTCGATCCTCAGGCTGAAAAAAAAAATCTGAACTGATCGTAATTCTCCCTCCGGAGGGCGGACATGTCAATCCCAATTACCTACAGGCACAAACCCGACTCAGCCGTTCAGCCGCGCCATCTGCAACGGCAATAAAACTTCCTTCCGCACCTGAAGCACCGGTCGAATCCGGCGGAAAAACCATGCCTGTTACACGCGATCTTACCAAACTGAAAACAGTTTCGATCAGCGAATACCGTAAACCCAAAACCGTAACTGAAATTGAAACCCAGGAGGACGGTACTCCTATTCAGGGCCCAATGGATGATTTCAGTGCTGAACAGTTCGATCAGGCATGGACAGAAATCGCCAATAGAATGAAAGCACAGGGCAAGGATTCTATTGTTGTTTGCCTGACCAAACGCAAGCCGGAACTCACTTCCGACTTCAAAATCATGTTAACCATCGACAACAAAACGATGGAAAATCAGCTTGAAAGAGAAAAACAGGATATCCTTGATTTTATTCGTCAGCGCCTCAATAATTCCGCCATTATTATCGAAACACGAATGGCTGAAGAAGGAGAAGAACAAGCCTTTTTATATACCAACAAGGATAAATTCAAAAAATTAGCGGAAAAAAACCCGCATTTGATCCTCTTGCAAAAGCGACTCAACCTCGATATCGAGTTTTAAACGACCATTCCTTCATTTTCCCCTACCAATCAATGTCTTATTTCGCTTAATTGGTTTAGATTTGCCCAAAATTATTCAGCATGTTCAAAAAACTCGTTTTATTCATTCCAGTTTTAATACTCAAACTGAACGCCTGGGCCCAACCGGATTTAACTGCTTCTCAAATCTCAAGTCCTAATTCCGGTCTTGGTTTATTAAGCACAGAAACAATTATCCTTGAGTATTACAATTACGGTTCTGATATTCAGCCAGGCGACAGCCTACTTTTTAGTTATTCCATCAATAATGGACCATGGGTAAACGAGACCAAAATGCTTTCTGCATTGTTTCCGTATTTTGGTTTTGACACTTATACATTCACAACGGAAGCCGACTTAAGTGTACCTAATAATTACGAAGTAAAAGTTGTGGTAAGTCATCTAAGCGACACCTACCGTTATAACGATACTATTGTAAAGACTGTGATCCATGCTGCGAACCCTATGCTTGCATTTGTAACACCTTTCGAAATAACGCAAGATCAATCCAATTATCCGACCATCGAAGGGATTGGAACGAATTTCTTTACTTATGAATTTATTTATTTCATTCAGGGGGGGGACACCATAATCCCAACCAATGTTACTCCGCCGGATTTTCCTAATTTCCTTGATATAGTCCTTGAAGTACCTTGTTCCAAGCCTAAGGGGTTTTATGAATTGCATGTGAAAACAACAACCGATGGTTGGATGTACATGTCCGATGCAATAAAAGTGGTTTCCTCCATTTATTCATACAACTATGTTTATCCCCCACAATGCCATAACGACGCTAACGGAAGCATCGATATCAATGCAATGGGGGGATCGCAATTCCTTAGCTATGCCTGGAGCACAGGAGCAGTCACTTCTAGTATTAGCGACCTGCCTGCTGGTGCTTACAGCCTTGTTATTACAGATGATATTACCGGCTGTACCTATGAAGAATCTTTTATTTTTGACAACCCCCCCCCAATGACTGTTTCAGTGCATAAGGTTGACTCCGATTGCGGATTGGAAAACGGATATGCATGGGTAGTAATAAATGGTGGTGTCCCTCCTTACGATATTAACTGGCCTGATGAAATGGGTGGAGACACCTTATTCAATATCATTGGTAATTCCTCTTTTTATGTAGATGTTTTTGATGAAAACTATTGTTTATTTTCTTTACCTGTGACTGTTTATGATCAACTCACACTGGATGTTAATACTTCTCAGGTATTATGCGGAAGTCTTGATGGTCAGGCAACAGTAAGCATTGCAAACGGATTTGCACCATATTCGATTTTATGGAGTAACGGAGATACCGGTACATCAGCAGACAGTCTATCTGCTGGTCAGCATTTAGTGCAAGTGACGGATGCGAATTCGTGTTATGGTAGCTTGCCGTTCCTGGTTGAAGGAATTAACGGTCCACAAGTATCATTTAGTGTTAGCCCCATCAGTTGCGAATCTCAACCTAACGGAGCGATTGATTTAACAGTTTCAGGTGGCCAAGCACCCTACACTTATTTGTGGTCGAACGGAGCAACGACCCAGGATATAGCAGGACTTAGCCCCGGAACGTATCAGATAGTTGTAAGAGATGCCAGTGGATGCAGTTATGCAGAATGTATTGAAGTGAGCAGTTCCAATGCTTTTGCTTTGAATTGGTATTCCTCATCTACTCCTACTTGTTTAATGAACGACGGATCGATTGAACTTTATCCTGAAGGCGGAGTGATACCGTATAATGTTCAATGGAGTGCCAATGCCGGAATCCAGTCGGGTACTGTTGCGACCAATCTGGCTGCAGGTTTTTACTACGCTATTGTAACAGATGCTGCCGGTTGTACGGATTCATTGATGACAACACTTTCTAATTATGATGCTCCCTACTTCTATTTGGACAATTCGAATGAAGGAACATGTGGTGCAAACGATGCATACATAGAAATTACACCGGCAGGTGGTGCAGGATTTGGATACAACACCGTTTGGGACAATACCAATATGGTTGAAGATCTTTACAACACCAATCCGGGATCACACTATTTAACCATCTCTGATGCTTTTGGCTGTTATGGCAATTTCATCATTGAGCTGGGAAGTGTTCAGCCTGCAATCCAGGAAATTTGTCTCGTTACAGTTGATAGCCTTACTGGAAAAAATCTTGTTGTCTGGGAAAAAGCAACACTTAGCAATATTTCCCATTACAACATTTACCGTGAAACTTGCGAGCCAAGCGGATTTGCTTTCGTAGGAATGGTGCCTTACGATAGCCTGAGTCAGTTTTTGGATTTAGGTGCTGATCCTTTTGTTCAGTCATGGAAATACAAAATGACCGCAGTATCTGACTGTGGTATCGAATCTGATTTTAGCGCGATGCAAAAAACCATTCA
The DNA here is from genome assembly GCA_046289975.1 of Flavobacteriales bacterium. GTDB lineage: Bacteria > Bacteroidota > Bacteroidia > Flavobacteriales_D > UBA2798 > UBA2798. The sequence goes on along the minus strand of JBKBUQ010000218.1, from coordinate 139 downwards.
CCTGTATGCCGACAGAACCTTGTCTACTTCTGTAGATCTCTCCTGGGATTATTATATCGGTTTCGGCTTCACAGAGCAAATCATTTGGAGACATCACCAAAGCACAGGATGGCAGATTATCGATACTGTTTCATCCACC
>JBKBUQ010000217.1:2670-4316 GCA_046289975.1 Flavobacteriales bacterium | reverse complement strand
AGTGCATTCCTGAAACGATCTGTAGAAATGATAGAGAAAATGGGATAAATATCCTCATCCAAACCTTTCAAATCAAATTACGTAGTACACCACAACCAACAATTTAATCTTAAATAAAAAATGAAACGTTCAACCATTATTTTATTATCCGTATTAGGAGTATTATTCATTCTTGTAATGTGGGTCCGCTCGATGTACAATGGAATTATTGAAACAGAAGGTACCGTTGACCAAAAATTTGCCGACATCCAGACGCAGTACCAACGTCGTTTTGATCTTATACCTCAATTGGTGGCAACTGTGCAAATGAATGCGGAGAACGAAAAAGAAATTATTACCAAGGTTACCCAGTACCGTTCCGGAATTGCCGACGCAAAAAATGCAGGTGATATCGAAAAAATGGAACCAATGGCACGTGATATTCGCACAGCAATCAATTTGCAGGTAGAAGCTTATCCAAATCTGAAAAGTCCGGATGCATTCCGGGACCTTCAAGCGCAACTTGAGGGAACAGAAAATCGTATTGCCAAAGCAAGAAGCGATTACAACGAAGCTGTTCGTGGTTACAATGTTCGAATCAAACAATTCCCGACCAACATGTTCAATGCAATGTTTGGTTTTGAACCAAGGGAAAGCTTCAAAGCAGATGAAGGATCCAATAAGGCTGTAGATGTCCGGGAAGAATTCGGAAAGGGAAAAAATGCCGCGGAATAATTTTTCGGATGCGGATATTCTCCGCATTGAACAAAGCATAACCGAAGCAGAAAAAATCACTTCCGGAGAGATTCGCGTTTTCATAGATAACCGTTGTAAAGAAAATGTTCTTGATCGCGCTGCATGGATCTTTCACGAGATTGGTATGGATGCCACCGAAAAACGAAACGGTGTTCTGATATATATTGCATTGAAAGACCATAAATTCGCAATTATCGGTGATGCCGGAATCAACGAAAAAGTTCCGAAAGGTTTCTGGGATGCCATCCGCGATGAGATGAAAAATCTTTTTAGGGATGGCAATTATTCTGAAGCGATTGTAACAGGAATCCTGAAAGCAGGAGAGCAACTCAGTCATCATTTCCCCTACAAGGAAGACGATACGAACGAATTGTCGAACGAAATGCTATTTGGGAAATGAAACGCATTTTACTTTTTCTTTTACCAATACTACTATTTCCCTCCTGCGAGGAGAAAAAATCCTGCACCATTCCCGAACAACCTGTCCCCAACAGATTGGTTAATGATTTTGCCGGTATTCTGAGTGAAAACGATACCCGTTCTCTTGAGCAAACCTTAAGAGATTATTCTGTAAGCACCACTACCGACATTGCTGTTGTAACGACCAACGAATTGTGTCAGTTCACCCCGGCAGAATATGCATTCAAAATAATCGACAACTGGGGAATTGGGAAAGCTGATAAAGACAACGGACTTGTAATTCTTGTTGTACCGAAAGAAAGTTCGGAGGACGGAAAGGGACATTGCTTTATAGCAACAGGACGCGGACTTGAAGGAGCTGTTCCGGATGCTGTTGCAAAGCGAATTGTGGAGGGTGAGATGATACCTCATTTTAAAACCGGAAACTACAGTACAGGAATCCATGCAGGTGTTGCGGCTGTATTGACACGAACATCTGCTGAGTTTGCTCC
>JBKBUQ010000217.1:0-2660 GCA_046289975.1 Flavobacteriales bacterium | reverse complement strand
CACGGATTATCTAAATCGAAAGCAAAGAGAAATCAGGAGAAATTAGCCACAATTATTACATTAATTGGTATTGTTTTGTTTTGGATTCTTATTTCACTTAAGCGAACAAGTGATTATTCCCGAAGAAATCATGTACCCTTTTGGACAGGTTTCTGGATAGGAAATTCGATGGGCCGACACAGTGGTAGTTGGGGAGGTTTTTCCGGAGGCGGTGGCGGTGGCTGGGGCGGTTTTGGAGGCGGCAGCAGCGGTGGCGGTGGCGCAGGCGGATCGTGGTGAAAATTATTTCAAACGTGAAAACAACACACATTCACTTTACTCTATACATCACTCACCTAAAAATCAAATCTCCTTTCTCTCAACAACCATACGATTGCCCAATTGACGGAATGCCCAGGATTCATCAAAAATATATTTGAGATACCTGTTATAAAGCAACAGACGCTTGGTTGCCTCATCAGGAGACTCATTTTCTTTTGGTTCACCGGTAAATTCCACCAACCTCAGATTCGGATGTTCTGACATGTAATTTCTTACAATGGTTACTATTGTCGACATGACCCTATAAACTTCACCTCGATTGGTGAGCGCATATTCTTCACCACCAAATTCTTCATTTAACACACCAAAGGCTACAGTAGCATGCAGGAGATTGTCCTTTTTACGGGCGAAACGCACTTCATATTCTACCCCGCTATCAGTAGTGAAAAGATATACACTCCCCGAACTGATTGCCGGTGGAACAATTTTATAGGGGTCGCTGCCTGTTACGCTCACAAAAAAGTGCTAATCATTAAAAATAATACTTTTGGACTTACGTCTGCAAAAATAGGATTATGGCAAAATTCGGCAAATGGTTAGGTGGAGGACTCGGCTGGGCACTAGGTGGACCTATTGGAGCTGTGTTTGGCTTTGCTGTAGGAAGCATGGTTGACGCCACCAGTTTTGAGAAAAACGAAGAGATAGAAGGACAATTCCGCCAATCGAGAGAACGCTACCGCCACCATACCACTCCCGGTGATTTTACTGCATCCTTATTGATACTCACAGCAGTAGTGATGAAGGCCGATGGAAAAATCATGAAATCGGAATTGGATTATGTGCGCAATTTCTTTCTCCGGCAGTTTGGAGAGTACCGTACACAGCAGATCCTTAAAGAGCTTCAGCAGATTCTGAAAAAGGAAATTCCAGTGCAGGAAGTTTGTTTGGAAATAAGGAATTATATGGAGCACCCCATGCGCCTTCAGCTCATCCATTACCTTTTTGGAATTGCAGCCGCAGATGGAAGCGTGGATAGTGCCGAGCAAAGGGTCATCCTTCAAATTGCGGGCTATCTTGGCGTTAATTCAAGGGATTTCGAATCGATTCAGGCAATGTTTGTCCGTGACACGAAAAGTGCTTATAAAATCCTTGAAATTGAATCTTCAGCCAGTGATGAAGAGGTAAAAAAAGCGTATCGAAAAATGGCAGTGCGCTACCATCCTGATAAAGTCGCCAGTCTTGGTGAAGAACATCAAAAAGCTGCACAGGAAAAATTTCAAAAAGTGCAGGAGGCCTACGAAAACATTCGAAAAGAAAGGGGAATGAATTAAGTTTCTACTTTTCGACTTCAGCTTTTTATCCTCTTCCATTTCTCGTCAAACTATTGGTTTCCAAATATCTTGGAAATAATTATTCATAATCCGGCCCTAGCATCCCATAGACAGAATTGGCTCGTGAATTTTGGTAAATTACTTTTTACCAACAAAAACAGGATTCCTGTTAATAACCTGCCTGCAATCAGCCCTTACTGCTCTATTTTTAAGAATAGAAACTAAAGCTTATGGAATCTAGAAAATTCAGTGAAGAGACCCTTACTGCGGTCGTGAAGAAAAAAAATATCTTGTTGGTGATTGAATATTGCCTCGAAAACAAGATTGAATTCGTGGTTACTCCCGGAGCGGGAAGCGATGACTTCCTGATTGGATTTGTGATCAAGGAACTTGGTGCTGCTGTTGCATTGGGAATGTCGCTTAAAGACCTTAAAATAGATTTACAGGGATTGCCCGGATTTATTTCGGTAAATCAAATCCGCAGTAAAAAAAGCAATGATTCAACTCCGGCAAAAGGTTCTAAAAGCGAATCACGCGACATGAGCGACGAACTTGAAATTCCTACAATGGAAAATGCATTAAAATTCGACCTCGAAAACGCCTAAATAAATAATTAATTAATAAAATAAAAATCCCTGTCGACCGGCAGGGATTTTTCTATTTAACGTAAGACTAAAACTCAATCACATTCCCCCTTCACTTTTAACTAATAACTTTTGACAAATAACTTTTCACCTCAAGATATTCTGCTCCAATTCGGACGATCCTTTACCATTTGCGCTAAACGTTGTCGCACCAATTGATTCTCAGGTAACGTCAAATCCGGATCCTTTTCCAATAAAAGTTGTGCCGCTTCTCTCGATGCAGCTACAATATCTCCATCTTTTGCAAGATCTGCCAGCCTTAAATCCAATGCACCACTTTGCTGAGTTCCCATTAAATCGCCCGGACCTCGCAGCTTCAAATCTACTTCTGCAATTTCAAATCCGTCGTTGGTTCTGCACATGGTTTCCATTCTCAATCGCGCATCGTTGCTGAGTTTGTTACCGGTCATTAACATACAGAAAG
>JBKBUQ010000216.1:0-4338 GCA_046289975.1 Flavobacteriales bacterium | reverse complement strand
TCTCTTTTTTCTCGCTGAGTACACATTCGGTTGTCAGAATCATCGCAGCAATTGATGCAGCGTTTTCGAGAGCAACACGACTCACTTTGGTTGGATCGATTACACCTGCTTTAAACAGATTTTCATACGTTTCTGTTGAAGCATTGTATCCAAAATCGTCTTTCCCGTCGCGTACTTTGTTTACGATAACTGATCCTTCCAGACCGCCGTTTTCTACGATTTGACGCAATGGTGATTCGAGTGATTTGCGGATGATATCAATTCCGGTTTTTTCATCGTCGTGTTCAGGCTTTGCATTGTCAAGGCCAATTAAAAAAATAATAAAGGCTGTACCGCCACCGGGAACAATTCCTTCTTCTACTGCAGCACGAGTCGCGTGAAGGGCATCATCAACACGGTCTTTTTTCTCTTTCATTTCAACTTCAGTAGCAGCTCCGATATAAAGAACAGCAACACCTCCGCTTAATTTTGCCAAACGCTCCTGTAATTTTTCTTTATCATAATCGGAGGTTGTGCTTTCCATCTGCGCTTTGATTTGTGAAACACGTTGCTGTATGGCTTCTGCACTTCCCTTTCCGTTAATTATCGTGGTATTGTCCTTATCAATGGTAATCTTCTCACAACTTCCCAAATGGGTAATGTCGGCTGCATCCAAACGGTATCCCTGTTCTTCAGAAATCACTGTTCCTCCTGTAAGAATGGCAATATCTTCGAGCATCGCTTTACGGCGATCACCAAAACCGGGAGCTTTAACCGCTGCAATTTTTAATGCACCACGAAGTTTATTTACCACTAGTGTTGCCAGTGCTTCACCATCTACATCTTCTGCTACAATCAACAACTGCTTTCCTTGTTGCGCTACTTGCTCAAGAACCGGTAATATGTCCTTCATGCTGCTTACTTTTTTGTCGGTAATCAGAATGTAAGGCTTGTCAAGATCAGTGATCATTTTTTCGGTATTGGTCACAAAATAAGGCGACAAATAACCTCTGTCGAATTGCATTCCTTCTACCGTTTTAACTTCGGTTTCAGTCCCTTTTGCTTCTTCAACTGTAATCACTCCTTCTTTCCCGACTTTCGCCATTGCTTCCGCAATCAGTTTTCCAATTGCGCTGTCGCCGTTGGCTGAAATGGTAGCAACCTGTTCAATTTTCTTATTGTCGTCGCCTACAGTTTGCGACATTTTCTTCAGCTCTTCCACTACCACTTTTACGGCTTTTTCAATTCCGCGCTTTAGATCCATTGGGTTGGCTCCTGCTGCAACATTCTTTAATCCTGCGGTTACAATGGCCTGGGCAAGAACAGTAGCTGTAGTCGTTCCGTCGCCTGCAACATCTGCAGTTTTGCTCGCAACTTCTTTCAGCATTTGTGCTCCCATATTGGCAATGGGATCTGATAACTCAATTTCTTTTGCAACAGATACACCATCTTTGGTGACATGCGGTGCACCGAATTTCTTTTCGATAACCACATTGCGTCCCTTCGGACCGAGTGTAACTTTTACGGCGTTCGCAAGAGTGTCTACTCCTTTTTTAAGTGCTTCACGCGATTCAATGTTGAAACTTATGTCTTTGGCCATGGTTGCTTAGTTTAAGTATGGTTTTAATTCGTAATGTGTGAGGTTGATTTGAATAGTCGATCAGATGATTGCGTAGATATCGCTTTCCTTCATGATCATGTAATCTGTACCGTCAATGGAGATCTCGGTTCCGGAATATTTTCCGTAAAGCACGGTGTCACCTACTTTTACCGACATCGGTTCGTCTTTTTTTCCGCTACCCACTGCCACGACTCTGCCGCGCTGGGGTTTTTCCTTGGCCGTGTCGGGAATGATGATTCCACCCGCAGTTTTACTTTCCGCCTGAACAGGTTCGATCAGCACTCGGTCAGCCAAAGGTTTAACTTTTACTTCGACTTTCTCTAAAGTTGCAGTTGCCATAGGTAAAATGTTTTTTTGGTTAGTACACGCTTCACGACAAAGCACGTACCAACGGCAGGAAAAGCAGAGAAATGGAAAAAAATGGCAGGATTAACTGCCAATTCGATCAATGGATGTCCGAAAAAATGTCAGGCCTACTTCTTGGTTCGCAAAAGTGTGACAGGATACTGACGCGTAACATCCGTATCGCCAAAAGTTCCTTTCAGGATCACAAAATAAGTGCCCTCCGGAACTTCCTTACCGGCCTTCGTCTTTCCATCCCATTTGAATTCAACTTCATCTGAAACATAGATGAGTTGTCCCCAACGGTTGTAGATTTCAACATGAATGGAATCCCAACAAGGGTTCGGTGTTCCTTCCAGTCTGAAAACATCATTTAGCCCATCCCCATTGGGAGTGAATACATTCGGTACAATTTCTTCAATTCCTTGAGGAGGAATTACTTTTATCTGAACAACCCGGTTGATGAAATTGGTATCACCCGAACATCCCAGCGAGAAGGCTGCCACATCGAGATTCATTCCGGTTATTTCAAGGTCCGGACAATCCGTTGGGAAGCAATACCTTAAGCCAACGCCACCAATACCAACGTAAGAACCCATTACTAGGTCGGGAGCAGGAAGAAGTATGGAGTCAGGAATATTTGAAGAATTGGTAAAATAATAATAGTAGAGTGGAGTTGGGGTGGTAACGTAAGGATCGGGAGTTACCAATGTAGCACCTTGTCCGAATGTGTTGGATGAAAGGAAAATGGATACAGTATCGCTTACGTCTTCGTCAATTACTACCACATCAAAACATCCACTGGTTAAAACCTGAATATTCACCGTGTCGGTAAGCATGATCGCAGGAAGATCGTCGAAAACACAATTCAGGACATAGTACTGTATTTCACGGCGCGTTTCTGAAATTTTCACACCGTTACGGTATTCCTTGATCATTACGGCAAATGCAAAAATTCCGGTCGTGGTAGGGTTACAGGTAATAATTCCGGTTTGCGGATTGATGGTCATTGGTGGAGTTCCGCCAACAATATTTCCCAAGCCAAAAGGAGCCTGCCAGGTACAGATAGCGTAGGGTTTTGGATTTGCGGAATTAGGAGCCGGGTTGAGGTTTGTGCTCAAACTTCCCATGTAAAGATCCTCGAGCTCAAACGCCAGCGAATCGCCATCGGGTTCGGTTACACTAAAATCAATGTAATTGGTAGTTCCAATACAGAGGTATCCTTCGGGAGGATAAGATCCGAATTCAGGGTTGGAATTCTGAATAGCAGGATCGGGTACCTGCACATAAAATACCATTCCTGCGTTGTTAGGGTTGCTAACATTAACAATACCCGGATTACGGCAACAGCGTTCCCAGGCCATGTAATAGCCATTGGGATTATTGGCTAGACTGATTGTGGTCTGGTAAAAACCTTCTTCAATGCAAATAGAAGATGGCGGACTATAGCATTCATCACCCAACGTAATTGGAGTAACACTTAAAAGTGTCATTGAAAAGTTGGAAACAACTGCATTGGTTACATTATCGAATACGCGGATATTGATTGGACTGTCAAATGCAGCTCCACCACTTGCGCAATCGCGGAATAGTTTGAGTGTAACCTGAAAATTGTTCCCGTTCAGCCATTTTACGCTGAAGTCTCCTCCGGTAATGTGAGTGGCTTTGTTGGATGTAATGAACACAAGGTTCATTAAAATAGAAAAGAGTAAAATTCTCCTCATGGAATGTCTGGTTTTATTCGAGACGGAAGGTACGCACTTTCCGTTGCCTGACATAAATAAATCAGGGAACGAGCAATTGAAGCTGTTTATCGGTGATTCTGATTTTCAAGTGTTTGTCTTTAAATTCCCAGGGCTCACCGTCGATGTGACCTTTTAGAGCATGTGTACTTATTATCTCGAAGGAATCTCCTTTTCGCTTTCGGTAAAATTCTGAATGACTGATATTTCCTTTCCGGGATTTAAAAAACAAGACAGCAAGCTGAAAGGGATTTACTTTTTGGATACTGCAAACAGCCAGTTCACCATCGCACGTATCGGCATCGGGATCAATTTTTACTCCATTTCCGTACTCAGATACATTTGCAACCGACAGAATAAACGGGTTTTCCCTTACAACTTCGCCATTGCATCGCAGTTCAATTTCTTGTGGAATAAATTTTTTGAATTCGCGGAAAACAAGTCGCGTATACCCTGCCATGCCTCGTGATTTCAGTTTCGCAAATTCATGCGCAATATGTGCGTCAAAGCCAAAACCGCAAAAACCAAAAAAAGGAAATTCATTGATCATTCCAACATCGGTTTTGATGGTTTTCCAATGCGCCAATGATCGCAGGATCGCTTCTGCATTACCCGGAATTTTATAATGATTTGCAATTCCGTTTCCTGATCCGG
>JBKBUQ010000215.1:0-4437 GCA_046289975.1 Flavobacteriales bacterium | reverse complement strand
GCTCGTCCTGTTGCTCAGTTAAATTCACTTCGATTTGGAAATATTGATGATGCCCGAACTAAATGGCTCGTTAAGGGTGTCTCCAAGGGAATCGGTGATTACGGTAATGCATTCGGTATTCCCATTGTTGGTGGTGAAGTCTTTTTTGATGAAAGCTTTAGTACCAACCCGCTTGTAAATGCGTTCTCTGCGGGGATCATGAAAGTGGGGGAGATGATCTCCGCTACGTCTGATGGTCCCGGAAATCCAGTTTTCATTGTTGGTTCTTCAACCGGTAAAGACGGTATTCACGGTGCTGCATTTGCTTCGAAGGATATTTCAGAGGATTCAGCAAAAGATCTTCCATCTGTTCAGGTTGGAGATCCGTTCATGGAAAAACTTCTGCTGGAGGCTACGATGGAATTGAAATATACCAATTGTATTGTTGGTATGCAGGATATGGGTGCTGCAGGAATTGCCTGTTCTACCAGTGAAATGTCGGCGAAAAAAGGATTAGGAATGAAAATCGATCTTTCTAAAGTTCCGGCGCGTCAGGAAGGAATGAAGCCTTTCGAATTCCTCCTTTCAGAATCGCAGGAACGCATGCTGATCGTAGTGGAAAAAGGAAAGGAATCGGAAGTACAGCGCATTTTTGATAAATGGGATCTGAATTGTGCGCTGATCGGAGAAGTCACCGATACTGGATGGTTGGAATATTATTTTGAGGGTGAGCTGGTGGGTTATATTCCTGCAGATTCACTTGTATTGGGTGGAGGTGCTCCGGTTTATAAACGCGAGTGGTCGGAGCCGGCTTATTTTGCCGAGACTAAAAAGTTTTCGATCGATTCCTTATCGGAACCATCTGCCGATGAGATCAAAAAATATGCACTGCAACTTTTAGCTCAACCCAATATTGCATCCAAACGTTGGATCTACGAACAATACGATTCGATGGTGGGAACCATTAATATGGGTACAAACAAACCATCGGACGCAGGAATTGTAAACCTGAAAGGCACCGATGCTGCATTGGCTATGTCGGTTGATTGCAATTCACGTTATGTATTTGCAGATCCTGAAACCGGATGTGCAATTGCAGTTTCCGAAGCAGCGCGTAACATCACTTGTTCCGGAGGTGAGCCTTCGGCTATAACCAATTGCCTCAACTTTGGAAATCCATACAATCCGGAAGTGTACTGGCAGTTTGTTGGTTCAATTAAGGGCATGGGAAAAGCCTGTCTTAAATTTGGTACGCCTGTAACAGGAGGAAATGTAAGTTTCTACAATCAATCTGCTTCGGTAGGAAAAGCTGGTGGAAATGTTTCCAATGCTGTTTTTCCGACGCCAACAATTGGAATGATTGGTGTTGTTCGCGATAAGGAGCATGTCATGACACTCGACTTTAAAGAAAAGGGTGATCTCATTTTCCTCATTGGTGAAATGAAAAATGATTTGAATTCTTCTGAATACTTGTATAATCTCCGCGGGGTGAAATTATCGCCTGCGCCGTATTTTAATCTGGATAAAGAATTTGAAATGCAGCAATCGGTAAAAGCGCTTATTCGCGGTGGATTTATCAATGCTGCACATGATATTTCCGATGGCGGGTTATGGGTTACGCTTGCAGAAATGGGAATGCCACGTGGATTAGGATTTGATATTGAATCCGATTCGGAATTGCGTCTGGATGCATTTCTCTTCGGCGAATCTCAGGGTAGAGTAGTGGTTACTGTTAGCGAAGAAGCCCAGGCCGAATTCATTGAGTTTATGGCTACACAGGAAACTCCTTTTACTTTACTCGGACATGTTACCAAAGGTAAAATGGTGGTTGACGGAGAACATTTTGGTTTTGTTCATGAGGTAAAACCGGTTTATGATAATTCACTCGGTGAAAAGATAATGAGCAACTGAAATGTCCAGAAAAAGACGGACACCTGAAGAGCAGGACGCTATTCGTGCTATGGTAGCGGAAAAGCAAATCGAAATGAATGCTGCAAAGGGCGATAAGGCAGTTCGTGAAGTAAGGATCATTATCATCATTCTGTCTGTACTGGTTGCTATTGCCGCTTTTGCAGAATATTTCATGTACGGAGGAGATCCGATTATATTAGCGGTGTATGCCCCTTTTATTTTGGCTTTTTAGCGTTTGCAATTTTTTATTACCGCAATCCGTTTGCACTTTCCATTGCAGCACTTTCAGTTTACGGCTTTATGCAAATTGCAGGTGCTATTGCGGATCCAACTAATCTCGCAAAAGGAATCATTTTAAAAGCAATTATTATTGCAGGATTGATCAAGACTATAAAAAGTGCCAGGGATTTTCGGGTTCGGAATAAAAACGAACAAAAATCGGGATCGGATATTCTGGATCAGGATTTTTAATCCTTAAACGCGAACTCCGAAAAAGCAGATGTCGTCCACTTGTTCGTATTCGCCTTTCCATTGCAGGTGAGCTTCGTGCAATAATTGATGTTGCAACGCAATTGGATTTACTGCTATCGATCGCAGCAATTCCTTTAAACCTGAACTTTTGAATTTCTTTCCGTCTTTTCCGCCAAACTGATCGGCAAAACCATCACTGAAAAGATAAATCAAATCGCCCTTTGCCAAATGTATCGTATGACTTGGAAAGGGAGTTGGGTCGTCTGTTTTTCCTATGGCCTGTTTATGCGCTTTGATCTCCTGAATTTCTGTTGTGTTTGAACGCACAATCCATAAGGGATTATTTGCACCGGCCCAGGTAAGAACTGCTTTCGATTTGTCCCACACACCAAGTGAAACATCCATTCCATCGCGGACTTCCGATTGCTTTGATTGAAAAGTTTCAGTGACAAGTGAACGAACATGATTTAAGATTTCTCCGGGATCGGTGATGTTCATTTCGCGAACAACGGATTGCAAAGCGTTGTGGCAAACTACACTCACCATTGCGCCTGGAACACCATGACCGGTACAGTCGCATACCGCAAAAAAGATTTTGCCCTTATGTTCCAGCACCCAATAAAAATCTCCGGCAACAATATCTTTTGGCAGATAAAGAATAAAATGTTCAGGAAAGATTGTATTTAATGCATCCTTTGAGGGTAGAATCGCATCCTGAATTCTGCGTGCATAGGTAATGGAATCGGTGATCTCTTTGTTTTTGTGTTCGATGATATGGTTCTGCTCGGTGAGTAAGGCATTTGTTTGCTGCTTCCGTTTGTTGGAACGAAATAGGTGGATCGACATTACGATGACCAGTAATAAAAGTAAAGCACCGCCGATGATGATGATGTTTTGCGTTCGTATTTGCTGATGTTGCCGCTCCTGATCGAGATCCTGAATGCGCGATTTCTGGCGCAGTAATTCGATCTCTTTCGATTTGCGCTCATTCTCCATACGGTAACTCATGTGGTTGAGTTTTTCAAGAGCAGAGGCCTCGTTTAATTCATCTTTCAGGGCCGCATAATTTTTGTATTCGGTTAAACTTTTATGCAGTAATCCCATTTTTTCATAAAGACCGGATAAACTCAAATTGATCTTCATGATATGATCTTTCATTCCCACTGCTTCCGCCTTTTCCCGGGCACTTAAATAGTATTTTTCGGCTTGATAATAATCCTGAAAGTCGGTAAGCATATCCGCATAGATCTGTTCGACCTGAACCAGATCGTAAGGTGATTTCCGAATACTCAGTAATTCGAGTGCAAATTCAATTTCTTCGATGGCTTGTTTTTTCTTGCCTTGCTTGGAATGAACACGCGCAAGCACTGCGGTGTTTGAGGGTAATAGTTCTGAAAAAGCATATTCCTTACAATAATTGTTTCCTATTTCCAGAAAATATTCTGCAGAATCCAGTTTGTTTTCCTCCAGATAATGTGTCCCCATATTGCTTGTTACAAGAGCAATGCTCCTTTTATTGTTTTCAAGTTTAAAATAACCTAACGCTGTAAGAAGTAATTCCTTCGCTTTTTCCCGATTTCCTCTTAAACCTTCAAGATTGGAATAATTGCTCAGGGTAGTGGCCAATCCGGATTTATCATTGATCGCTTCGTGGGCTTTTATGGATTTTTCATAGAGTTCCGCTGCAATCGATAAATTGCCTTTGTCCTGATGAATCGTTGCAAGGGTGGTGTAAACAATTCCCAGCTGACTTCTATCATTAGTGCTTTGCGCAAGTTCCAATGCCAGATTGCCGTAATACAATCCACTGTCGAGATCCGAATAACTGATGTTCCAAGCAATTTTATTGAGGTAAAAAACGCGTGTCGAATCGTTTTGCGCCCCCTTTAGTGCTTCTGTGGCCTTATGGACAAGATCTTCATGGTCCTGCGCATGAATATGCAATGGAAGAACGAGTACCAGTTTAAGTATGAACCGTTCAAAGTATAACATCAGTGCAATATATGGTTTTTAACCTAACTATTATTGAACATCCTAAAAATGAGGCTGTGTCAGGTACATGTGTAAGAAGAGGAT
>JBKBUQ010000214.1:0-4471 GCA_046289975.1 Flavobacteriales bacterium | reverse complement strand
CTGAAACGCATAGCCAACAAAACGAATCTTGTTCAAGTCAATTGTTTCGAGAACCTTTCTTTTATAACACTTAAATCCTGCAGTGGTGTCTTTAATATTTATCCAAAGTATCAGACGAACATAAACAGAAGCAAAATAGCTCATCAGCCATCGGGTGAATGGCCAATTCATTACTTTTCCACCTTTTACATAGCGCGATCCTACACTCATATCAAACCCGTCTACTACGCAGGCATTGTACAATCGAATCAAATCGTCGGGGTTGTGCGAGAAATCAGCATCCATTTCAAATATGAATGAATAATTACGTTGAAGTGACCAGCGAAATCCATGGATATATGCTGTACCTAAACCTGATTTAGATGCCCGTTCTTCCATGAATAAGCAATCAGGGTATTCTTTCATTAAGGATCGTACAATTTCAGCAGTTCCGTCAGGTGAACCGTCATCAACGATTAATACATGAAAAAGCTTTTCCAGAGAGAACACTTTACGCAGAATGCGTTCAATGTTTTCCTTTTCGTTAAAGGTTGGAATAATGACGATACTGTCCGACACGATACTGGATTCAGGGTTAAAAATAGGGTTTTTTCTACCCCAAAAAACTATTCGGTTTCACGAAACGATGAATAAGGGTTAAATTTGTAATGTGAACAAACAAACGATGCATTTTATAACCGGGTATTTTTTTTTAGGGACTTTAACATTCCTTAAGAATTTGCGGCTATTTCCGGGTATCGTTTTTGGCATTCTCTCCTTTTCTGTGAATGCCCAGGAGGCAATGAATATTCGTTTACTGGGTGAATGGAACAGCAGCTCAGTTTCAGTAAATCCGCAAGGGGCAAAGTTCAGCGATCTTTGGGCTTTTGACATTAATGGTATAAATTATGCTGCCCTATGCAGTACAGATGGCATTCACTTTATTGAGATAGGCACAGATGGTTCGATGGTGGAAAGGGACTTTGTTCAGGGAGTTCATTTTGGTCCGAATGTGGTCAATCGGGATGTGGCTACGTTTAATGGATATCTCTATGCCGTTTGTGATCATGGCTTTTCAACATTGCAGATTATCGATTTGCATTATTTACCGGACTCGGTCCATGTTGTTTTAAGTACAGACCAGTTTTTTCAGCGTGCTCACAGTGTGTTTGTCGATACTTCGAGTGCAACATTATTGGTGTGTGGACCAAGTTCAACAGTAAATGGAGATCGGGCTATGGATGTATTTTCATTGAGTAATCCGGAAAATCCTTCCTTGCTTGGTAGTTTTAATTCGGTACAGTATGTTCATGATGCTTATATGCGAAACGATACGGCATGGTTAAACTGCGGATTTGATGGATTGTTGGTGGTAAGAATTAATAACCCGTTCTCTATCCAGATAATTGGTGATTTGCCAGCTTATCCGGAAATGGGTTACAATCATTCAGGTTGGCTTTCTGAAGATGGGAGACACTACGTTTTTTCGGATGAAACACCGAACCGCAGAATGAAATTATGTGATGTTTCAAACCTCAACGATATTCAGGTTCTTTCTCTTTTTCACTCGGGAACTAACGCCCAAAACATGGCGCATAATATGATGTTGTTCGAGGATTATGTTTATGTGTCGCATTACAGGGATGGACTTCAGATTTTTGATATTTCCGACAAATCCTTTCCGAAGCGCATTGCGTGGTATGATCCTGAACCTGTTGATGGTTTTGCTTTTTCCGGAGCATGGGGTGTTTATGTTTACCGAAATGAGCAGCGTATCCTGATTTCTGACATGCAGCGCGGATTGTTGCATTATCAGTTTGAAGCGCCCCCGCGCCTTGCTTCAGACCGAACTGAATTTGGTGTTGCACCTAATCCGGCCTCTGATGTCATTTGGTTTTGGCGTTCTTCCAGCCGATTATACCCGGTTCAATTACAAATCTGGGATTTGTCCGGAAAAATAGTTTTTGAAGCAAAGTTTCCTTCCATCGATCGTTTTTCGGTTGACATCAGCTCTTGGGATTCCGGAATGTATTTTTTCACGATCTCAGGCATTGAAGTGAGCACAAACTACAGCGGTAAATTCATAGTGAGCCATCAATAGTGTAGAATTAAAACTGGTAATCCGTTTTTAAGAAAGGGCTCCAACAACAGAATATCTTCATTGCGCATTCGAATACATCCATGTGAAGCAGGCTTGCCAATTAAACCTTCTTCATGCGTTCCATGCAACATGATGTCTCTTGAATAGCTGTCGACTTTTCCGCCTTTGTTTTTCCCATTTTCCATTCCGTCTAACCGAAATGCTCTGGTGGTAATGATGTCTTTTCCGGTGGAAATTGCTTCGGTAACAATTTCAGCTTTTTTTCCGGTAAAACCGTTTTTATCAATCACCCCGCCTGAAGGAGCAGAATTACCAATACATCCTTTTATACAATGCAGTCCAGTCGGTGTCTGCTCGCTGTTATGAGTAAAACCAAATCCTTTTTTTGCAGTGGAAACCGAAAAAATCAGCTTTGACTTTCCTTCTTCAATAAAAAAAAGTTGTTGGTGTTTTATAGAGACAAAAACGAATTGCCGAAAATTGGTTCGCGGATAATGACTTTTAGCATAGTCTTGAATCAATCCACAATAAAGATCAGACTCAGGTGAACCTGCTGTAAATTTTATACTTACTATTAAAATCATTATGAGCGATTTCATGGGCTAAAAATAGTTTACAAATCCGAAATGAACTTTGGCTGCACGTATTAAAAGGGGATTGCCTTGTTCTGATCCTAATGCATAACTAAAATTAAAGACTCCGGCTTTTGTCTGGAAAAACACACCTGCACCAAATCCAAAAGGGGTGTCGCTAAAGTAATTTTCCTTCAGATTTCGCTCATACCACGCTGCGTCAGAAAAAAGAAACACAGCTGAGTTTCTGTCCAGTAGATAACGAACCTCAATACTTCCTATGGAATAGCCAGAAGCGAACATGACCTCCTCATTAAATCCTCGAATCGTTTGAAAACCACCGATACGGGTAAGTTCATTGATAAATAAATTTTCGGAATAGGTGAATCCGCTTTTGTTGCCAATTCGAATAGTGCTCCTTTTTTTTATGGGGATAAAAAATTCAGTGTCTGATTGACCGTTATAAATGTTTGTTCTCAGCGGAATTCCGGCATAAAGCGATTCTGAAAGCAGTCTGTTCTTCCGGATATTTCTTGTTCCTGCACCTGCACTCAGATTAATGGAATAACCCTTACTCGGATTGAGTCGGTAATCCAATCGTTCAGCTTTTATTCCTATTCCATATTGAACGGTACGTATATCGGCAAAGGAAGGAAGGGTTTGCGCATTTACAAACATGGTAGGTGTCAGAAGATCAGTGCTGTTATTTCCAAAATAGACTCTGAAAACACTTCCATTTTTTATCCGGTATTGTGCTGCCAGATACTGTTTTAACTCGAGGAATGTACTATCTTTTTTAAATAATTTGAATTGTATATCTGTTCCAAAATTAGTTCTGAATAAAAACGGATGGTCATAATTCAGCTTTAGATCCTGAACCTGTGCACCAAGTTTTCTCCAATTCATGTCAATCAATTCTCCTTTACCAAACCCATTTCTGACTCGAATCCTGGCGTCTCCTGTTACCAGTATTTTTCCTGTTCGGTTATCCGGTAAAACCCCAACTATTCCATTAAACTGCGAAGCCCTTTTTTTTCTGAGATAAAGGATCAATACGCATTGGTTCTCTGTAAACACAATCTCCGTTGGCCGGTCGGGCTCCACAAATGGAATTTCGCGTAAGCGCACATCAACATTAGATAGAACTTCTTCTCTGTAAAGATCGCCCGGATGTACGTCAATCCAGTGATAGAGGTATTGAGGAATTATTTTCGCATCACCTTTAACAATAACCGAATCAATGCGGAACAACTTTTTTTTGTCGACATTCAATTTTGCATTGATAATTCCGCTTATCATTTCGATACTATCCAACTTTACGGATGCAAATGGGTAGCCTCTGTCTTCGTGGAATTTCAGCAATCGATCAATTAATCTTGACAGGTCTTTTGATGAAAAAATACTTCCTCTGTACAATTTCTCTCGGTATCCTGCGAAAATCAGTGCTTCTTCTTCAGCATTCCCTTTTTTTAATTTGCCCCACTTGTATTTTTCTCCCGTATAAAACCAAACATGTAAATTGTTCCCGTTTTTAATTACAGAGTCTATTGAGGCGGCATAATACCCTCTGTCTATACATTGAAGCCATACTTTGCGGATTTCTTTTCGTGAATCATTTTCACCGGCAAAGGAGGTCTTGTATTTTATCCCTTCAACTTTAAAAAGTGAATCGCTAGAAAAGCTTAAACGGACGGATTGTCCTTCCGTGTATTGGGAAAGACTAATCAATATGACCAGAAGGATGGATCGCACTTTCATTTAACGCATCAGGCATCAATATGTTATTCAAGTGACCAATCAATGGGTTCGATTCCTGCTT
>JBKBUQ010000213.1:0-4528 GCA_046289975.1 Flavobacteriales bacterium | reverse complement strand
GGATTGGGAAATACATTCATTCCACTTATGCTTTTGTTCTCATCAGAAATGCCTGCCACAGGATTCGCCGAACAACTTATTTCAGAAGATACTTCAGCAATCCATGTTCCGTTGGCATTTACCGCTTTCCCGAATGTGCCGGCCATCCATGCCGTACACGGTTGGTTGTAGCGACGTTGTATCCCCGAATAATCTCCCCAACGCTCTCCGGTACCGGAAATAACATTGACATAACTGTTACCCTGTTTCAAGGTGACAAAATTAGAATAGGTGGAATCGTCCCTGAACAATACGGTTCCTGTTCCGCCGGGTTCGGTTGAGGATACGTAGTTGAAACCGATGATGGCCTGTGCATCTCCTTCCTGATATCCTGCCCAGGCAATATTCGGATAACCGATAAACCGGCTTGCATCAACAAGCAGATTTGCACGCACAGAAGGATTTCCATCTACATCGTCAATGAAACCATGATAGATTGCCGAAAGCCCTGTTGTAGTGTCCCTGCTGCACTGGATGTACTGGATCTGATCGCCAACCTGAAATCCGCCGTAAATGCGATTATCGTTGGTGTCGAAAAAGTGTCCGTTGGGTTGCTCTCCGTCCGGTGGAATTCCATACTGACGATTCGACCTCCGCGTTTGTATGCTGAGTTGCGGCGTGCCCATTACGAGGGGACGATCGATATGCAAAATAAATAAACTATCGTTGGCAGCAGAAAGTGTTTTGTTCGACAATAGATACATGTCCTGATTCAGATTTTCTGCTCCCAAGGGGATTGGAGTAATGTTGAACATCGTATGATGCGGTGCACCCGGAACCTGAATGTTGTGGTAGTAGGCGGTTAAGAGCGTATCACCATTGTATCCGTTATGCAATCCCACCTGCCAGAATGTTCCTTCTACAAATCCACTGTTGTTAGTTGATCCGTTGTAAAAAGTATTAACTCCAATGAATAAATCATATTGTGAAATACCGATCACAGGGTAATCCGACCAGGTATCATTCAGTAATGGATTACCTTTGATTTTGTATAAATTCCATGGATCCGTTGGGTTTGTGGTGGTGGAAAAACAAACGATGATGTGACTGGTGTTGAATGAACTTCCATTGAGCCAAACCATAATGAAACGATGATTCATTGGATCGTAAACAACTTTAGGATCGTATTTCGATCCGGTTAATCCAAGTGAAACTGAAAAATTTGAAAGAAAATTGGTGTACATCAAACTATCGTTGTTGATATCGTACATGTAAATATTCGTATTGATCACGGATACCACATACCCATCATCCGAAATCGCAATATCGTTATCGTTAGGAACACTTCCTCCAGCAAGGTTACCTTCAAAATTTGCACCAACAACAGGTTGCTGACTCCCTCCGCGTTGATTCGGGGTAGAGGAATATCGGGTAGGGTAGCGGTCTTTGAGTGTAGCTTTTAGCGCAGCAAGCTCTGCACGCTGGCCGGTACTTCCGGGACCCGGCATTTCTAGGTTTTGAAGCGAAATACTTAGTCCGCCACTTACCTGCAAGGGATTAACAACTGCAGAAGGACCATATTTTTCGGAGAGAACAGAATACTGCTGGGCATTTAAAGAACCTGCTATTAAAATAGAAAGAAAAAGCGTTCGCATAAACTGATTTTAGAAAACGAAATATACAAACGATTTATATGTAATAAAAACCAACATAGAATAAAGTGCAACCGTTGTAAAACAAATAATTTTTCCGGAATTCCTTGGAGATGCTTTCCCAAAATGAAAAAAACATCTGCATTTATTTAAGATTAGACGAATAGAGTGTAAATGATTCAGAGATCGAGAAAGTCTTGGATGGAAGTAGGAGGTTAGTTATTGGATGACAGTTATAGTTGAAAAGAGTAAAGAGCAAAGTGAATTTATCTAATGTTCAGATATAGTTCAGGAGAAAGGATTTACCAAACATCTAATCATTGATTTGGATATGAAATTACAGAGATATTCCTTTGCGCAACACCTCAAACGCCTTCAATGCTTTACGAGGCGACGCATTGTTTTCCTTTAAAAAATGTAAACTACATTTCTATTATAGGATGAAAAAACGATCTCATTGTACAACCTGGAATAACACCATTATTTGTGGTTTTACCTTTATGTAGTTCGGTAAAAAGTTCATCAATAACTGGTTCATTGGAAATCCCGACGCTATCAGTAGGTTCATTGGAAATTAGTTAAATGGAAATTAATTTATCCGTGCATCGTTTCTTTCCTTCCGTACTTCTCCATTAATGCAGCCTCATAATCCAAAAACTGTTGCCAGCGTTTATCCACATTTACACCTTTCCCGTATTTGCGTGCGAATCCGATAAATGTTGCGTAATGACCGGCTTCCGAAGCCATAAGTGAAAAATAAAATTCGCGCAGATCTGCATCTTTCATTTTTTCGGAGAGCATTTTAAACCGCTCACAACTCCGTGCTTCAATCATTGCGGCAAATAGCAAACGATCAACTAACTGTTGTTCGCGATTTCCTCCTTTTATCATGAATTCCATTAGATCATTCACATAATCATCTCTTCGTTCGGGTCCGAGTTTAAATCCTTTTTCCTTGATTTTTGCAACAACCATGTTGAAATGCTCCATTTCTTCTACAGCTATTTTACCTAGTTCCTCCACTAATTCAGGATGTTCAGAATGCCTAACAATTAAGCTTATGGCATTGGAAGCAGCCTTTTGTTCACACCAAGCGTGATCGGTAAGTATTTCTGAAATATTGCTCTCCACCAGCGTTATCCAGCGGGGATCTGTGGGAAGTTTTAGTCCGAGCATTTGTCTTTTTTTTCAAAGTTAGTGATATGTGTGTATAGTTATCGGTTAACAGTGATCGGTAATCGGCGAACAGAACTTCTTCCCAACAACTCTTAACCGATAACCATTAATAACCCACAGTTATTAACAATGTGTTGAAAAAACACCCTTTGGCATTGGGATTGTGAAGTGTATTTTTAAACACCAACCAAAAACAACATCACGTGAGAAAATGTTTTCTGACTTTAGCCGGACTGGGCATAACAATGCTGGTTCAGGCGCAGCCCGACATGATGACGGAGAAGGAGCGGCAGTACAAAGATTCGATCGACGCACTTAACGCGGCATCGGCTATGACTGCAGAATTCCAAACCGCTTACAACGACGGTAATAACCTCTTTGCACAGCGAAAGTTTAACGATGCAATTTCAGCCTACGAAAAGGCGCTCGGAATCTCAAATACCTTTAAAGAGGCATGGTACAATAAAGGAGTTGCGGAAATTGAAGCAAAAAAATATACTCAGGCAGTAAGTAGTTTCACTAGTCTGATCAAACTTAATGATCAGAATGGTAAGGCCTATTTTCAGCGTGCACGTGCGTATCAACTGAACAACGATTTGAAAAACGCCGAAACCGATTTGATGAAAGCCGCTTCGCTTAGTCCTAAGAATGAGAAAGTATTTTACAATCTTGGAACTGTGTATTTCCTTATGAAGGATTATACCAAAGCATTGGAACAGTTTGGTAAAGCCATTACGCTGAAACCTGATTTTGCCTATGCCTATAACGATCGTGGTTCCTGTTACCGAATGATGGAGAAGTATCCTGAAGCCGTTAAGGAATACGATCTGGCTGTGAAGTACAATGGAAAGCTTCCTTTTGTGCTGAATAATCTCGGCACCGCAAAACGTAAACTGAAAGATTTTTCAGGCGCGTTGGATGCATATAACCGCGCACTCAGTATCGATCCCGGTTTCTTTCTGGCTTATCTGAACAGAGGAGCATTGAATTTTGACCAGGGTAAATGGGATGAAGCGATAAAAGATTTTAATAAGTGCATTGAAATCAAGGGCGATTATGCGCCTGCCTACAACAACAGAGGCAGTGCCAAAATGAAGAAGGAAGATTATCGCGGTGCATTGGCAGATTTTGACAAAGCCATTCAGCTCGATCCTTCTTATGCAAACGCCTATGTAAATCGTGGCACAGCCAAAGAAATGAACCGTGATGCTGCCGGAGCCTGTGCCGATTGGAAAAAAGCACGTGAGCTCGGAGCAGAGCTGGGTAAGAAATTTTTTGTTAACGATTGCAACGAGTAAGAACTATGAGAACGATATACAACACACTATTCTCCGGCATATTGCTCTTTGCTGCTTCGGCATTGAATGCACAGAATGTTGAATTTAAATCCGCTAACTTCAAGGATAAGAAGGAAGAATTTAAAGCTGCAACAGACGGAATCGATAAAGGCGATGATTTTTTGAAAAAAGGGAATGCATTGATCCTCGAAACAAAAGATCCGGGCGATAATTTCCTTTTGGCAATTTATCACTACTCCAAAGCACAATCACTCAATCCCAACAACGCCGAATTGAATTTCAAACTGGCTAATGCCTATCTCTATACCAACGAGAAATACAAGGCAAAAGATCACCTCATGAAAGCTATTCAACTGGATGCGAATGTGGATAAAAAACAGGAGTTTTTCCTCGGTCTGGTTTACCTCTATGATGCGAAATGGG
>JBKBUQ010000212.1:0-4531 GCA_046289975.1 Flavobacteriales bacterium | reverse complement strand
TTCTTCGCCCGAAATAGGAGGTTGGAATACACGAACTCGGTCTTTTTCTTCCACTTCCACAATTTTAGTACGAACAATCTTGAAATTGTTATGGTATTTCTGAAATTTCTTTGAATTTTTTGTAGTGATATCTGCTTCACATAATTTCATAAGATCTTCCAGGTCATCACCAACTTCAAAAAGTAATCTTCGAACAGCAGAATCGGTAATGTTTCCGTTGGTAAGAGCTATGGGTCTTAAATGGAGAAACACGAGTTTTTGGACATATTTCATTTTATGATCCAGGGGTAGTTTTAATTTTTTGAAAATTCCCGGAACCATTCTTGCACCTAAATCTTCATGACCATGGAATGTCCATCCTTGGTCAGGATAATATTTTTTTGTTGCAGGTTTAGCAATATCGTGCAGTATGGCAGCCCATCTTAACCATAGATCGTTAGATGTGCGGCACAAATTATCTAAAACCTGTAGAGTATGATAAAAATTGTCCTTATGACTAAAACCATTCACTTCTTCCACTCCCTCAAGTTTTGCCATTTCAGGAAAAATTAACTCAAGTAACCCTGTATTGAACAATTGAATAAAACCGATAGAGGGAATTGGAGAAAGAATGATTTTATTGAGTTCCTCTGCAATTCGTTCTTCAGAAATAATTTCTATCCGGTTTTTATTTCTTGAAATTGATTGAAATGATTTTTCCTCAATTGAAAACTGAAGCTGGGTTGCAAAGCGTATTGCCCGCATCATCCGCAATGGATCATCAGAATAAGTGATGTCTGGATCGAGTGGAGTACGAATAATTCCTTTTTCCAAATCCGCAACTCCATCAAAAGGATCAAGCAGTTCTCCTCTGTTATTTTTATTTAGGGAGATTGCCAACGCATTGATTGTAAAATCACGGCGGTTCTGATCGTCCTGTAATGTCCCTTCCTCAACAATCGGTTTACGTGATTCTCTTTTGTAGGATTCTTTTCGCGCACCAACAAATTCTATATCGAGGTCATTGTATTTTAAATGGGCCGTCCCGAAATTTTTAAAGTAATTCACTTTAACCCCTAGGGCTTTGCCAACCGTTTCTGCCAGCTCAAGTCCACTTCCTTCTGTAACCAGATCAATATCCTTACAAGGCCGTCCCAAAAGTTGATCTCGTACATATCCACCAATAACAAATACTCTCTGATTACAATCATCGGCTATAGTTCCAATTGTCTGGAATACCTGATGGTGTAGCGCAGTTTGCAAACGGTCCTTATTTACGGAGAATGGTGATTTGACCGTCATTTTTTAAGCGGATAATTGAAGAAGGTTGTGAAATCGTTGTTTCATTCCGGCGCAAATTTACAATATGATCAACGCCAACGCGAATTTCATTACTGATGTCATTATAAAAACGTGGCGATGCCTGACCGGAAATATTTGCAGAGGTTGAAACGATTGGACGGTTCAATTTTTTGATCAATTGATTGCAAAACTCTTCCATACAAACACGTATTCCAATCGAACCATCTTCGGCTATTAGATTAGGTGCAAGGTTGTAGGCCCGATCAAAGACTACCGTTAATGGTTTATCGCTCAATTCGATTAAATCCCAAGCAACGTCCGGTACTTCCCTTACATGTCGTGTGATACGGTTGGTGTTTTCCACCAAAACAATCATGCTTTTTCTATCGTCACGTTTTTTCAAATCGTAAATCCTTTTTACAGCCTCCGGATTACCAACATCACATCCAATACCCCAAATGGTGTCGGTCGGGTAGAGGATAATTCCTCCGTTTTTAAGGACTTCAAGTGCCTTTTCGAGCTCTTCTTTCATGGGCTGCAAAAGTAGAGAGAAAGTACTAAATCAGTTCGTAACCTATAATTTCAACAAAAATGATGTAAGTAGTTGTATTTCAGATGGATGATAAGCAATTTTAGAGAGATCATCATGAGATTCCTGCTATGGAGAATTCCGGTTTTAAACAAAATGGGTTGAATTCGATAATATTTAGGATACGGTTTGGTTACGGGCAGATATTTGATGAATTTAAAGCCCTTAATCAAACGGAAGTTATTATGAGGATTATTTCTACCTCTATTTTTATTCTTTTTTCATTGGCAGTGTTTGCCGGTGGAAATGTTTTTCAGAGCAAATCGTCGCTTGAAAAAACCTTCTACAACAACAAATGGATGCCTGACAAAAACTATCAGGCAGAATTGCGCGAATTACCAGCCTGGCAAAACTTTTTGCAGCGTAATGGTGATTGGTGGGTGATGTTCAATGAAGAAAGCAGAAAGCCACACCGTGCTTACGGAAAACCTATTATGGTTGCGGGAGCCACAATGGAAGATAAGGCGCGAAACTTTATTCAAAACGAGCTTAGTGGGTTTAATATTCCGATACATGAACTCGAATTAATGGGTGTGGCAGGAAATGAAAAACATCAGTTTGTCCATTTTTTACAACGTCACCAGGGGTTGAAAATTCTTGAGAGTAAACTGACAGTGAAACTTACAAACGACGGTCGTGTTATCATGTTCGGTACGGATATTTTTTCCGATATCCAGCTCGATCTGATATCCTCCATTGGAAATGGTGGCGCAATCAATTACGCTCAAACAGGTATTACAGAACCGGTTGTATCCGTTGTTGCAAATCCTGAGTTATTTATTTTGCCCGTTCCTGAAAATAAAGCTTATGCCTATAAGTTAGTGCATATGGTTAATGTTCATACGATTGATAATGATCTTGTTCCTTCTGATATACTTACTCTTGTAGATGCACACACCGGTGAAATCTTGTATAGACAAAACAGAGTGATGCACTTCGACCACAAGCACAAACCACCTACCGGTATTGATGTGACAACACAGGGAGTAGCCTATCCAACAAATTCATATAATGGATCAGCAACACTTACTATGCCCAATATGGATTTTACAATAGCATCATCTCCTTTTATTACGGATGCTGCAGGTGTAATATCAACCGGTGTTCCAGGTCCGCAGCCTGCCACATTTTTTCTTCGTGGTGCTTGGTGTAATGTCAGAGTAAATAATGTAACTCCAAGTTTTAATACCACATTAATTGACGGTACCAACGTTGTAGATTTTACGGCAGGTACAATTCAGGATCGTTCCGCTTTTTACCATGTTAATGTCGTACATGATCACTGCAAACAAGTGCTTCCGGCATTTACGGGAATGGATTTTATGTTGCCCACAAACGTTGATTTAACCACCGGAAATTGCAATGCATTTTACAACGGAACCTCCATAAATTTTTATGCACTTGCCAACGGGTGTACTTCTTTCGCAACTGTTGCAGATGTTGTTTACCATGAATACGGACATGGAATTAACGATAATTTTTACAGTTCACTAGGCAGTAGCTTCAATAATGGCGCAATGAATGAAGGTTATGCTGATTTTTGGGCTTATTCAATTACGATCAATCCTGTTGTCGGTTTAGGTACTAGCACAACCGATGCTAATAGTTTTATACGCCGCTACGATATGAATCGTAAAGTATATCCTGTTAACCTTATTGGTGAGGTTCATGCAGATGGCGAAATAATTGCCGGTGCCTGGTGGGATACCTTTCTGAATCTCGGAAGTGATATGAATCAGACTATTGATCTTTTTGCAGATGCTTTTCCAGGTTTACAGGCATCTGCTTTGAACGGCAATGAAGGAAAAGCATTTACAGATGTTTTGATAGATGTATTACAAGCCGACGATGATGATGCGGATCTAACAAATGGTACTCCGAATGGTATGGCCATTGTTGATGCATTTGCTTTACACGGAATTACACTTATTTCAAATGCAAAATTGAACCATACTACTTTCGGTTTTCATGATGCAGCAGAGGATATTGCTATCAACGCCAATTTGATTTTGAATTTTCCATACACGGATTATCTGAGTGCCGTAAAATGCTTTTATAAAATCAATGCAGGTACATGGAATTCCGTGAATATGGCGAATGTTTCCGGTAATTTGTATACTATCGATGTTCCTGCGCAACCGATTGGAACCATTGTTTACTACTATTTGGCAGCTACAGATATCAACAACCAAATGACCGCAGTAACTCCTATCGGAGCTGAATTACCAGATCCTAATATTCCGAATATTATTATGGTTGGTTATTCACTCGACAAAACAGATGATGCCGGTGATTTTACCACTGAACTTGGTTCATGGCAAGCGCAGGTTCCGGGTGATAATGCAAGTACAGGAAGGTGGATCAACGCACTTCCTGTTGGATCCTATTCAACAGCAGGCGATACTTCAACGGCGGTACAAACGTATTACCAGCGGACTTTAAACGGCGAGTTTTGCTGGGTTACAGGCAATGCTTCATCTCCAAATGATGGTATTGGTACTGCTGATGTGGATGGAGGTCATACTACCCTGCGTTCTGCAGTAATCGATATGTCGGGCTATGTTAATCCGGCCATTTCTTACTACAGATGGTATCTTAATAATCCTCCAAGTGGTGCAAATCCGAATGCCGACTGGTGGCAGGTTTCAATCTCGAATGATG
>JBKBUQ010000211.1:0-4554 GCA_046289975.1 Flavobacteriales bacterium | reverse complement strand
AGACCAGGTGATGTGCAGGCTCCTCGTACTTTTGCGTTGCAGGCAGTTGTTACGTTTTAACCTATAGGCCAGAGCCTATAGGTTAAAACCGTGGACTGAAGTCCCCGATTACTCTAACAACCATATTGTAGCCGAGGACTTTTGTCTCTGGCTACATCATGTATATCTCCCTAAGCGCAGAATCAATATCCGGATACAGAAAAGTAAATCCGTTCTGAACCAGTTTCTCAGACGAAGCTCTTGATCCCTCCAGCACAAGTTGACTCATCTCCCCAAATGCCAGGCGGATAAAGAATGCAGGTATGTTGGGTAAAAACACAGGCATACCAACAGCACGACCTATCGCTTTGGTTAATTCTATATTCGTGAGGTGCTGAGGAGCAATGGTATTGAAATTTCCCTTGAGCGATTTGTTTTGAATAGCGAAAAGAAAACAACGTGCAGCATCATCGGCATGCATCCAGGGTGTCCATTGTTTACCGCTGCCTACCGCTGCTCCTAAACCAAACTGCACCGGGAAACCAATGCGGGGAATGGCACCTTCGTTTTTATCAAGCAACATCCCAAAACGAAAACATACTACCCGACACATTGCATCAAACTGATGTGCTGCATTTTCCCATTCTATAACCACATCCGAAACAAAGCCTTTTCCGGGCTTATCGTCTTCGGTTTGGACATTATTGCTTGATGAGTCGTAATAATTAATTCCCGAAGCGGAAAAGAATCCTTTGAGGGGTTGATTGCGCTCTTTAAGTTTCCGCAACAACAATGCAGGCCCATCAACCCTACTGTGCAGAATGGAATGTTTGCGTTCTTCGGTCCATTTTCCGTCGGCAATTCCTTCTCCTGCCAAATGGATGATATAATCTACACCATCCAGTGCACCTTCTTCAATCTTGCCTTTTCGGGTATCCCATAGCCATACTTTTACAGGATTCCTCGAATTGCGCGAACGACCAAGATGTGCAACCTGATAACCTTCCTTCAATAATAGTTTTGTAAGCCGCGTACCCAACATTCCGGATCCGCCGGTTATGAGAATTTTTTCCATCATGAAAAGATAACAATTAAAAGAACAGTATTGTTTTTCGATCATGCCATGTATATCATGATCCCTATCATGGGGTAAAATAGAGACTTGGTGTACCTTAGTCACCAAAGCTCGAATACAGTGAACAATCTCCCCAAATCTCCTTCCGAACTTCAGCCCCACTTTATGGATCAGGAAATCATTGCTGCTACCGCGCAACAAGTGATCAAGGATTTTGGTGAGTTTTCATTCGAAATTGTTTTCACCGGAAAAGGAACTTCACCGTACGCCGAACTTTTTGAACAGGTTTTACCGGTAGTAGAACATTTGCTTCAGACCAACACCGAACGTTTTCATGCCTTATTGTATCGCATAGATGTAAATGAGTCCCTTATCAAGCGCTATTCCGCCGAAACACCCGGCATGCGTTTTCCTGAAATGGTAACCGATATCATTCTCCGTCGTGAAATGATGAAAGTACTAACACGAAGATATTTTCGGTAGGGTTTATTTTCCAATTTCCAATTAACTAATTTCCAATTGGGTGAATTGCACCAATGTTTATTTTCGTACTGTATCGTCGAGAATGAACGATAGGCAAGTCAATTGGTAATTGGGGTAATAGAAAATTGGCAATTAACCAATGAAATGAACTTTCCCCAATTCTGAGTGTACAGCCTTTCAAAACCTCCAAAACGATGAAAAAGATAATTCTTTTGGCGACGCTGTTCCTGATCGGTGCAGGTGCCTCTGTTAACGCGCAATACAACGCATGCGCAGCAAAAAATGTGATCACTGAAAAAGCAACGGAAACGTATGTGGATCAAACCTCCGGGCAAACAGTAACCCGAACGGTCGAACGCAAAGTAAACACCGATAAACACGGCAATGCCAATGGTAACCAGTACGACCTTGCTGTTGATGGTGCATTCGACGGACAGACCATTGTTGTTTTGCATTTGTATACCGGCGAAGGATTTGATTTCAGTTTACCCAAAGCTGCATTGCAGGAAAAAGGGTTTTCTGTTTACCGTTATATGAATCAACCACCTAGTCCAAAAGAATTAAAAGAAGCTCTAGATAAAGCCTGTCAACTTTGGGTGATCTCCACCACCTCGCAATTGCTCAATGAAGAACATGCAAAAGTGATCAAGGAATTCTGGGATAAAGGTCACGGCGTTTACCTCTGGGGCGATAACGATCCATACCATGCCGATGCAAATTATTTGTCACGTTACCTTATTGGCGCTGATATGGAAGGATTCTATTATGCTGCGAATGTTGTTACACTCAAAAGCGACTCCACTGTTTCCGGATTACAGCGCGATCACCTGATCACTACCGGACTCGAATATATTTATGAAGGAATCACTATCGCTAAAATTCACGATCATAAAAATGTATTGACTCCTCTCATTTGGAGCAGCGATGGAAACGTGGTTACTTCTGTTTATGAAAAAGATGGCAAGCGTCTTATACTTGATGGAGGATTTACAAGACTCTACATCAATTGGGATACTGCAGGTACCGGTCGTTATGTAAAAAATGCAGCTGCCTGGCTGGTGAACTACGAGAAGTTCGGTGATGCTGTTGTGAGTACGAGTGTGAAGAACAAATAGGGAACGGTAACGAAGACGAAACAGGTGAACAGTAAACTACATACAATGAATCGCGAACAATTTACTGCAAAGGAAAAACCATTAGATGGTTGGATAATTCCACATTCGTAATCAACACGATGTTGGGCTCTACCGGAAGATCTTTTCAAGGAGAGCAAAGGCATTTGTGGTGCATCGCAAAGGTTGTACCATTGGAGTATTGTGCAAAAAGTTGTTGTTGGAAAATAATTAATGATTCCACCATCGCAATCTTCAGCAGGAAGTTCAGTGGTACAGCCTTTGGTAGATGCCGCCGGCGTCTCTTTGGGCTGAGCGAGGTCGAAGCCTTGCTCCCCTTGAAAAAATCTAAGTTGGTAGAACTACTAAAATTAAGATTATGGATTAATTATGAATTCACCAGATAAACCAATCTTCTTTGAGGTAAAACCTTTTGTGTTATTGGTAACAAGTTAAAGGTGAAAGTCCCTTTTAGTTCGGTTTTTCCCTGATCTCCTCCAGAGTATATACAATCTGTGATTGCTCTTCCAGTCCGGGTAGCACAAAGGAGCTGAGGAAACTGAGAGGTTCGTATAAGAGCGAATGTTCTCTCCATGCGGGTACTTCTCCGGTTTTGCGGGTGAGGTAGGAATCCACCACCGACATCAAAACAGCAGTGATCAGCGTAAACTGAATGAATCCGAATACTGCTCCTGCCAGTTTGTCGATTGAGCCGAGTAATACCATTTTTGCCAGTCGCGATGTCCATTTGCCTACGAAAAATACCAGCGCACAAACTGCAATAAAGCATATTGAAAATGCTATGAGTGGAACATATTCATTGGGCGAATTCATCATTGAGAGTATCCATCCTGAAACAGCGCCGCTGAGCCAAATGGCGGCATAACTCGCCAGCGTAAAGGCGAGCAGGGTGGTTAGCGTAAGAATGAATCCGTTGCGGAAACCGAGCCAGGTGCCGGTGAGAATAGGGATGATCAGAAAAACATCAGCAAACGACATCAGGGAAAGTTGAGCGAATAGCAGATCGCTTCCATCTCGCGGAGGTATTCGCGTTTATGGAATTTGGGTGCAAACACAAAACAATCCACCGTTACAATACGATTACGCGCTTCATCCAATGTGGTAATGGAAATAAACGGTCCGCCGTAAAAATCATTCACTGTTCGGTACAGACCGCGAATTTCTGCTGCGTATTTTTTATTGTGCGTTGTTGCAGTAAAAATCGGGTAATACATGCTGTCGCGCTCTGTGCTCATGTACGAACCTTCGCTTGGACCGGGAACATTGGCCTTGCAAACAGAATCGCGTACACGAAGCAGGAAATCGGAGCTGAAAGTGCTGTCGTTGGTGTAGGGGTAGTAATAAATGAAAATTCCTTCGTCAACATCATGCGCTTCGCCGCTTACATAACGGATGCGATCGCGTGCAAGCCAGATGAAATTTCCTTTGTCCTCTGCCAGACGAAAATCGACAGGGATATTCATCAGGATGTTGTGTTTGTCTTTCAGTGTGGCTTCTATACTACCTGAGTTTTCGTTTTTATGTCGCTTAATGAGACGTTCGCGCTCAGTGGAGTTCAGCAGCGAAACGATCTTATTGCTTTCGGCAACAAACAATGCAGTTGCAGCCTCTGCGTCGGGTGCGTGAAGTTTTATTACGATCTGATTGGCAGCCCATGAGTCGCGCAAATATTCGGCTCTTGGGTTCTTTACTTTCTGACTGATCTCAAACAGAATAATGTTGCGGTGGCTCTTCATTACCCGCGAAAAACGATCGGGATCGTACTGACCAATGTTGAACATGTACTCCTGTTGTGGCAAACCGGGTACGATATCTTCCAGGAACCAGCGAATGGTATCGCCAAGTGTATGTGATTTCCAAAGTTCATCATCCACCACTACAATC
>JBKBUQ010000210.1:0-4592 GCA_046289975.1 Flavobacteriales bacterium | reverse complement strand
GGCAGCATATACAAATTCACGCTGCAACCCATTGATCCTTCCGACCCAATACGTGGAAAATATATTATTCTGCGCTACAATACCATGATCGAACTTGATGATCCCCTTCAGTTGCAAAACGGAGAACCCATCTATGTGGAAGTTAAAAAAGATGAAAATGGATGGGCTTATTTCAGCAATGTCAGCACTAGTCCACCTGATCATTCGGCCTATTTCAAAACAACAGTCAACTATGGCTATGAAAGAACCGTAAACATCAATGTTCCATTCGATAAATACTACCTCAACGAAAACCTTGCTCCTCTGGCGGAGTCCTCGTATGCAGAACTAACCCGTCACGGAGAAGAATTTTATGCGGAAGTAAGCATTACAAATGGTGAAGCTCTTTTGCGAGGAGTGTATTACATGAACCGACCGCTGATCGATCATTTACGCGAAATGCAGGTTGATCAGTAAAGATCAAAGAGGGAATGTACTCCGGGAGTTCGTTCCACTTTAAATGCCTCTGCATACATCACCTGAATCGGTCGTCCGAACGCAATGGCTTTGGCTTTGATGTATTCCATAAACTCCTTGCTGCTGATGGGAGTCTGAGTTTCACCTGATGTATCTTTTCCATTATGGAACTGGGAAGAATATGCAAGAATACTTTCCATTTTCTTTTCCCAATAAGGAGTGATATCCACAACCAGATCATGCTCCTCAATACGATCCTGAATGTAATGGTACACGGCCTTCGGCCTCCAGGCTGTTTGTGCTGCACCAGCGAACTTCGATTCGATCTTTACAAGTCCAGAAAGAAAACATGCACGCGAAACCAGCTCAGCTGCACGTGAATGATCAGGATGGCGATCACTGAGTGCGGGTGCAAGAACAATCTCCGGACGGTAGTTGCGGATCATTTCAATCACTTTGAGAAGGGAAGCTTCATTGATTTCGAAGAAACCATCAGCCAGTCCAAGATTTTCTCTAACATCAATACCAAGAATAGCAGATGCTTTTTGTGCTTCTTCCCTTCGTAGATCCATGTTTCCACGCGATCCCAATTCGCCTCGGGTTAAATCGATAATGCCGGTGCTTTTACCTTGTGCCTTGTGCAGCAGAAGTGTTCCGGAGGCGGACAGTTCCACATCATCAGGGTGTGCCGCAAAGGCAAGGAGGTCGATCTTCATCATCAAGGTGTTTGGGCAAAGCTAAGAATAGTGATTGAAAAAGGCCGCACAAGGGCGGCCTCACTGTTATTTTGAATGTTTTATTTCTTGATCCACTCAATGATGGAGGGATCGTCCGGCAGGGTGCGGGGATGAACGTTCTTAACGTATTTCCCGTTTTCGTCAATCAGGACTTTATGAAAATTCCATTTCACATCCCAATCCTCTACCCCATTTTCGGCTTTTGAGGTGAGGAATTTATATATGGGAGCCTGATCAGATCCTGTCACAGAAATTTTCGACATCACCGGGAAAGTTACACCATAATTTTTGGTGCAGAATCCTTTGATCTGCTCATCACTTCCGGGCTCCTGTGCGCCGAAATTATTGGCAGGAAAAGCAATGATGGTAAATTTTTCACCTCCGTAGTTTTTATAGACTTCTTCCAACTGCTTGTACTGTGGCGTAAGTCCGCACTCACTGGCAACATTTACAATCATGATCTTTTTCCCTTTCAACGAGGCAAAGTCGAAGGGTTTACCGTCAATATCGTTCACTTTAAAATCGTAAATCGTTTTCATAGTTGCTGAGCTTGTTGTTGTGGGGGTTGAGGACTTCTGCTTTTTGGATTTCTTTTTCCCGTCCAGTTGAAAAGCATAGACTGCAGTGAGGGAAAGTAACAAAGCTGAAATGAAAATTAGAGGGCGCATAAAGAATGTTTTGTCTTTAAACAAAGATAAAGTAAAAAGGTTCGGTTACTCTATAATGATGTACCATTCCTTGGCCTGGGCACGGGTGCATGAATTAAAATGCCACCATTCGGTCTGGATGCCAAAGAAACCTGCTCCCTGCATTACTTTTCGCAATAGTTTCCGGTTATCGATGTGTTCCTGCGTGAGTATCCCCTCTTTAAGAAAACGCGCCTCATTGACAGGATAGGCAACCATAGCAGTGTCGTCGTAATTGGCGCCCATATCAATAGCTTCTCCGTTTAATCGGG
Organism: Flavobacteriales bacterium; assembly: GCA_046289975.1. Lineage (GTDB taxonomy): Bacteria > Bacteroidota > Bacteroidia > Flavobacteriales_D > UBA2798 > UBA2798. Next base: position 2,441 of record JBKBUQ010000210.1, on the reverse strand, counting down.
CAATAGTAATATCAACCGCTGCACCGTAATTGTGCAGTGATCCATTTTTTGGGTTGGAAACAAACTTCCCCTTTTCCGAGACTGGCAGGTCCACCTTATCCCATAGCATTTGCTGTATGCTTCGCGGACGAACGCCATCATAAACCAAAAGTGTAAGAGTGGAATCGTGTTGCTTTAAGATATGCTGTGCCTTGGACAGTTTTTTGGCGACATCCGGTTGCAGGTACAAGCGGGTCAGATCTCCATACACATCTTCCTTCATGAAATTGTCTTCCCTCGAATATTTCAAATCAACCAGAATCGTCGGATCCACCGTCTCAATTGCCACCAATCCCGCTGCTATCAGGCGACGTTCAAGCTCGCAGGTATCTTCTATGGGAACGAGAACGGGAACGGTTTCAGATAAGGTAACCGCAACGAGTTGCTTTTCTTCATTCTTCTCCGATTGGGTTTCGGAACAGGAAACAAGTAGCAACAAAACAAAAATGGGTATGAAAATTTTCATAGCGCAAATTAACCATTTTTCGTATTGGTAAACAGTGAACGGAGAACGAGGACGATAACGCAAAACGAATCAACACCCAACCAGTCCCAACCGCAAGCTTCTGGATTACCAAATATCTTTTAACTTATACCCAATTACCAATTACCAATTACCCAAATACCAATTACCCAATTACCAATTCCCCAGATACCCAATTACCAATTCCCCAGATACCCAATTACCAATTACCCAATTACCAATTACCCAATTACCAATTACTGTTGATTCGGATTTAAAATTTCCGGATGGGGTCAGCGTGTTGTTCCGGGATGTGTGATGCTTTTTGTGTCAGATTTCCTTTTTAGAGGCGGTCTTACCCATTAGCATTCGGGCGAGGGTGTAGAAGGCAAGCAACAAAGCCACAAACAAAGCGCTGCGTCCGATAAAATCGCCGTGGCGGGTAAACCAGGTTTGTTCCGTATTGGCAAAAACCACTCCGCGCAACACTGCGGGCTCCCACCATTTGGTTTGCTGCACTACATCTCCTCGCTGATTGATGAAACAGGAAACACCGGTATTGGCACAGCGCGCGATGCTTCTGCGATTTTCGATGGCGCGCAATCGCGAATACGACATGTGCTGCTTGTAACCCGGAGTGTCCTCCCACCAACCGTCGTTGGTAATTACAAAAATCAAATCACCACCCAGTCGCACAAATTCTGCGAGGTGTTCACCGTAAATCGATTCGTAGCAAATGGCAGGAACAACTACATGACGCGGATCTTTTTGTGCAGTAAAAACTTTGGGTGCAGGTTCAGACCCCATTGAACCACTACTTCCCCCCATATCGAGTGCCAGCTTTTCCAGGAAGGGAAACCATCCGGAAAATGGAACTTTTTCGACACCGAGCACAAGTTTCATTTTGTGGTACACCTGCACGGCTGCATTGTTCTCTATTTGCAGGGAAGCATTAAAATGATCGTACACATATCCAGGTTCTGAAGTAGGTTTTGCAGTAGGTGATTGGCGACTTCCTTCTCGAAAAACCGTGTAGCTCGACATCCCCGTTACAATTTTCAATTGCGGATAATCACTGCACAGATTCCTGAACGCTTTTACAGCTGTGTTGCTGTCGATTGCATCTTCATTTACTGAAAAAGGAATCTGTGTCTCCGGTCCGAGCAGGTATTCCACTTTTTCATCCAGACTTTTCCTGGCGAGATCAGCGTAAATATCGAACTGTGCCTTCATTGTCAATCCACCGAATTTTTCGTTGTAGGGATCAATATTCGGCTGAACAATTACAATATCCACAGGCGCACCCTTATCGGAGCAGGAAGAATACATCTTCAGGCTGATGAGGATTGGTGCAAAGAGAAGCAGTGCAATAAAAATGAAACGCGGTACTTGTTCCTTCATGTTTTGTTTCTGCAACCAGAACACATCACGAACAATCCGGAAAAAAAGAAAATTCAACACCAAAATCCAAAGCGTTCCACCTGTTACACCGGTAACCTCATACCATTGTACAAGAGAAGGAACTATCGCAAAAACATTACCGAACGACAACCAGGGCCATGACAATTCCCAACTATAGTGCAGGTATTCGAAAGCCAGCCAATTAAGAAAAAAAGCGATCATCCCTTCGCGTGAACCAACACGGCGACGTGTAACATGGAACAGCCAAAAGGGAGTGGCCATTAACAAAGCATTGAAAAAAAACGCCATCACCGCACCACCGGCCGAAGCATACCAGATCCACCAGGTAGTTGCACAATTGAATACCAGAAAAAACCAGTAAGCGTGCAGAAAGACTTTACGCGGACGATACCCTTTGCGAAAAACATGTTCCTCCAACAAAAGCATAGGAACCAAGGCTATAAAAACCACAGGCCAGAGCGAACCAATGAACGGCCAGGCCAGTGCCATCAATAAAGCAGCGAGTGTAGAATATACG
>JBKBUQ010000209.1:0-4597 GCA_046289975.1 Flavobacteriales bacterium | reverse complement strand
GCACCTACAATCACCCACCACTCTGCATTCATGGCTCTATCCATAACTACTTCCATATTACAGGTAAGCGAATTGTTATGTTCATCGTCTCTCCACAAATAATTTCCACCCGCATCCAACAATAATCTTGCTGCAAAACTATTGCCTCCCGGTACATACCATTCTCCATTATAGGCCATTCCAGAAAATACAGTTGGAGAATCACCTGAATGATCCGCTCGTTTAATAAGAGCGATGTATTCATTCTCAACTTTTTTAAACCATTCATTCGCTTTTTCTTCCGCATTAAAAAACAAAGCGAAAAACTTGATCCATTCCGCCTTTCCCAGTGGAGTCAACTCCAGATAATCCGAATTATACACGACCGGAATACCGGCTTTTTGTGCCCAGGAATAATCCATTCCTTCGTAGGGATATACCATTAAAATATCGGGTGCCAACTCAAAAATCTTTTCCTTATTCAGATCCGTCTCACGTCCAATCTCCTTGATCAATCCTTTTTTATACCGGCTCAAAACATCTTTATGCTGCACATATTTCATGCCGCTGAATCCGGTTAACGCATCCAAAACATTCAGATGCCCCAGAAATGCCAGATGAGTGGTTGACACACTCGCTACGCTGGTAAGTGGAATTTCCACAACGATATCTGTGGTAGTTGCAGAAAATGACTTGCCTCTTTCCGCAAGAATATAAGTACCGAAAACAATAGTTGAATCGGAGGGATCAACTACTTTTACTTTCTTAAAAGTCGGGTAATATTCAATAATAAATCCCTTCGCATACGTTGGAATGGATTTATGCAAAAACAAATCCGAAGTATCTCCTGCTGCCGCAAATCGCTTTTTAGGGACAGACTTCGTTTCGTTCCGACATGAGGCCATCAAAAGGACGCCTGTCAATACGAAAAAAAGCCCTGTCGCCCTTATTGCGTTCATTTTACTTTATTAAAATCCAGTTCCGTAAAATCGAAATCAGGGTTTGGGATATTTATTACTAATCGCATCACCTTGGTTTTATCCTCATCCAATACAAAAGTGACTTCTCCTTTTGGCAATGAAGGGTGATCGGTTAAAACTATACTGAAAACATCTTCCTCCCAATGATTCAAATATCCTTGCATGGTTGGGGTGTGCATCAATCGTAAATACAATTTACCTTCACGAATATCCACTTTTGCATTGCCATAAACATTTCCACTGTAAATGCCGGTGTAATTTTTCATATCAAAAGTTGGACTCACACCCTTTTTTCGGATGCGTTCCTTTTCTTTGTTTTTTTCTTCAACATACTCTTCAAATCCCTTTGCAAAACCGAGGTAGGTAGCGCTCCAATCGTTCTCATTGGGATCGCCAATCAAAATTTCCAGATACTGGTGCATCAATGCATAGGGTAAACTGGTGGCTGAATTGGAAAGAATTACACAACCGATATTCAATTCAGGAATCATGAATACATGCGAAATCATACCATCTAGCCCTCCGCTATGGTTGACAATCTTGTAACCATAAAAATCAAAGAGATCCCAACCCAATCCGTAAGCAGAAAAATGCTTGGAAGGATGGAGTCGCTCTGAAAAAGAAGAAACATTATCGATGGTTTGCGGCAACCACATTTCGCGGGATTGACGTTCGCTCCAATACACTTTATTATCCAGTTGCCCCCTATTGAGTTGAAGTCTGATCCATTTCAGCATATCGGTCACTGTAGAGTTAATGGCACCCGCCGGAGCAATATTATCCCAGTTTACGTAAGGAATGGGAATCCACTTTCCATCCACTTTGGCATGAGGCTGGGCAACATTCTCGTCTTTTTTCTGATGCCGAATCGAAACATTACTGCGTTCCATCCCAAGGGGTTTAAAAAATTTCTCTATGATGAAATTTTCGTAGGACTTTCCATGCAGCGATGCGACAATTTCTCCTGCAGTGAGGTACATGATATTGCTGTAGCCATAGTGTGCGCGAAACCCGTATGCAGGCTTTAAGTAACGCGCACGCTCAATGATCTCCCGGGGTTTATGTTCACTTCCGTACCAGATCAGATCACCGCTAAAAGTGCGCAAACCTGTTCTGTGTGATAATATATCGCGAAGCGTTATTTCATTGGTCACATAATCGTTGTACAATCTGAAATAAGGTAGCAACTGCACAACTTTTTCATCCCATTCAATTTTTTTGTCGTCAACAAACGTTGCAATTGCAGCTGCTGTAAATGCCTTGGTGTTGGATGCAATTCCAAACAATGTATTGGCATCAACAGGCTTTTCGCTATCCGAACTGACCGTTCCAAATCCTTTTGCAAAAACTACCGAATCATTGTGAATAATTCCAACGGCAAGACCCGGACAATCCCAATCCTTTCTGGCATTTTCTGTATAATGATCGATCTTGCGAAGATCAACCCGCTGCGCTAATGCGAATGAAGAACAAAAAAGAAAAACGACTGTGATCAGACGAGCATAAATCATGGCTTCAGATTATTAGATTGTGAAAGAAACACACATAGCTTCCACAACATCCGTGCCCCAACGTTTGCATCCCAGTCGTTATCACCAGGAGAAACCTCATTTAGATCAAATCCTATTATTTTTCGACCACTGCCAACCAATGTACGTAACAGATACACAACCTGTTCAAATTCGAGCCCACCCGGAACCGGGGTTCCTGTGTTAGGACAAAGTTTTGGATCAAGTCCGTCGATATCCACACTCACATAAACTTCCTGTGGCAAATGCGCAACGATGTCTTCGCAAATGGCCTGCCATGTAACACCTTCGTAAAGATCTTTTTTCATATCTGCATCGTAATACACCCTCACTCTTCTTTCCGAATCATTGGCCAGCTCTGCTTCCTGCCTGCAATAATCACGTATTCCTACTGAAACCAATCGTTCAACCTGAGGCAACTGCAGCACATTGTACATAATTGAGGCATGAGAATAGGTAAATCCCTCGTATGCTCTTCGCAAATCGAGATGTGCATCAATATGCAGTATACCGAAATCTGAATGCTTTTCCGATAATGCCTGAATCAATCCGAGAGGAGTGCTGTGATCACCACCAAGCAGCGCAACCATTTTACCTTCTTTCATTAAATCAAGCGCTCTTTCTTTTACGCGTTGATGCAAAACCTTACACGCTTCATTGACTTCATTCAGCACCTCCAACATAGCAGAATCATTTTCTACCGCGCCGCCATTTTCCAAAAAAGAAATGTATTCAACAGATTTTACCCGGAACTGCTCACTTAATTGCCGCCATTCCCTACTGATAGGTAAAAGATGAAACCCAATCTTCCAGGCCTCCGAATCATCCGGATCATAAAAGTCGAGTTGAGGCGAAGCTTCTAAAATTGCAGCCGGACCATTGGCCGAGCCTTCGTTATAAGAAACAGTTACATCCCATGGAACAGGCAGAATAGCAACACGCGAATGCTCATAGGAAAAGGGTAAACCAAAAAGATTACCGTTGTTTTGTCCAACTCCATCCGGATCGAATGAAGCAATCAATTCATCTTTTGTAGGGGAATGCATAGCAAAGTCTTAGTCAGCGAAAATAAGAAAAGCCCCGACTGAAAGCATTCTTTAAGCAAGTAAATATTGGCATAAGGAGAATTTCCTTACTGCTGCACCAAAGGGATCAAACCGTTCCATGAGGTCAGGCAAGCACTCCTCCCCTATTTCTAATCGATTAAAATTTCAGTAATTAAACCACATTAGGTTCAGCGCTATTCCCAAATGAAAACCTTTTATTCGAGACCTTCGATGGCATCCATTCTCCTGTAAATATTCAGGCACAGATTTACTATCATACCACCAACAGCCTGCTCGATCATCTGCCATGAAAAATCGATGACCAAATGTTCAAATCCGCGAGTATGGTAGGATATTCCGAGAGTAAGGACAATGAGGTAAATGAAAAATCCCAATGCACCTCCCAACAATGCACGTTTGAAGAAGTGGTTTTCGTTGAATTCGATATTCAGAATTAAAACGTTCAGCAAAAACCCAATAGCCAGGTAAGCCAAACCCGTGAGCACTAGAAAAAAACTCCCGTCGAAAGGCAGGTTCCGTAAATCATTTAAAATTACCCCATGCCAAACCAGCGAAAGCATGATCATTAATCCGGACGACAACAACCATGAAACAAGAAAACGCCTGAGGGTTAATCCAAACATGGCGCAAAATTACCCTGTTCAGGCAATTTTCAATAATTTTTACGCAGAAAAGTCAATTTCCGGGACAAAGTCCTGCAGCTTTCCGGTTTAAACCAACCGAAAACTCATTCCTAAATCAATGAGAAAGGGATTTTTGTACATTTAGGCATAGATGAAAAAGTCCTTTCTCCTCCTGTTGCCTGCCCTCTCCCTGGTGTGGGGGCTAAGCTCCTGTAAACGCGATCTGCAGCGCCCCTCCTGGGATATTGGTGTTGTAGGACCGGTAATCCATTCCTCTTTGGGATTAGGAAACATGATTGCCGACAGCCTTAAAATAACACGTAAGACGTTTCGAAAATATAATTATGTGTTTTCTGATGTACCTCAACGGCAGCACGCGTCGAGTTTGCAACGGTGTAAGCGACGCGGAGTTGTTGATC
>JBKBUQ010000020.1:0-28556 GCA_046289975.1 Flavobacteriales bacterium | reverse complement strand
TATAGCGCAACGGGTGTAAGCAAATCGGCGTTGAATGTTTTCTGATTGATGTGTATGTTCAATGGCATAACCAAAAGGAATTGATGGGAAAAATGAAAAATGGGAAATAAAAAAGGCCCGCTGAGAAGGCGGACCTGAATGGCTGAGAATTCTGCTGAACAATCACCAATACCAAGCACCCGCTCCACTGTTGAGGGAGAGCGACTGCCACCACCAAAGTTGGGTGGAAAAGAAAAGTGAATTGGAAATCATGAGGCAAATATATGCCTCAACTAAAATCAACATATCCGGAAAAAATTGAATTTGCCCTATTGGATTTTCACTAAAAACCTATATTCAATATTTGACTATCTTTGTCTCAAACTAATTATATGGCATCGCGTAAAGACCTTAAACAACTGATCAATTCATTCTGTTATGATGTGATTGACGATTGTCTTACACTTATCGAACTTCAAAAGGCAGGTGAAGAAAAAATCCGTCCCTTATTGAATGATGCCATTGAATTACGCAACGATCTGATGCACCGTTTTGGTCAGGCAAGAAAGGCTGAGAATCCCGGCGCTGCTTACAAGGCTATTTATACCGACCTGGAAAACAACACCCTGGAGTATATAGACAGGCTCAACGCGCTTGTTTAAACACTTGCACTGAATCGAACTTTTTGCTATTTTTAGGAGATGTTCCCAAAGGCACATATCCTGATTTTTCTGCTTGTTCTTCCATTCATCAATGGCCAGGCTCAGGACATTCATTTTTCGCAGTTTGATTTATCGCCATTAAATCTAAATCCCGGTAATACAGGTCTGTTTGAGGGTACCTACCGATTTGCCGGTAACTTTCGCAACCAATGGAGAAGTGTTACTGTACCCTACTCCACCTTTTCACTATCTGCTGATGCAAATAATTTTTTAGAAAAAAAAGGATGGGGCGCCGGCGTAAGGATCAATCATGACATTGCAGGAGATTCGCGTTTTCGCACCTTTCAATTCGACCTGGCAGGTTCCTATGGTTTTCATCCGGGAGGCGACAGCACATTACGAGTATCTGTTGGAGCTGTAACAGGAATTACCAGTCGTAACTTGAGCTACAGTGCGCTTTATTTCGACAATCAGTACAATGGCATAGCATATGATGCCTCACTTGGAAACGGAGAAAATTTTCAACGAGAAAGCAGAGCCTATCTGAATCTTCAATTGGGAACAGCATTTTACAAAAAGCTTGGAAAACGAAATTTTATCAGTGGAGGGATTTCGCTTGGTAATATCACCAAACCCAAACAAAGTTATTTTGATATAACCACCATTAAACTCGACAGAAGATTTAATTTGCATGCCACATTCAACTATGCCATCAACGACGAAATTGAAATTGTACCGTCTGTTTTGGTGCAATTCCAAGGCACTTACCAGGAAATTCTACTTGGATCACAAGTGCGTTACATCCTTGTAAATGAAAAAGGTATTTATCGCGCTGTAAGAGCAGGATTATTCTACCGTGCAAAAGATGCAGGCTACCTCAGTGTTGGTATTGACTACGATGATTGGGTTGCAGGAATCAGCTACGACATCAACATCTCCGATCTTAATCCTGCGAGTAGATACCGTGGTGGAATTGAATTTGCGGTTATCCGCATTCTGAATGTGTACAAACCAAAAATGATCCAACGCAGGATCTGCCCGAACTACATCTGATATGCGGATTCTTCTCCTTACACTCTGTTTGTGTGTAGCCTTCTCTGCAGGAGCGCAAACCTATAAACAGTACGTAAAGTTCGCTGATAAAAATTGGGATGCAGGCGATTACTACAGCGCGTCGCTTTATTACAAAAAGGCACTGGACATCGACAGTCTCGACATTAACGTTTTATGGCGTTATGCGGAATGTTTGCGACTGTATAACGACTATGAAAAAGCGGAAGCTGCCTATTCAAAAGTTCATTATCGCGAAGAAACCAAAATCTTTCCTTTAAGCCTCTACTACCTTGCCAGCATGCAGAAATACAATGGCAAATACAAGGAAGCGCAGAAAAATTTCAAAATGGTAAACAAGCAATTTTCACGAAATAAGAAATCATTTGAATACCTGAAATCAAAACAGGAGATGCAATCCTGTTCCTTTGCAATGAAAGCCAATAAAAAAGACACAACCGGTTTTAAAATTTACAATGCAGGAGAAAAGGTCAATACCACCGATTCGGAATTTGGAAGTGCTTGGGTTGATTCAGTATTGTATTATGCATCGCTAAGGGCCGATAATGTAAAAGGAGATCTGGAGATTCACGATCCCCATTACAAAATTAAAGTCTACAAAAATCCCCGACAAGGTTCTGCCTTTAGCACAAGTCAGGCGCTTGACACTACAATCAACTCCATCCTTTCGCACAATGCAAATGGCTGTTACAGTTCCGATGGTTCACGGTTTTATTTTACCCGTTGTATTGGAACCGAATGCAAGATCATGTACAGCGAAATTCGCAATGGAAAATATGGAACTCCAAAAGAAGCCAATGGCGGTGTAAACAAAGAGGGCTATACCTCAACGCAACCCATGATAGCAAAAATTGGAGAGCGCGACATTTTATTTTTCGTTAGCAACATGCCAAACGGAGAAGGAAAACTTGACATCTGGTCGAGCGAAATAACTGCAAAGGGCGACCATACCAAACCTCGCAATGCAGGGAAAACTGTAAATAGTATTGACGATGAAATCACGCCCTTTTACGATAGTGAAGAAGGAGCTTTGTATTTTTCATCAACCTGGCACGATGGTTTTGGAGGCTTTGATATTTTCAGATCCAACGGTACACCTGAAAAATTTGGTGCAGCACAAAACCTTGGATTTCCGTTGAACACGCAATGGAACGACATGTACTATTCAGTTTTTCCCTCTGAATATGTAGGCTTTTTAACATCAAACCGTAAAGGGAGCTTATTTGTAAAAAGTCCAACCTGCTGCAATGACATTTACCTGGTAGAGTTTCCCCGCAAGGAAATTCCGCAAGACACAATACCTTACAAATCGCTGGAAGACCTGAACAAATACCTGCCTGTAACATTATATTTTCACAACGATGAACCGAATCCTCGCAGCAATGATACTACAACTAAGTTGAATTACATTACAACATATAACGCGTACACGGCCATGATCGACAAATACAAGGAAGAATACTCAAAAGGACTTGCTGCTGACAAAGCGATTAAGGCACAGGATGATATTGAGAATTTTTTCATTGATTACGTTGATAAGGGAGTGAGTGATCTTGCAATTTTCACCCGTTTGCTATTAGCCGAATTGGAAAAAGGACAAAAGATTGAACTTTCCATAAAAGGATTTGCATCACCTCTTGCAAAAACAGATTACAATGTGCACCTCACCAAAAGAAGAATTCAGAGTCTGATCAATTTTTTACGCGAATACGAAGGCGGTGTTTTCATTCCCTATCTCGAAGGAACAGCACCAAATGGCGGTCAGTTGTTTTTTGTAAAAATTCCATTTGGGGAATATTCGGCAAGCAATGTTGTGAGCGATAATTTTCACGACACCAGAAACTCAGTTTACAGCAGATCTGCCGCTTTAGAACGTAAAATTGAAGTGCAAACCGTTCAACGCGCAAACAAAGACAGCATTCAGGGCGAGATGAGGGTGAATAAGGAGTCGCATGATTTCGGTGCTGCTAAATCGGGTTCAACTCTTAAAACAACATTTACAGTTAAGAATACCGGAAAAGGAGAGTTAAAAATTGAAAACATCATGATCGGTTGCGATTGTATTTCTGTAGAGTATTCACGGGAACCCATTCCACCCGGAGGAACCGCAGAAATAGTGGTGACTTTTAATACCACCGGATACACCGGCAAAAATGTACGATCCGTTACCCTGGTCACCAATGGTTTTCCGGCAAACAAACGACTGGTAGTTACCGCTGAATTGATGTCGCAATGAAAAACGGCATCGTTCTTGCAACCAAAACAACTGAACACTTATTTACCTGCATTGCGCTATGAGAACACTGTTACTACTTTTTGCTCTTCATACAACTTTTTCTCTCGTTGCCCAGCCGCTGACATCACCTGAATATTCCAGAGGAAAGATCATTTCAAGCACACAATCGGATTTAAACCTATGTTCTATTTCCGAATGGAAAAACTACAAGCTGGTTGTCCGTTCAAATTACAAAGGCGACGCTACCCGTTATACTGTTGAAGTTTTTGATCATGAAAACAACCGTGCAGAATTCAGTACCCACAAATTTACGATACCGGAAAGTGATCGTCTTTCCTTTGTTGAAGTAATAACCCTAGGAGATGTCACCTACCTGCTGGTTTCAAAATTCTCTGCATCCGAAAAAGCATCTATTTTATTCGCTTATCCTGTTACAGAAAAAGGAATTCTGGAAGACGAACGAAAAGAAATTGACCGATTACCGGCATACAATGCAGGTAATACAGGCCGGTTCCGTGTAAACGTTTCACCCGACCATCAATTCATGGTTGTATTACGGGAAAACATTTACGACAAGGCAAAAAACGAAACCATTGCATTGCACCGCTATGACACCGACCTCAATCAGGTTTGGACTAAGACACACTCCTTTTCCATTCTCAGCAAAAATCAAACTGTAAATATTCCTTATGTAAACAACAAAGGTGATCTGTATCTCATTAAAAAGGATCGTGATAAAGAAACATTCAAGTATTACATACTTGCCGCAGAAGCGAAGGGAACAATCATCAGCGAAAAACCACTTCAACTAGGAAATATTTTCATTTCAGACATACGCGCAGCATTGTTGCAAAACGGCAACCTCGGCGTAGCGGGATTTTATTCTACTCAGGGATATGACTCCTATGAAGGCTGCTTTTATTTTGCATTCGACTCGAAAACAGGAGTTGCAGTGAAACACAATGAATCACTTAATAGTGAAATTCTTACATTATTTATGGCAAAAAAGGATGCAAGTAAATCAGGCACTGCACTGTTTGGATTTAATTTGCACCACCTCATTGCGCAGGAAAACGGAGGGATGTACCTCATTGCAGAAAAAACGCAGCAGGTCACTGAAAAAACTTCAGAAAGATATACTTACGAAGATCTTTTCATTTTAAACTACGATGAACGGGGAAATATCAAATGGGGTAAATCCATCCGCAAAAAACAAGAGTCCTGGGGTGACGATGGAAAATGGAGTAGTTACAATTACTTTTTGTACAATGACACCTTAAACATCTTGTTTAACAAAGTAATTTTCGATGATCAGCTGACGAAAACAGGAAAAAAGAAAAAAGCAGATGAATTTGGTGAATCGACAGGCTACGGAACGAACTGGGCACGTGTATTCCCAAATGGTCAAATACAAATCACACTGCTAACAGGAATGCACCAAGGTACTGTACCTCTCACTCTGAATCCGGAAATCCTTTACAGCGACACTACCGGAAAAGTTTTTGTTGTAACAGAAGGACACCTTAAACAACATCATTTGTTGTTGGGTATGAAATTTTACAATCGAAAATAAATTTTGAATTGATTTGGGATTGAGATTTATCTCCTCTTTTTCCCATTCTGTTTACCTGAATTCTTCGAACCTCGCTCACCGAAATGGGAGCCTTGAGAATTATTTCTTTTTCCTTTGAACGGTGCTTTTACGGAATGCCCGGTATTCGGTTTTTTCTTTGCAGGTTGGTTCTGTTTTGGTTTCACCAGAGCTTCTGAACTTGAATCTTTGATCATACTCATCAACGATTCCATTTCCTGACTCGTTAACTCTCTCCAATCTCCCGGAGCGAGTCCTTTCAATGAAATGTTCATAATACGAACACGTTCAAGTTTAATGACATCATAACCAAAATGCTCACACATGCGACGGATCTGCCTGTTCAATCCTTGAACCAGAACGATCCGAAACACCGTAGCCGCTTCTTGAACGATCTTGCATTTTTTCGTTGTTACGCCCAACATTGGAACACCGTTCGCCATTCCTTGAATTACTGCATCTGTGAGCGGTTTGTTCAACGTAACCACATATTCCTTTTCATGCTGGTTTCCAGCGCGCAATATTTTGTTGACCAGATCACCGTTGTTCGTCAGAAAAATGAGGCCCTGTGAATCCTTATCCAAACGTCCGATTGGAAAAATCCGCTGTGTATGATTTACAAACTGAACAATATTATCGCGCACACCTTCTTCTGTGGTAGAAGTAACACCAACAGGTTTATTCAATGCGATAAATACCAGATTTTCCTTTTCCCTGGGCTCTAAATCATGTCCATTAACGCGAACACGGTCGCCGGCCTTTACCTGGTCGCCGATTTTTGCTCTGCGTCCGTTAATGAATACATTCCCCTGTTCAATGAACCGATCCGCCTCACGCCTTGAACACAAGCCGCTTTCACTGATGTATTTGTTTAACCGTATACCACCGGATTGCATAGAAAACAGATTTACAATGGTGAAAATACAAATAAACCACAGCTTTTAATCAGCGACTGATTTAAGGTAATTCGCTCAAACAAAAATTTAACGATTGCGAGGATTATTTCTTCTCACGCAGGACATTTTTTATTTGTCGGATTTCTTTTTGGAGATTCAATACCACAGAAGAAAGATCGTCGCGCTCTGCACCGGGATCAGGCAATTCGTTGGAGATAAAATTCACAAACTTCCAAACCTCCAGCACATCCCTCACATCAACCTCGTAGGGATCGTATAATGGATTTGTTGAAACCAATTGCAGCGATTTATTCTCTTTGATCTTGTTGTATACAATCTTAAATACAATACCATCGTCTTTGGTTACCAGAATATAAGGATAACCACTTTTTAAAGTATTCCAGTTCTGTACATACTCACCTGTTACAAAGGACCCGGAAGGAACAGGTGGCATGGAATCTCCGGATATGGTAAATGTGCGGTACTTCTTATCACGCGACAAAAAAGGTAGACTGAATGTAGGCAAGACTTTAATGAAATCAGGATCTGCATATCCGGCCATATACCCCGCACGCGCTTTTTCAGGGACAAGCTCAATGTTTTCGTTACCATCAGCATCCAAAGTTGTAGCCAACACACGCAATTTATTCCCACCCAAATCAATATCATAACCACTTTCAATCTCCGAAAGCTGGGGATCAGATAAACTTGACAATTCAAGCTTGAGCAACTTATCAATGCTAACCTTAAAAAAATTGGAGATCCGGATAAGGGTTGCAAAATTTGGCTCGGCTGTACCGTTCTCGTAACCACTTAATGAGGATCGGGTAACTTCAAGCATGCCTGATAGCTCCTCCTGAGAAAGATCCTTTCGCAAACGCAAAAGCTTAAGATTGGGCGCAAAAAACATAGTAAAAAAGATTATTTGACAGAAATCTCATCAAACATAAACGAAAAAACTGACAAAGCCAAATTAAAGTGTGTTTTTCTACGATAAAGCATCAACCGAAGCGGCAAAACGAAGATCCATTTCTGTAATAGAATTGGAACGATCATGTGTACACAACAGGACTTTCACCTTCAGGTAATCCCAATAAATGGAAGGATGGTGGTTCTGTTGCTCAGCCAAAAAGGCCAATTGTAAAATGAATGCAGTCGCTGCAGGATAAGACGAAAAAGAATACTCTTTTACCAACCTTCCCTCTTCTTCTACCCACGAACTCATTGCCGAATCAACTGTCCGCTGGCGGTATTCCCGTTGTCAGAAGTAAGTCGATAGAAATAAACACCGGAAGCAAGCCCGGAACCATCCAGCATCAGACGATCACCCATAAATGAAGTTGAGAGAATGGTCTGACCAATATTATTCACCAGAGTTAAGGTATAATTTGCTTTCGCATTGGCACGGATCTCAAACTGATCATTGAATGGGTTGGGCACAACACTAACAATCGTTTCGTCAGATAACGATCCCTCATCAACTCCAATTCCGCAGGGGGTTGCGCAAAAAGTGACATTCATGGCGATCGTTCCTGAATTGAAATCGATAGCACCACCAGTCAGATCACAAATATCAACACCGCTTATCGTACCCGAATTGGTTGTGATTTGTGCAACACAAAAACGACCGGTTCCTGTAATGCTTTTGGAATTGGTAAGGTCTGCGCCAATCGAAATCACTCCATCATTATTAAAAACAGCAGGACCTCCCAAAGTATCACCAATGATCAAACTGTTTCCGATTGTCAGGTTATGGTTAATATCAACGTTTTCGGCATTCCAGAAATCACCACTGATTGTCATAGGCGCGTTGGTAACTACTGAGCCATTGGTGTATAAATTTGCGATCGCAAAGCTACTGGCATTGTGGTTAAGGGTCCCGAGGTTCCAAACATCTGTCCCCGTAAAATTCCCCGTATTGGTAAACGTTCCGGCTGCTGCAGTTGAAGGAGCGGAAAGATTTCCTGAATTATTCAGTGTAGCATTTGTGTTGATATAAAGAGAATCGGCAATTGAAAATGTACCCGAATTTGCAGTCACAGCTAGTAAATCAGAAGCGAATGCATTTCCTACATTTATAGTTCCGCTATTGTTGAAGGTACCACCACCATGGTAAAGATTACCAATTGTAACAGTTCCGTTATTGGTAAATGCTCCTCCGGCAACAGCCAAATTTCGGGTTGGCAAATCACCGGTAATGGAAGCACCCGAATTAACTGTAAGGGATCCGGAAGTATATCCGAAATCAACGTTAAGTGTAAGGTTATGCGCAATTACAATTACATCGCCAGGCTGAGGGACACAGGTACAATTCCAGATAAGCGGATTTGTTGCCAGGCCATTGGCGATTGTCTGACGGGTTTGCGATTGAGCCGTAAAAGCGACTAACAGAGAACATGTGAATAGTAAATAGCGTTTCATTGTATTCCGGTTAGGTAAACTAATTTATTAATTCTATTTGAAACAGCTCCATTGTCTTTACACAAAAACGATTTAAAAGGTGATGAATCCACAAAAAAATCATTCACATAATTGTTTTCGAATGAAATTCTCCCGATTCCCTCCCAATTTCTCAGCCACCATCAGATCAGCACATCCTTCTACTGAACGGTTCATTAAATGATAGGTTATACCCCTGTTGTAATATCCGCGATGATCAAAACTATTTGCACTAATAAACGTGGTAAACACGCGTACCGCTTCATCATACCGTTTCAGTTCACTTAATGCAATACCCTTATCAAGAACTGCTTCCCACATTTGCTTGTCCATTGCAATTGCTCTATCGAGTTCTTTAATGGCGTCGGTGTATTTCTTTTGTTCAATCAATGCCATACCCAGCAGATGGAAGGCTTCAACTGATTTTGGACTTAAAGCTATTAAAGCCCGCAAGTCGGTCTCCGCCTCACGAAACATGCGCAACGAGAAATACAGATGTACCCTTTCAAATAACAATTCTGTCTTATCAGGATTGGATCTGATCTTTTCTGTAATGGCGAGAATTGCCTGATGATCTTCCATTTTTTTCTTTTCTATCATTTTCTCCGGTGTCATCAATTCCATTTCACGCAATAAATGACCGGCTCCTGCAAACTTGTCAATAACGAACAACAAATAGCGAATATCCATTGCAATATTTCTGCAGCGCTCAGGATCAAACATTACATCGCTCATTGTGCTCTCCCAACTTCTGTCGAAATTAATTCCAATTAAATAACCATTAGCATCTAAAACCGGAGAACCGGAATTTCCTCCTGTTGTGTGATTAGAGGCAGTGAATGCAAGCGGCATTTCATTTTTGAATCCATATGGACCATAATCTTTGTTTTTCCACAGCTCGATCATTTTTGGAGCTACATCAAACTCCTCATCACCTGCTTTGTATTTTTCCATCATTCCTTCAACAGTAGTGTAATAATCGTAAATGATACCATCGCGGGGTTTAGAACCTTCCACTT
The DNA here is from genome assembly GCA_046289975.1 of Flavobacteriales bacterium. Classification (GTDB taxonomy): domain Bacteria; phylum Bacteroidota; class Bacteroidia; order Flavobacteriales_D; family UBA2798; genus UBA2798. The sequence continues at coordinate 18,663 of JBKBUQ010000020.1, read as the reverse complement.
TTCCGTAGGTCAAACGCAACGTGCTGTTGGCATCATACCAGTATTTTTTATCAGGGAAAAACTTCATCAGTCCTGCAACATAATCGGCCATCATAACTTCCTGCTGTATTGCTCCACTTCTGTAGGTAGCTTCAACCTTTTTTCTATAGGTATCATAAACCATCTTCATTACCACCCAACCCGGATCAACTGAAAGTTTTTTGGCAGATGAGGAGGAAAATCCTTTCAGAAACTTCTCAAGTCGACCTTTATCGGTAAATACACTTTTTGAAAATATCTCATTGGCCAAAAGATTCCAATCGTCTTTGTATTTTTTCTTCATTGCCGGAATGCCATCGGGCCGCAGTGCTTCTGGGGTACCGTCCAAATACATTGGAAAAAGTGCAACAAATAATTTCTTATCGGTTGCTGCATTGTAATTTTTAAAATATCCCGGAACAGCAGCTGAAATTTTATTCAGCAGGCTCTTACCTTCGTTACCGACCGATTTTACGGAATAGGATTCCACCAATTTCTCAAAGCCTTGTGCATAGCGGAGAAATTCCGGGCCGGAATAAACCAGTTCTGAAAAATAATCATACGCTGTTCCAAAAGGTTGCCATGCGATATACAGATCAACAAATCGATCCGGTAACTGGCCAAAACGTCCCAGATCATTGCGGTCTCTTTTTGCGCGATCGATGAACTCCCTCTCCAATTCTTTTTTCTTGTCAATTGCATTCAATCTGATCAATCCGTTATTTTCCCCTATCCATTTTTTATAATAATTGCTGATCCGCGCCTGTTTAGCAGAATACTGAATACGGATCAAATCAGAAGACCGCATATCAGTGTCGATGATATTGAGTGCCGTTTCGCGCATTTTTATTCTGGCAGGATTTCTATGCTTCACCAAAAACTCCACAGCAGCTGCAGGCAGAAATTGTTGGGTAGTACCGGGAAAACCAAATACCATAGTGAAATCGTTTTCCCTAACTCCCATCATCGATACCGGCAAAGAATATTTAGGGCGATAAGGTACGTTATCAGGAGAGTAATCAGCAGGACGATTATCCTTGCCTGCATAAATCCGAAACAAGGTAAAATCACCCGTATGACGAGGCCAAACCCAGTTATCAGTATCACCACCAAACTTACCAATCGATGACGGAGGTGCGCCAACCAGACGAACATCACGGTAGGTTTCTGTTATGATCATAAAGAAACTGTTACCATAATTGAAAGGACGAACAGCAATTTCATATCCGTCTTTCGCATTCGCCTGACGAACACGTTCAATATTTGCTTTTATGATTTCATTGTTCACACGACCATTCTCATCAATACACCCACGCATCACCTGGTCGGTTACATCCACCATATCAACAACAAAAGAAACGGTGAGTCCGGGATTTGGCAACTCCTCCGTTCTGTTCATTGCCCAAAAACCATTCTTTAGGTAATCGTTCTCCAGCGAACTATGCGCCTGTATCTGCGAATACCCGCAATGGTGATTGGTCAGGATCAATCCTTCATACGACAAAACTTCAGCTGTGCAACCGCCTCCAAAATGGACAATTGCATCTTTGATACTGCTTTCTTGTGTTGACCAAATTTTTTCTACAGGGATTTTCAATCCGGCAGCTTTAAGTTCATTTGCATTCAGTTTTTTCAGTAGCGACGGGATCCACATCCCCTCTTCTGCATATGAAAATTGACTCGCTATCAATGCTAAAAGGAGGAATAATTGCTTTTTCATGAAAATGATTTATGGGCCTAATTTCTCCTTTTTAGAGGCAAGTACCAAACCAAAAGGCCAGTATTCGTATTTTTACCCAATGCCGGGGTGCACAAATAGCGTTTGGATTCTACTATTTAGGTTATGCATTGTGCTTATCCCTGCAACCGTATTTGCCGGCAACGACACTACTTTGGTTTTAAAAAAAACCATTCGGGGAGGATTAACCCCAAAGTCAATTGTTCACAATGGCAATGGATTATTCTTCGCGCAAAACATGATGTATAGCCATACAATTAGTGTTTTCGATGAAAATTACCGACTGGTAAAAACGATCAGCGACAGAATTCAACCCGACCGGTTTGGAATAAAAGACCGAGAAGGAACTTTTCGTGGTGCACCAGTGGAATGTGCCTTTACGCCTGATGGGAAATATGCTTACGTCAGTAATTATTGCATGCAGGGAGATGGTTTCGAACATCCGGGGTGCGACACTTGTTATGGAAAGGAATATGATATTTCATATATCTACAAAATAAATACCGAGAGTCTCGAAATTGAAAACATTATTCCCGCAGGAAGTGTTCCAAAATACTTGGCCATTAGTCCCGATGGAAAAAAAATGCTTGTCAGCAATTGGAGCAGTGGAGATGTAACCTTATTCGACCTCTCAACAGAAAAAGAGTTAAAGCGATTTCATGTTGGGCGTTTTCCCAGAGGGATTGCAATTGATTCGAAGAGCAGGTATGCTTATGTCACGGTTATGGGGGGCACATCCATTCAACGTATCGATCTTGAAGAACTGAGTTCCTCAAAATTTATGGAAGTGGGAAAAGGACCGCGCCACCTATGCATTGATAGTCGCGATTCATTGCTATATGTTTCGGTAAACAACGAAGGCAACATTGCTAGAATCAATCTGCATACAGGAACAATGCAGAAACTTTTTGTTGGTTCAGCTCCACGTTCAATGGTATTAGGTAAGGGAGATCGGTTTTTATATGTGGTTAATTATTCAGCAGCTACATTTTCCAAGATCGACTTGGAACAATTTTCAGTAGCAGAAAAAGCTGCAACAGGTAAAAACCCCATCGGTATTACCTTCAATGAACGTACCAACGAAATTTGGGTAGCTTGTTATTCAGGAAGTGTAATGGTTTATAAAGACCTTGCATTACCGAAAGACAATCCTCCTCGTGCCGGCTATTTTGGGATGCAACCTGTTTTCGACGATTTGTATGAAGGCTGGAATCTACTCTTTAGCAAGAAGGAAATTGCATCACATCCCATACAAGGGTCGTCAGGAAAAACACCTGCCAGCTCCAAGGCAGGAAAGGGTGTTAATCAGAATGAGCACTTCACCGAAAAAACAATTGCCAATGCACTTCCAAATGAAAAATCGTCCGATGCAACACCAACAGAAACCGGTACCTTTTACGTAGTAACAGGCTCATTTAAAAACTCTGAAAATGCCGGAAGAAAAACGAAAGAGTTGGTTCAATCAGGATTTAAAGGAAAAATGGTTGATTCCGGAAAAGGATTGCAATATGCTGCAATCGGTGGTTTTGTAAGTAAAGACAAGGCTCAAACTGAACTTGACCGGTACAAATCGCAAACAGGCCTGGATGCCTGGATATGGGAAAAAAAATGATTAGGGCAATTTACCGGTAAGCACTGTTGCAAGCATGGTAAGCATGTTTACTCCCAATAAAATAAACAACAAGACAAAATTCATTGGGAATCCATGGATTGTCATGATTAACACAGTATAAGCGCCTAGCGTAACAACCAGATTTAGCAGCTTGAGTACATCATTGGATCGTTTTAGCTCGTTGATCTCAGAAAGCTGAGCCGCAAACAGCCCGGTTACAAGAATTGTATTGAACCAATGCCAGTATGCATCAGGACGAACAGATTCATAGATAACGAAAATCAGCACGATACCGGTAAGCAATACCAGCCAGCCGATTAAGCGGAAAAGTTTTTCAAATGGCGTTTTGTAATCGTCGGTGCAATTGAGAAAAATAAACAGTACTACCAATACATCAAAAAGAGCGACAAAAAATTTGAGCCAGGAAAAGCTGAGATGTCCTGTGAAAAACAACAGTGCCATTATCAAAATCCCTGTAATGGACGCATACTCAAGCAAGCGGAAAAATTTGCGGATCGACTGCATGGGATAAAACTACAAAGTTTTTCAACATCCAAACACTTTATCAACAATCCCCCAACTTTTTCCTGTATTACTCCGTAATTAGCACTAATGAAATTAACTGCTGCTTGCATAGCCATATTTTGGCCTGCTTTGTTATTCGCACAAATGGAGGCCAAACTCAACGCATCTGACGGTGCCGCAGCCGATGAATTCGGTAGTTCGGTAGCTGTCGATGACAGTCTTCTTATATCAGGATCACCCAGAAACAATGCCTTTGTAACAGACTGTGGATCTGCTTATATTTTTCGCCATAACGGAACATCATGGACTGAAGCGCAAATACTTACCGCATTGGATGCAGCAACTGGCGATCGTTTTGGATACTCGGTTGATATAAAGGGGAATGTCGCAATTGTCGGAGCGCCGTTTGACGATGATCTTGGTACCAACTCAGGCTCTGCATACATATTTCGTTTCAATGGTTTTGCATGGATTCAGGAATACAAATTGATAGCGTTTGACGGGAATGCCGGCGATGAATACGGGCATAGTGTTAGCATTAACGATACCGTGGCTGTAGTTGGCGCTTATCGTTCGAACAATGGCAATCCGGGTAACGGCGCTGTTTATGTTTATCGCTATAACGGGATTAGCTGGAATCAAATGCAGAAATTAACAGCTCCAGCTTCCCAGATTGATAATTTCTTTGGGTATAGTGTCGACCTCCATAAAGACAGAATTATTGCAGGATGTTATCAGGATGATGATATGGGAGTAAACTCCGGATCTGCTTTTGTTTTTCAATTTAATGGCACTACCTGGGTACAGGAACAAAAGCTACTTCCTGCCAACGGTACTGCAGGCGATCATTTTGGTTTTTCGGTTAGCATTAACGACACACTGGCGCTGATAGGAGCATACGCAAAAAACACTGTAGCAACGGCCTCGGGAGCAGCCTATGTATTTAGCCGAACAGGTAGCACATGGACACAACAACAGCAATTAACCGCATCCGACGGGTTGACTGATGATTGGTTTGGTTTTTCAGTTTCGATTTCAGGCAGAACACTTACCTGCGGAGCATTTCATAATGATGATTTAGGGAGCGAAAGCGGATCTGCTTATTTATTCAGATACAACGGAATCACCTGGATACCTGAAATGAATCTGCGTGCCAGCGACGGTGCCGCGCAAGACAATTTTGGATATTGTGTTTCTGTTTCAGGGAATACAATAGCGATTGGTTCCCCACTTAACGACGACAACGGTTCTGCAAGCGGATCAGTTTACACCTATGATCTTTGCAAGCATTTACCTATTCAGGAACTATGTATGGTAACAGTTGACAATAATTTCAACGACATTTTATTGCTGTGGGAAAAACCAACAACCACTCTAACCTCCACTTATAACATTTATCGCAACAGTGGTTCCGGTCCGCAACTCATCTACAACCAGCCCTATAATCTCTTCAGTGAGCATTTAGACAATACAGTTAATGTAGATGCACAATCGTATTCCTACCACCTTACAACAACCAATCATTGCGGTGTTGAAGGTGCAGCAGGTACCGTTCACTCTACAATGCATCTAACCACCACTCCAGGAATGCCGGGTCAGGTCACCCTAAACTGGACCCCACAAACAGGATTTGTATTTCCGTTTTACCGCATATGGCGCGATACTGCAGTGACCACCAATTACGTTTTGATTTTTGCTACGCTTAATACACAATTCGTCTATACAGATAACGCACTTGCAGTGGGCTCTCCTGCCAATTATTACATGGAAGTACAGCGAACTGCAGGTTCTTGCAATTCCGGTAATACGAGCCGATCTGCAGCTTATTCCAATACATCGGATCCCTTTTCAGTTTCTGTAAACGAAATCGGTAAAACTCCTTTTGAACTATACCCTAATCCGGCAAATGAATACATTCAATTCCAGATCCCCGATTACAATGGAGAAGCGCTGACAGTTGATCTTTTTGATAATGGAGGAAGACTGGTTTATTCAACCCGGCTTGCAGATAAATCAGGATCGATTTATGTCGGTGATTTCCCTGCAGGGTTTTATTTTGTGCAGCTCAGGAATAACGGCACTTCTCAGTTTGCCCGATTGATGATGATCGTTCGTTGATTATTGCTTGATGATCCGCTGAACACTTATTCCTGATTCCGTTTGAAAAAGAATCAGGTAAGTACCGGCAACCAGACCCGAAACATCCACCTGAAAACGATTACCGCTGCTATTCGGTAGTTGGATCATCACTCTTCCCGTCAGATCACAAACACTAATTGAAGCAGAAATAACATCGTTAGTCATAATGGTAAGATAATCGCTTACAGGATTGGGAAAAACGACTAATCCTTTTGCTTCGAATTCCTTAACGCTGACATCCAGAATTGTAATTGTATCTGAATTAAGGCTGGTACATCCGTTTGCGTTGGTATAAGTTACCCAATATTGCCCATTGTTGAGAACGTTAATTGTTTGCGTGGTACCTCCAGCCACCGGCACACCATTCAGGTACCATTGCACACCGGAAGTCTGATTGGTTACCAGCGTGTAATTTGCGCTCACAAAAGTAATTGTCGGAGTTGCAGGAAGTGGGTTTAAGCTTACCTGAACAGAATCATAATTGCTGCATCCGTTAGCATCTGTTCCGGTAACGAAATACCATTGACTTGTAGTGGGCGTTGCAATGGGGTTTGCTATTGTGATATTGCTAAGTGTGGGGTTAGCATTCCACAAATAGGTTTGCGCTCCAGTAGCCTGCAGCTGTACAGAAGATCCTGCACAAACAGGAGGAACCGTTCCGGCATCAACAGTGGGCAAATTATTTACTGTAACCGCTACAGAGGTCGAGTTATTACACATCATAGCATCTGTTACGGTTACGGTATAAGTACCGGCACTCATTACAGTAATTTCAGGATTCGTGGATCCGGTATTCCATGAATAGGATGTAAAACCGGAAGCAGAAAGTTTAACCGAATCTCCCACACAAAAAGTTGTTGGACCATCAGGAGTAATTACCGGCCCGGGAAGGGGATTAACTACAACTTGAATCGTATCCAGATCTGTACATCCGTTTCCGTCTGTTGAACTCACGATATAGGTTGTGGTGGATGATGGATTTGCTACCGGATTAGGAACAGTTGTTGAACTCAATCCTGTTGATGGTGTCCAGGTCCAGGTAGAGCCACCCGTTGCATTTAACTGAACATTTCCTCCAATACAAATTTGTTGGTCTGATCCAGCATTGGTAAATAACTGGCAATACTTGATTGTAGAATAATCACTACCGGTTCCCGATCCACGTGAATCTCCACTTACATATACATTTCCTGAAGCATCTACATTAATCACCTTGGCCTGGTCGCTATTATTGGCTGTTCCGTTAAATCGCGTTGTCCAGATGCGTGCTCCTGTTGTAGGATCATATTTTATTGTAAAATAATCGTTGTTCGAAGTAGGTAAATAGCTGTAACCTGTTGCATAAACATTTCCTGAATTATCAATGGCAATATCTGAGGCCTGATCATAATTACCTCCTAACCCGTTATAAGAATCACTCCAGATTTGATTGAGATTTGCATCATACTTGATTACAAGAAAATCTTCTGCTGTCCCCGAATTTTTTGCGCGACCAACAACATAAACATTTCCGCTTGCATCGATTTGCATTGCGTTGGAAATATCAGCGCCATTTGCTGTTCCGTTAAAAATTACTGTATGTGTTATCGTTCCTGCAGGATTAATTCGAATGGTATGGATATCATCATCACTCACCGCTCCATTGTAGGAATATCCGGTTACATAAACATTTCCCGAAGCATCCAGCTTCATATCGGTAGGATAATCGTACGAATTCAGCGTGTGGTTGTATTGAACTGTCCAGATCTGTGCTCCTGTTACAGCGTTGTATTTTAAAACGCGGTAATTCAGATCTTGCCCTGTATTAAATGCATTTCCTGCCACATACACATCACCTGCAGCATCAAGTGCAATTATTTTTCCCTGATCGAGATTGCTACCGGAAGAAGAAAAATTTGCCGCCCATTGCTGGGTTCCCGCTGAATTGTACTTAACAGTTCTGATATTGGTATTATTCGATGCAATTTGTCCAGATCCGGTTACATACACATTTCCGGCTGCATCTGCCACAATATCCGAAGCATCATCAAACAATGAAGCACCGGCATCGTAATACTGCTGCCATTGCTGTGCTCCTGCTGCATTGTACTTGATGGTGGTGTAATCGTAATTCGAACCTCCTCTGAAAGAATACCCTGTTACATAAACATTGCCCGATGCATCCACGAAAAGTGCGCGGGCTTCATCTAAACCGTTTCCGGAGCCGTTAAAATTATTCAGCCACAATTGTGTTCCGCTATTATCGTATTTGATCGTCACGATATTATATCCGTTCGCAACGGAATAAGAGGATCCTGTCACATAAACGTTTCCTCCAGGATCAACGAACATATCTGCAACGATCTGGGGTGTATTTGTAGCAATATCATTAAATCGGGATTCCCATTGGACATTGATCTGCGCAACAATAGGCGAAGCAGCAATTACAAATGAAAATAAAGCGAAAAAACGTCTCATCAGCGAAATGGCATTAGTGTATAACGAGCTAATTTAAACCAAAAGTTCCATAACCCGAAATCAGAACGCTTTTTGACGTTTAGCTATCCAAAATTCTTGTCTCTAATAGCTTTAGTTTTCTATATTTACTCCTTAAACAAATTCCCTTATCCATGAACGGAACTTTACGCCGTTATTTTTTCGCTATAGTTTTTTCACTTGCTGCAATTATTCCAGCCGGTGCAACGCATATTGTTGGAGGCTCTCTTACCTATGAGCATCTCGGTGGGAGTACTTACCGCATTTTGCTCAAGCTCTATCGCGATTGTTCTCCTGCATCTGCACCGCAAATCGCTTTGCAAAACTCGCAGGTCATTGAGATCTACAATGCAAACGGAACATTTAATTCTTCTGTTACCCTTCCCAGAATCTCTTTGTCATTTGTACCCTTAAACCTCGACACTTGTGTAGCTGATCCTGGCATCTGTGTTCAGGAAGGACTTTACGCAGGTATTGTAAATAATCTTCCTCCTGTTACAGGAGGATACCATATGTATTTTGAAACCTGTTGCCGAAATTCTTCCATCGTAAACCTGGTAAATCCTCTCAATGCAGGAGAAGGTTTTTATTGCAGAATTTCTGACAATACACTTTTGCTTACCAACAGCTCTCCACAATGGGTAAACTTCCCTCCCGTTTTCGTTTGTCAGGGACAACCCATCAACTTCAACCACGGAGCTACCGATCCTGATGGTGATTCATTGGTCTATTCATTCTACCGTCCACTTTCCGATATCGATTACCTTGTCGCCAATGATCTCACTTTCACAGTAGGTGTTCCCAATTTTGCTTTTGTGAACTATCAAGCGGGATTCGGTTTCAATAACCCTCTCGGTGGAGCAAACTTAACCATCAGCAATGGCGGACTGGTCGATGGGATTCCAGCGAATATTGGTCAGTATGTAGTTGGTGTGCGTTGCGACGAATACCGTGATGGTATTTTAATCGGAAGTATATACCGCGATTTCCAGTTCAACGTAGTAGTATGCCCTCCACCTGCACTTGCTGGAATTGGTCCGGTCGATGGCTGTGCGGGTTCTGCCATTCAGTTCACCAATACATCATCGGCAACTGCAAATGGGTTTCAATGGAATTTTGGAGATGGCTCACCGGTTTCAACGCAAACAAATCCTTTGCATACCTATCCCGGTATCGGAACTTTTACTGTTCAATTGATCGCTCAGGTGGGTACGCCTTGTGCTGATACTGCCTACAGAACTTTTCCGATTTCTTTTTCAGACGCTTCCTTCAACAGACCGGATTCCGTTTGTATTAACACACCCGTAAATTTTATTAATACTTCCACTGCTGCCCCCAATAATACCGTCAATTCTTGGCTGTGGAATTTTGGCGATGGGTCACCTATTTCATTATTACCCAATCCCAACCATACTTTCCCCGGTGGAGGAACATACAATGTTCAACTGATTGTGAATTCTACCCAAGGCTGCCTCGACACGATTGTTCGTCCGATTTTTGTTCAGGGATTACCCGTTGCCATTGCCGGTCCTGACACTTCCGCTTGCAATAACAACCCTCTTGTTGGATTAAGCGGATCGATTGCAAATGCAGCAGGCGGAATCTGGCTCAATGGCTCAGGTACTTTCATTCCGAACAACAGTACATTGGTTACCGATTACATCCCCAGTGCAGCAGAAGTTGCGGCAGGACAATTATCACTCGTGCTTGCAACAGTTGGCAATGGATTATGTCCGCAGGATGTCGATTCACTCCACATCGTTTTCATTGATGGCCCCGTAGTGAATGCTGGACCCGATATTCAGGCTTGTAAAGACACTGCGTATATCCCTCTTAGCGGCTCTGTTCAATTTGCAGGAGGCGGAATATGGTCAAGCAGCGGAACAGGAACGTTTTCTCCCGCCAATGATCAGTTAAACGCAACCTACATCCCCAGCACCGCCGATACACTGGCAGGATCTGTTTGGCTTTATTTAACCGCCACCAACGTTGGAAATTGTATCACCACTACGGATAGTCTGAACCTGAGTTTTTACAATCCTCCTGTTGCAACCATTCTAAACAACAATGTTGCCTGCAGCGGAGATCCGATTCCACTTCAGGTAAATTCGACAACAGGTCAAGGTGTCTGGACAACTCTGGGCAGCGGATTGTTTCAACCCGACAGTTCTATCATTTCATGGTACCAGCCAGGAGCAAACGATATTGCAACCGGAACGGTAACACTGATTTTCACCTCTACCAACAATGGAGGTTGCAAACCCGCGCGCGACACTATCATTGTATCCATTATTCCATCACCTGTTCCTGTTTTCACCTTTACTGAACCATGTTTTGGGGTAGCCAGTACATTCGACGATGCGTCAACTGCAGTTGGAGGAGTAACTGCTTGGTCCTGGAACTTTGGAGATGGTAGTCCGCTATCCACCACACAAGATCCAACACATCTTTTCAATACTTCCGGAACGTTTAATGTAACACTGATTGTAACCTCAGGTAACGGATGTCGGGACACGCTTACACAAACAGTCAATGTTCACCACTTGCCACAACCTGCATTCCTAACCTCCTACCCTTGTTTGAATGGAGGAACGTCGTTTCAGGATTTATCTTCAGTAATGAATTCAACCATCACAGTATGGTCATGGACATTTGGCGATGGAGGTGTTTCTGCGAACCAAAATCCAACGCACCAATATCCTGCTTCCGGAAGTTATTCCGTTACATTAACCGTAACCTCAGCATTGGGATGCAGCAGTTCCGTAACACAAAACACCAACGTTCTTCCCGGACCAAACGCAGCATTTTCCGTAAGTGACAATTCCGTAAACCAATTTGAAACAGTAGTATTCACCGATCAATCCACACCGGCAGGACAAATCACCAGTTGGTTATGGGATTTTGGTGATAATTCATCACAGGTGAACACACAAAACAGCAGCTACGCATACAATGGCTCCGGCACCTATATTGTTACACTGGTTGTAACCGATAATAACGGTTGTATCGACACAGCACGTAATACAGTTATCGTTTTCCTTCCGCCTGATATTCCAAATGCGTTTACACCCAATGGCGACGGAAGTAATGATTTCCTTCAGATTTTCGGAGGACCGTTCCGCGAATTGGAACTGAACATTTACAACAATTGGGGTCAGGTTATTTACACAACAACCGATGCTACAGATTGCGGAGGATATGTTTGTGTTGGATGGGACGGAAAATTCAACGGCATTGATCAACCCATGAGTGTTTATGTATACCAACTCCGTGCAGTTACTGAAGATGGTGTAGAACATATTTTAACCGGAGACGTGACACTTTTGCGTTAATCTTTTATCGAAGAAAAAATGAAGAAATTCTACCTCATACCTCTTCTGCTCTTTGCACTATCTGCAAGCGGGCAGGATTTTCACCTTTCGCAATACGAAGCGGCAGCATTGAATCAAAATCCTGCAATGACCGGAATGTTCAAGGGACAACTGCGAATACATGGTCATTACCGCAACCAATGGTCTGCAATTGCTACCCGCCCATTTACAACAGGAATTATTGCAGCGGACATGCCCTTAAAAAAGATCGCAGTTGGAATGCAGTTTGCCAATTTTAACGCCGGAGCAGGTCACTATAATGTTTTTTCTGCACTGTTGTCGCTGGCTTACGATCTTAAAATTGACAAGAACAATCATCATCACATTAGTTTTGGGGTGCAGGGTGGAGCATTTCAAAAAAGCGTACAGTTTGACAAGCTTTATTTTGGAACGCAATACACTCCGTTTAATGGCGGAAGTTTTGATCAGAGTATTAACCCCGGCGAAAGTTTTGCAGGAAACAGCGTAATCAAGGGCGATCTTAATGCAGGATTACTTTATTACTATGGTAAAGAAACTGCATTACTCAATCCTTTTGCAGGAGTCAGTTTTTTCCACATCAATCAACCAAAAGAATCATTTTTCAACGCTAACAATCCATTGCCCATGCGTTGGGTTGCACACGGAGGAGTAAAGGCAAACATCAGTGAAAAAATACAACTGTTGGGTAAGGCATTTTACATGGGAGAAAAGAACGCCCGTGAATTAACCTATGCACTCGATATCCATTACTATTTAGCCGGTCCTGATGCTTATCTTTTATTCGGACCAACATTCAGAAATAAGGATGCAGCAGTAATTATGGGAGGCCTCAAAATGGGAAGCTTCATTTACAGATTAAGTTACGACATCAATACCTCATCTCTCCGTCCGGCAACCAATGGCCGAGGTGGTTTTGAAATGTCGCTTACGTATATCCGTTCAAAAACCGACAACAACCCAGTTAAAACCTGTCCACGACTCTGAGCATGAAACGATATCTTCCCTTTTTGCTGATACTCTTTTTCGCTGCTCCGGTTTTTGGTCAGAGCAAGAAAGAACTCATCCAGTTGGGTGACGCAGCATTTATGAATGGCAATTACGGATCAGCTGTTTATTTCTACAGAAAAGTTGTGGAACATATACCTGGCAAGAACGATGTTACCCAACCCTACGAAATTCAGAACAATGGCGGCAGGAACAAGAAAAACAAAAGCAGCGACAGCACCGCCGGTCCAAGCAATGATCCAAAAGAAATTTATGTTACTCACCGACTGGCAGAATCCTATCGCAGATTAAGAGATTACAACAATGCCGAATATTGGTACAGTAAAGCGGTAACCATGCCAACACAACAATTTCCTGATGCAAGGTATTATTACGCTCAAACGTTAATGAATAATGGTAAATACCAGGAAGCAGAAGATCAGTTTGAATTGCATGTAAACGAGGCAAGCAATGAAAGCATGAAAAAGCTTTCGGAAAATAAAATTGTAAGTACCGCATTTGCCCGCAACCCGGAAAATACAAAGGCAGGCACTCGTACTTACTGGATGGATACGTCTTTTAACAAAGGTGAGTCCTCATTTGGAATTAATTTTTTCACTGATGAATCCGTAATTTTTGCATCAGCCAGAACAGGAAATACTACTGCAGATCCAAAAGAAGATGGCCGCTATACAACCGATCTTTATATCGCTGCAGAACTGGACAGTGGAAAGTTTGGCGTTCCCCAGCCTTTTCCTTCTCCTGTAAATTCTCCTTCCAACGAAGGCGCCTGTGTTTTGTCTGTTGACCGAAGCACTTTTTATTTTACACGCTGGTCACCCTCCAATAAAAACGATTGCGCTATTTATGTCAGCAAACGTTTCAACAGAAGATGGATGGAACCGATGAAACTAGACATTAATCTTGAAGGCTATCGTACAATGATGCCGATGTTAAATCTGGACGAAACCAAATTGTTCTTTGCATCAGATCGTCCGGGCGGACAAGGCGGATTGGACATCTGGTTTTGCCCCATCGATCCGGAAGGCAACATTGGCGCCCCGGAAAATCTTGGTCCGGTAATCAATACCCCTGAGGACGAATCATCACCTTATTTTCACTTGATCACCAACACGCTTTATTTTGCTTCTGAAGGGCATCGGGGGTTTGGCGGATTGGATATTTTCAAGACGGTTTACAATGAAGACGAAGGCATCTGGACAAATCCTATCAATCTGGGAGCACCGATCAATTCATCTAAAGATGAGCGTTATTTCATTCTTAGCAATGATCAGCGAAGCGGGTATTTTGCATCCGACCGCAATCCATGTAACGATTGCGATTCGCTTGCAATGATGAATCCACATTGCGAAAAAATTTATGGCTTTCAGAAAGAATCGATCGTAATAGACATAGAAGGATACGTATATGATGCAGAAACAGAAGAACCGATAATGGGTGCCATTGTGGAACTGAAAGACGTAAACGGAGAATGGGAGCCTATCATTCTCATTACGGATGAGAACGGGTATTACAAAACCGAACTGCGTCAGGGCATGGAAATTTTCATGAAAGCCAAGAAAACGAAGTTCTTTGCGGATGCTGCAAGTGTAAATACAGTTAGCATTACCGAAACAACACATCTTCAGCAAGACTTCTACCTCCGTCGCATCCCCAGTGGTGAGATTGAAATTCCGGGAATTGAGTACGATTTCGACAGAGCCACTCTTCGACCGAAATCCAAAGAAATTCTGGATCAGCTGTACGACTTCCTTACCCTCAACAGTGATCTGGTAGTTGAGATCAAATCGCACACCGACTGTCGTGGAAACGATCTCTACAACCTTCGTTTATCCAAAGAAAGAGCACAATCCTGCGTAGATTACCTGATCTCAAAGGGTATTGCCAAAGAACGTCTAATCCCCCAGGGTTATGGGGAAACCGAACCGCTTTTCAAGTGCGATGACATTGAAAAAGAAACGGTTAAGGACAAGCAGGAAGAAATGCACCAACGAAACAGAAGAACGGCATTCCGGGTTGTAAAACAGGAGTAAGACGCAACATTCTGTCACTTTTTACCGTCTGTTTATCACCGACCAAAATCCGTCTATCAGGTGATTAACCCTTTATTCCATTCGACCGATGCCCTTATTTTGAGGATTTGTGGTCATTTATCCCTAATTTTGTGCCCCGAATGAGGAATTCTCAGAACACGCCCATTCTGTTGCTATTGAACAAATTCTACTTTGAACGATGATAAAATCGCTCTCTATTGCTATTGTGGTATTCGTATTGGGTACCCCTTGGGCTAAGGCCCAGATTGATACCGATTTTTGGTTTGCAGCTCCAGAAGTTTCTGCTTCATTGGGAGACCAACCCATAACACTTAGGTTGGTAAGTTATTCGCAGGCCGCTACTGTAACGATCAGTCAGCCCGCTAACGGAGCATTCGTTCCTATTGTGGTCAATCTTCCTGCTAACGCACAAAATGCTGTCAATCTTACACCTTTTCTGGCCAGTGTTGAAAGTCCTGCTGCAAACGTTGTTTCCAATAACGGAATCCGGATTCAATCTACACAACCCATTGGAGCTGCCTATGAAATTGGAGCTGCATCCAATAAGGAAATTATTTCACTGAAAGGAGCTAAAGGATTGGGAACTGAATTTTATACTCCCTTTCAGCGTTTTTGGAATTCAGGTTCTACAACTCCGGCATCGACATCATCCTTTGAAATTGTTGCAAGTGATAATGCCACAACCGTTTTAATTACTCCAAGAGCTGCAATGGTGGGAAGAGCTGCAAATGTTACTTTCAGCATCACACTAAATGCCGGACAAACATACAGCGGAAGAGAAGTTGATTTACTTGCTTCAACTTCCTTATCGGGCTCCATTATTTCTTCCAACAAACCCATCTCTGTTACCGTTCACTCGGGAGCTATGAGCAGCGGTGCTTGTATGTCGACAGTTGCAGATCAGATTACTTCTACCAATCATCTCGGAAAAAATCACATCATTCATAAAACGTATGCTACGGATGAACGCGTTTATGTGATGGCTGTACAAAACGGAACCAGTATCACAGTTACCAATAGCGGAACATCTTCAACCCTTATCAACTGGGGAGAAACATTTGAATTCCCGCTTTCCGATACGATTAATTACATTCAGTCGGATAAACCTGTATACGTTTTTCACATCACCGGAAACGGATGTCGTCTCTCTGGTGCACAGGTGCCTAAATTGCTTTGTGCAGGAACTTATTCAACTGCATTTGCTCGTCCGGTTACCGATTCATTTGCGCTTGTTCTTTATACGCGAACCGGTTTCGAAAATCAATTCCAGCTTAATGGAAATGCGTCGCTGATTCCTGCAAGTGCGTTCAGGACAGTTCCCGGTACCAATGGCGATTATAAAAGTGCACTCATTTGGTATAGCACCGCCAACATTCCTGCCAACTCCCATCAGGTTGTTACCAATACAGGAGATATTTTCGGATTAGGAATTCGCTATGGAAGCACAACAGCAGGTTCTGCTTATGCATTTCTTTCGGAGTTCAGTTCTTATCCATTCGTTGAAGCCGGAACAAATACAACAATTTGTGCAAATGTTCCGCTGAACCTTAACGGTATTGTAGGCGGAGGTTCAGTAACCGGAACCTGGAGCAGTACAGGATTCGGATCATTTCAGAATGGATTGACCAACCTAAGCAACACGTATATTCCAAGTCCGCTGGATACAGTAATTAGTCCGATCCGGATTATTCTATCGTCAACAGGTCCTTGCCCGGTACAGCGCGACACCTTAACACTTATTGTGGAACCTGCTCCCATTGTAAGCGCCTCTGCAGACCAAACGGTTTGCAGTAATAACGCACAAGTGCAACTAAGCGGATCAGTAACAGGTGGAGCAACAACCGGAATCTGGAGCACAATCGGTACCGGATCCTTCTCGCCATCAGCAACTGCACTAAACGCCATTTACACCCCGGGAGCAGCACAAATTTCTGCAGGAACAGCAACACTTGTCCTAACTGCAACCAATATTGGAACTTGTGCCCCAGTTAGCGACACCATGATCGTTAGCATCACCAATGGAGCAACTGCAGATGCAGGTCCTGCCACATTATCGGTTTGTGCGAATAACCCGGTAATATCACTCAGTGGTACTATTGGTGGAAGTTCTACAACAGGACGATGGACCACAACAGGAAACGGTGTTTTTTCACCTTCCAATCTTTCTTTGGTTACAACTTACACTCCCAGTGTAACAGAAGTAAATAGCGGTAGCGTGAAACTGTATTTGGAATCGACCAACAACGGAACATGTTTCCCTGCAATAGACAGTATAATGGTAACCTTTACTCCACGTCCAACTGTTTCTGCCGGAACCAATTTACTTGCCTGTACAAACGACGCCGGTGTTACCTTAAACGGAAGCATTGGCGGACCCACAACTACCGGAATCTGGACAGGAGGTGCAGGCACTTTCTCGCCTTCCAATACAGCGCTTAACGCAAGCTACCAACCAACAGCCACGGAAATTTCCAATGGAAACATTATTCTAACGCTTACAAGTACCAACAATGGAAATTGCAATGCAGAAACCAGCACAATGAGAATTGATTTTGTTGCACCTCCATTTGCCAATTTCAATTTCAGTCCAGTGTGTTTGAATATCACCAATCAATTTACAGATTTTTCGCTTCCCGGTTTTGGAAGTATTAATCAGTGGACCTGGGATTTTGGAGACGGTAACGGAAGTACTTCTCAAAACCCAAGCAATCTTTATGCTAACGATGGCTCTTACCCTGTTTCCTTAATTGTAAGCAATACATCAGGATGCAAAGACACCATTGTACAAAACGTAACCGTACACCCCTTACCCAATGCTGATTTTACTTTTACCACTGCATGTTCCGGTGCAATAGTAACCGCTGATTTCACGGATAACTCAACGATCAGTTCCGGCACATTGAATTATTACTTCTACGATTTTGGCGGACTTGGTTCAATTCTGGCGCAAACTGCGAGTCAGCCTTTTACCGGTGCCGGTACATTTTACATAACACATATCGTTTCTTCTGCTAATGGTTGTCGCGACACCATCGTAAAACCACTTACCATCAATCCTCGTCCAAGTGCAGGTTTCTATTATTACACACCAATTGGTTTAAACATAGGGGCACCTGTAGAATTTTATGATACTTCAAGTTTCGCAACAAGTTTCCTGTGGAGTTTTGGAGATCAGGGAGCCACATCTACACTTGAAAATCCGACGCATGTTTATTTTGCCAATGGAGTGTACCAAGTAACACAGATTGTGTATGATAATTTAGGATGTAGTGATACCGCCCGTGTTTTCATTTCGATCAATACAATTACTACAACTATTTCAACGCTTATTCCGAATGCATTATCGCCCAATGGTGATGGAAGAAATGATACCTGGAAATTGCCTTTCCTTGAATTGCTTTATCCGGAAGCAACTGTAGAAATCTTCAACCGCTGGGGACAAAAAGTTTTCTCTTCAGTGGGTTATGAAGTTCCCTGGGATGGAACTATGAATGGGGAGCCATTGCCTCCGGGCACTTATCTGTTCATACTTGATCTCAAAGACCAATCACAAACGGATCCTATTACCGGATCAATTTTACTCGTTCGTTAATTCCGCCGACCATGAAAAGAATTTTAATTATACTTTGTTCATTGATCTTGTGCGGAAGCCAACAACTTTCCGCACAGCAGCAACCGATCTTTTCGAGTTATCTGCTCAACCCTTTCTTTTACAATCCTGCTGTTTCCGGAAGTGAAAACATT
>JBKBUQ010000208.1:3681-4611 GCA_046289975.1 Flavobacteriales bacterium | reverse complement strand
AGTCGGCGCGTAAAGAAAGGTAATTACTCATTTTATACCGAGCATACCCTCCTACAGCCCAGCGGGTTTGGTTAAGTTTCATATCCCAAACAAAGGGACGCTCCGATTTTTCCTTACCGCCAATTTCACCAAGGTAGTTCGACATACCAAGGCCACCACCCACTTCGAATTTGTAAAATGAACTACGCTGAGCTAAACCCATTTGGGCAACAAGCAGCAACGCGAACATTCCGAAGAGTTTATTGGACATAAATGTTTTCATATTCAAGCTTCAAATATAGATAATGTTTCGAAAGCAGGCAAGTCGTGTGTCACAGCCAAAAAGCCTTAGTTTTACACCATAAATTTAGGCCATGAACAATAACAAGATCTGCTCCCTTTTCAATATCCAATACCCTCTTATTCAGGCCGGAATGATTTGGTGCTCAGGCTGGAAACTCGCTTCTGCGGTGAGTAATGCAGGGGGATTGGGAATCATCGGATCAGGCTCTATGTACCCCGAAGTGTTAAAAGAACATGTTAAAAAGTGCAAGGCAGCCACCAACAAACCCTTCGCGGTAAACCTGCCCATGCTCTACCCCGATATCGACAAACACATTCAAACCATCATTGAAGAAAATGTCCCCATCGTGTTTACCTCAGCAGGGAATCCAAAGACCTACACCAAAATGCTAAAGGATCATGGCAAAGTGGTTGTGCATGTAGTGAGCAGTTCAAAATTCGCCCAAAAAGCCCAGGAAGCCGGTGTAGATGCAGTGGTAGCAGAAGGATTTGAAGCCGGTGGTCACAATGGAAGAGAAGAAACCACGACGCTTTGTTTGATACCCATGGTAAGAAATGCAGTGAGTATTCCTGTAATTGCCGCAGGAGGAATTGCGAGCGGACGACAAATGCTAGCCACAATGATCATGGGAGCAGATGCCGTTCAGG
>JBKBUQ010000208.1:0-3671 GCA_046289975.1 Flavobacteriales bacterium | reverse complement strand
TTGTGGCATCAGAAGAATCATCGGCGCATGCCAATTTCAAAAAAGCAGTGGTCGATGCAAAAGAAGGAGATACCGTTTTAACCCTTAAAGAAATTACTCCGGTACGCCTGATAAAAAATCATTTTTACCAGAAGGTAGAAGAGGCCTATTCCCGCTGTGCCGAACCGGAAGAATTGAAAGCATTATTGGGAAGAGGAAGAGCAAAAAAAGGAATGTTTGAAGGCGACCTGAATGAAGGGGAACTGGAAATAGGGCAAATCGCTGCCATGCTTAATGAAGTAAAACCTGCAGCGACCATTGTTCGCGAAATGATGACAGAATACAACGAAGCATTGCGCGAATGGAAACAACAATCTGAATTCAAAATCTGATATGATACAATTTGAACGTTTTACACTTGCAAACGGATTAAGAGTACTGGTGCACCGCGACGAGTCGACACCCATTGTAGCTTTCAATCTCCTCTATGATGTTGGTGCCCGCGATGAAGATGAAAAGCGAACCGGATTTGCGCATCTTTTCGAACACCTGATGTTTGGAGGAAGTGTAAATATTCCGGATTTCGATAAACCCTTGCAGGCCGTTGGAGGAACCAGCAATGCATTTACCAATAACGACATCACCAATTACTACGTAACGCTGCCGGTTGATAATCTTGAAACTGCATTCTGGCTGGATTCAGACCGCATGCTCAGCTTGGCTTTCTCTGAGAAAAGTCTGGAAGTACAGCGTAATGTTGTTATCGAAGAATTTAAACAACGTTATCTCAATCAGCCTTACGGCGATGTATGGTTGCTGCTTCGTCCGCTTGCCTATGCAGAACATCCCTACAAATGGGCAACGATCGGAAAAGAGATCAAACACATTGAGGATGCCACCCTACAGGATGTGCGTGATTTTTTCGGAACACATTACATTCCCTCTAACGGAATTCTTTGTGTTGCCGGAAATGTAACCACTGAACAAATAAAAACGCTAAGCGAAAAATGGTTCGGACCCATTCCTGCCAAAACTCGGAAAGAACGTAAACTTCCCAAAGAACCCATCCAAACCGAAGCAAGAAGTTTAACGGTAAAAAGAGATGTTCCCTATCCTGCATTCTACAGAGCATGGCATATGGATAAACGCGATTCGGAATCGTTTTACGCCTGTGATCTGATGTCGGATATTCTTTCGCGTGGAAAATCATCGCGACTCTATGATCAGCTAGTGAGAGAGAAAAAGTTATTCAGCGAGATCAACGCATTTATAACAGGAGATCTGGATGAAGGTTTATTTGTTGTAACCGGAAAACTGAACGAAGGTGTAAAAATGGAAGATGCGGAAACCGGTGTTGAACTGGCACTCGACGAACTGCGCAATACACTCATTGCGGAAAATGAACTGGAAAAAGTGAAGAACAAAGTGGAAACAACAAAAGCATTCAATGATATGAGTGTGCTCGACAAAGCGATGGAGTTGTGTTATTTCGAATTGCTGGGTGATGCAAACCGTGTCAATCACGAAATTGATCACTACAAAAAAGTGACCGCTGCCGATATCCGCAAGGTGGCGCAAACCATTCTTCGCAAGGAAAACAGTTCAACGCTTTATTATTATCCCAACCACTGATATGCAAATCGACCGCACCATTGCCCCAGAGGCACACGCAATAAAAAACGTACAGCTGATCCGTCCTCAAACGCAGGTTTTGTCGAACGGCATTCCCTTCTTCGCGCTTCGTGCAGGATCGCAGCAGGTTCTTCGTTTGGAATTCATTTTCGATGCCGGAATCCGCAAACAAAACCGCTCGCTGATTGCTTCCATTACCAACGCTATGCTGGTGGAAGGAACACCAACAAAAACGGCACAACAAATCGCAGAAATGTTCGATTATTACGGTGCATTTATTCAGCCCGAAATCGATAATGACCGTGCAAGTCTTACACTGCATTGCCTCACGTCTTCCTTTGCAAAAGTATTTCCGCTGTTGCAAGAAATTCTGGAGGAGACCACCTTCCCCGAAAAGGAATTGAAAACCAATCTTGATAAAGGTCGCCAGCAATTTGTGGTGAATCAATCCAAGGTCGATTACCTCGCACGCCAGCGTTTTATGGAGGCTGTTTTCGGTATGGAAAATCCTTATGGAAGACAAACGCGGGAAGCCGATTTTAACACACTCAGCAGAGCAGCGCTGTTGGATTTCCATGCAGAAAATTATCAGGCATCCGGATTAACCATTATCGCATCCGGCCAGTTTGGCGACGATATTCGCGAGATCATCGACAGCAGTATTGGTCAATGGCGAATCAGTGGATCGGTAGAAAAAAACTGGAATCCAGGAGAATATCCTGCAGCCACAAAATTATTCATCGAAAAACCCGACGCCATCCAAACCGGAATCCGCATCGGTAGAAGAATGGTGAATAAAACACATGCCGATTTTGCCGGATTACAAGTCCTGAACACCGCACTCGGCGGTTATTTCGGATCAAGACTCATGGCGAATATCCGCGAAGACAAAGGATACACGTACGGCATCGGATCTGCGGTTGTTTCGCTGGAGAAGGAAGGTTATTTCTTTATCGCCACCGAAGTTGGTGCTGATGTTGCCAAAGATGCTGTTGCGGAAATCTATAAGGAAATTCAGCTTCTTCGTGAGAAATCAATTCCCGGCGAAGAGCTGCAAATGGTTAAAAACTACATGCTGGGTTCCTTCCTGCGGAACAGTGATGGGCCCTTTGCCATGGCCGACCGTTTTAAAGGACTGCATTTTTACGGTTTGGACTACTCCCATTACGACCGATTTTTAAACACGGTAAACACAATTACAGCTCAGGAAATCAAAGATTTAGCGACAAAATATTTGAATCCCGACGACATGACTGAAATTCTGGCCGGAAAATCATGATTTTTATACGCAACTTGGAGGGGATTCCTGCGTCATTTACATAACAAATCCACTCTTTTTCCGTTTAAGATCCGGCTTGATTCACAACTTTCACATAAACATCCGCTCCGCTCTACGGAAATTGTTGGTCCTTACCGGACTGCTTTTACTCCTTCCTCATACCGGAAATTCCACGCATTTGCTTGGAGGCGATATTACCTGGACCTGCGACGGTACGGGGAATTATGTATTTCAGCTGCGTATTTTCCGCGACTGCTCCGGTCCGGCTATCAGTATTGCAGGACAATCGCTGCGGGTATGGAACCATCCAACCATTACGCAAATCCCTCTGATCTTTGTTTCGCAAAGCGATAATTCTCCTGTGTGTACACAAGTAGCAGGCGGGCCCGTTCAGATCACCTGCGCATCCGGAAATCCGAACGCTGTTGAAGAATACATTTTCAAATCGACACCTGTAAATCTCAATGCTATTCCACCTGCGCAAGGATTTGCATTTACATGGGATGCCTTTTCACGTCCTGCATGTGATAATTTGCAAAACGCATTGATCTATGGATTAACACTGCGATCGTTCATGTACAGCAATGGCGGAGCAAACAGTAATCCCTGCAATGATTCCTCACCGCAATTCACTTCCTCACCGCAATATGCATTTTGTGCAGGAGAAGCAGCCAATTTTGGTCAGAACGCCTACGATCCCGATCTCGACAGTGTCGTTTTCAGTTGGGGAACACCCATCGACCAGATTGCAGCAGGTACATTCAATCCACCCGCATTTCCC
>JBKBUQ010000207.1:0-4714 GCA_046289975.1 Flavobacteriales bacterium | reverse complement strand
GCCTCCCGGAGGATGTGTTGTAAAGATTAAAACAAGAGACTTTTGATTCATCGGCCAACAAAAATCCCCGCAAAGCGGGGATTTTTTATTGATAGAATAAATAATTGAAACAATTAAATCCGAACTCCAATTACACAAACGTCATCAATCTGTTCAAGCTCACTCTTCCAGTGGGTGAATCGTTCAAGTAATAAATTGCGTTGTACAATCATATCCATTTCCTGAATAGAAAGGATAAACTCCTTCATTTGTGAATACTTGAATTTCTTACCTGCAGGTCCGCCAAATTGATCGGCATAACCATCAGTAAATACATAAATCGTATCGCCTTTTTTCAGTTCGAACTGTTGGTTGGTAAACGGCTTACGGTTTTCAAACCTACCAATTGGCTGTTTGTCGGCCTTGTATTCCTCCACCACAGAAGGATTATCTTTCCGAATGATCCAAAGTGGATTGTTTGCACCGGCCCACTCCAAAAGCGCTTGGTTAAAACCTGTCATTTCAAGACTACACAATGAAATATCCATTCCATCGCGCACATCCGAATGACCTTGCTGACGGAAACTATCTTCTACAGAGGCGGTGAGGTTATCAAGAATTGCTGCAGGTTGAGTGAGGTTAAACTCATTAACAGCACGGTTCAATCCATTGTTTCCGACAATAGAAACAAATGCACCGGGAACACCATGACCTGTACAGTCAACCGCTGCAAAAAGAACTTTTGGTCCTTTAACACGCATCCAGTAAAAATCTCCCGATACAATATCTTTTGGTTGGAAAAGAACAAACAGATCTTTGCCCATTACTTCACGCATCATATCTTCTTCCGGAAGAATAGCATCCTGAATTCGTTTTGCGTACTTAATGCTATCGAGAATATCCTTGTTCTTTTCTTCTACAATTTCCTTTTGCTTTTCAATTTCTTCCTTCTGAAGAGTGATCTCGGCTGTTCGTTCTTCAATAATATTCCGCAGACTTCGGGTAGAAACGGATATCGCTCCCCATACAAATGCAATAAATAAAATTACATAACCTATATAGGCCCAAAGAGTACGGTACCAAGGTGGTAAAATAACAAAGCGGTATTCGGATACAGGACTTTCGATATCGTAAATATTACGGGCTTTTACCTTAAACGTATACGAACCTTCGGGGATATTTGTAAAAATTGCACGCGGGTTAGTTGACCAATTGCTCCAATCTTCTGTCTGCCCCTCGAGCATGTAGGAATATTCTGTACCCAATTCATCAAAATAGGTCAATGCAGAAAATTCAAACGTCAGGTTATTTTGTGAAAAGGTCAACGTAACATCGGCATCTTCGGGTTGTAAATCGAGTAATACAGAATCTTGATCAAAAAACGCTCCTTCAAAAATTGGATTGTTTCCGGATAAAACTCTTCGGATTCCAACATGATAAGGTGTTTGATAATCTTTGAGAAATTCCTGATCATAACGCAATAATCCTGCTGCGGAACCAAGCCATGTAATGCCTCTTGGTTCATGGTAAATACAATGAAAAATTTCGCTGTTATAGCGTAAAAACGGCGTTTTGTACCATGAATTATTTCGGTAATACATGATATCGTATGACTTTCCTTCGTCATAAAAAACAGCTACCCAAAGTTGACCCTTTGCATCAAACGACAACCGGTGAATTCCCGATTTACCGGTTTTTGTAGGCACTTTGTATTTCTCATCCTGAAAGAAACGCTGTTTTTTTTCATCGAAACGGCAAACACCATTGTCGGTTCCGAAATACAAATCACCTGCTTTATTTTGGGTAATTACAACCGGTCCTTCTGTTAAGCCAAACGATTCATCATAAAAGAGAATTTCCGTCTTCTTATCCTTAAAAATTTTTGTTGTAGTTCGAATTACACCCATATCTGTTGTACCCAACCAAAGATCACCATTGGTCTCTTCTACAAAATTGGTTACATCAGCTTCAATTCCTTCTACTCTGCCTTCTGCTTCCCAACGACCATCTATTCGAACCATTGAAGCAAGAGATCCCTCTTCTGCAATAATAATTCGATTGGAATAGGTAACCGATTGCTTAACAGTCCATGGAAACCCTTCAAAAATTCGCAAGGGTTTACGATCGCGATCAACTTCATAAACACCATCTACCCCCGAAACCAGCAATAAGGTATCCTTTCCGAAGATAAATGTCCCCATACCGTAACAATCGATGGATAAGGGAACCTGTTTAAAATTCTTTTCTCCGGGATTTTTTGGATCAATATAAAATACACCGTTTGATGTTGAAGCATACAGTACGCCTTTGCATCGAACTACATCCTGAACTGTTCCTTTTAATCCAGTACCAAAATTGTGCAGAGAGATCGGAGAAACCAGTTCAATCTTCGCAAGACCACGCCCCAGAGCGAGCCAAACATTTTGTTCACGGTCAACAAAAATATCATTTACAGTTCCTTCTTCAAGACCATTCGACAAACCGATCAGGTACTCTTTTTCAAGTTCCTTATTCAACACAACCATTCCATCGCCAAACAATCCAATTGCGAAATAAGCATTGAATACATTAATAGCGTTGTATACATTATTCACATCAACCTTCACCTTACGCAAAACATTTCCGCTCAGGTAATAAATACCGCTATCAGATGTAGTAATGATAACATTTCCCCTAAAAACCGAGATATCATATACGTTATAATTGGAAAGGAATTCGGTGCCTTCAATTACGGTAAATACACCTTTGCTGAAGGTAGAAATTCCTTTTCCCTT
Organism: Flavobacteriales bacterium; assembly: GCA_046289975.1. Classification (GTDB taxonomy): domain Bacteria; phylum Bacteroidota; class Bacteroidia; order Flavobacteriales_D; family UBA2798; genus UBA2798. The sequence goes on along the minus strand of JBKBUQ010000207.1, from coordinate 1,961 downwards.
TTGTGAAACGTATATTTTTCCTCCGGCATAAAACGAAGTGTGAATATTAGGTTCTGTGTGAAACACCTTCATTGCAACACCATTCCAAATGAAAAGACGATCCTTACCGATAAAAAAGATTCCTTCAGGTGTTGCAAAAAGCCCTACAAAACGTGATAGCTCGTTCGATTCCTCAGCGGGAATAAAGGGTTTTAAAGAAACAAACTCAAGTTTTCCATTGGCGTTGGGATGCAAGTATCCAAAATCGCTATCTGCACCAACATAAATTCTTCCGGTAGTATCAACACCAATAACGTGAACAGTTTTACCGGAAGAAATATCGATAAGATTCCAAAAGGTACCATCGTATTCAAGTACTCCGGAATTATTCCCGAAATACATTACCCCTCTTTTGTCTTGTGCAATACAAAGGTTTTGAGCATGTGCTCCGTATTCCTGTGGAGAATAAGAACGAATGTTTAAGGCCCCTTTTTCAGGATTTTGCGCATTCAGCATTCCAAAGCTAAAAACGAAAAATAGCCCTGCAAGGATTAGATTCCAATTTAACGTGTATCTGAACAATTTGCTAAACAACATTCCTGACAAGATGGTGCAAAAATAAAAACCCCCGGCACTTTAGGTGCCGAGGGTTTGAAATTAGTAATTATCAGCTTAATAAACGACCACTTTCCGAACAAAGGAAGAAGAGGAGCTGCTCATACGAAGAATATAGATTCCCTGTGGAACTTCCTGCATCTGAATAGATGTGGAATAACGTCCCGTAACACCTTGGACATCAAAGAAACGTACCACTTTACCGTCCAATGAACAAATTTCAACCGTAGCATCCTCAGCCTGAACAAAATCAGCCTGAAGGGTAAAGTTTCCATCATTTGGATTCGGATAAACAGCAATTCCCTCAATGGCACCAATCATTTCTCCAACCGAAGCCGGTGGTGCAACGGGGTTTTGTGTTCGGTTAGAACGTGTGGTGTTGTTGTTAATTGCACGTGTAGAAACGCAAGGACTTAAAGGTACTGCTTCAATGATGTAGAAAAGTCCTAGGTCGCTTGGAGGAGTTGGATCTGTGTAGGAAGTGTTTGCTGAAGAAACAGTGGCAATAGTTTCCCAACCGTTTGAATTGGTGTAACGGATTACATTGTAGGTAGAATACCCAAATCCACGATAATGATCCCAAATCAGATTAATAGTACCACCTAAACCGAGGTTTTGTGTTACGTGAATGGTTTTATGGAAATCAGAACGATTGGACTCAACTCCACAAAAATCAACAGCAGCAAGTTTGTATCTCCAGCTGGTAATCATTGGGTTAGCAACATAGTCATCAAACACGCTCAGGCTGTCATAAGGCACTGTTCCAATGTGGAAATACAATCCGTTTTGCGAGCTTTCACGGTAAACATTGTAGTGTGAGATTTCAGTTGAAATTTCCTTTTCCCAAACCACTTTGTTGTAAGAGTAAACGGAATCAACAGTTACCATACAAATATTTTGACCGTCAGGTGCAGCATGTGTAATGGTAAAAATCTCAATTGCTTTACATCCTGTTGTTAGGTCTGTAACCAACACATTGTATTGACCAACTTGTGTAACGGTTACATCCTGAGTAGATGCACCGGTATTCCAGTTGTAACTCAAATTACCGGATGATTGAACAACTTCTATATCGATGTTCGCACCACCTCCGTTACAATTTAAAGGAGAAACACCTGCAACAAGAATAGCAGGACCACCAAAAGTGGGCCCCTGAACTAAACTTGCTTCACTCATTGCTACGCTCTTAGTAGTAATACAACCTGCGGCATCAATAACGTTTACAGTATATATACCTAAACCTACATTATACAATCCAGGACCAGTTTGTCCTGAGTTCCAGATATAGGTGAAGGGTCCGGTTGTACCACTTGCAATTGCCTGGATATGTCCGTTATTAAGTCCGCATGATGCTGGTTCTTTCACAA
>JBKBUQ010000206.1:0-4757 GCA_046289975.1 Flavobacteriales bacterium | reverse complement strand
GATTTTTTTGCTGATCTCAGCTTCGAGTCCGTTTGCCTTAATGTATTTTTCACATTGCTGATCGATCGCTGCATTCATAAAAAACCCAAGCAGCATCGGTGCAGGACCGTTGATGGTCATGGAAACGGAAGTCTTGGGATCAGAAAGATCGAAACCGGAATACAATTTTTTAGCGTCATCAAGACAACAAATGGAAACACCGGAGTTACCAATTTTTCCATAGATATCGGGACGAAGATCGGGATCGTTTCCGTAAAGCGTAACTGAATCGAATGCCGTAGACAAGCGTTTTGCCGGCATTCCCAGGGAAACGTAATGGAAGCGTTTGTTCGTACGTTCCGGACAACCTTCTCCGGCGAACATTCGTGTTGGATCTTCTCCTTCGCGTTTGAACGGATAAATTCCGGCAGTATAGGGGAATTCACCCGGAACATTTTCGCGGAGTACCCAACGCAATACATCACCCCATGATTTGTAACGTGGTGTTGCTACTTTAGGAACCTGCGTGTGTGAAAGTGATTCGGTATGCGTTTTTATTTTGATCTGCTTGTCGCGCACCTGGAAAACATAAAACTCATCCTTGTAACGCTTCACCTTGTCCGGCCATTGCTGAATAAGTTCCCAATTGTGCGGATCAAGATCGAGTTTAATTTTATCGAACTGCGCACGTAATGTTTTTACGATATCTGCATCTTTCTTCTCATCAAACGTTTTAATGGCAGTATCAATTCCGTAAAGACGATCTGCAATTTCCACCTGTTTGATTACCCAATTGTCGTATTTGCGATTATTCTCAGAAATCTCAGAAAGGTAACGGGTACGAGCAGGAGGAATTACAAAAATCTTCTCACTCATTTCCCGGGTGATTTCAAATCCGGATTTTAAGGGTGCATTTGTTTTCTCCACTACTTTGTCCATTATCGCTTTGTACAAACGATTGGTTCCGGGATCATTGAACTGAGAAGCGATGGTACCATATACCGGTAATGATTCATCGTCTGCATCCCATAACTGGTGATTGCGTTTGTATTGCTTCTTTACATCGCGAATGGCATCGAGTGCACCTCGCTTATCGAATTTGTTGATTGCAACAACATCCGCAAAATCAAGCATGTCGATTTTTTCCAACTGTGTTGCTGCACCAAACTCGGGTGTCATGATGTAAAGCGATACATCCGAGTGATCAAGAATTTCGGTATCGCTCTGACCAATACCTGAAGTTTCCAGTACGATCAAATCGTAATTAGCAGCTTTCAGAATATTTACTGCATCACCAACGTACTTACTAAGAGCCAGATTGCTTTGTCGTGTTGCCAGCGATCGCATATACACGCGTGGATTGCGAATTGAATTCATCCGTATACGATCTCCCAGCAATGCGCCCCCGGTTTTACGTTTGGAAGGATCGACTGAAACAATACCGATATGCTTATCCGGAAAATCAAGAAGGAAACGACGAACAATCTCATCAACCATACTCGATTTACCGGCTCCGCCAGTACCAGTAATGCCTAATACCGGTGTTTTGGATTTTTTTGCCTGCTCAGCAATTGCATCAAGAACAGCATGTGACTGATCTGGAAAATTTTCTGCAGCGGAAATTAGTCGAGCTACACTGTTTTTATTTGCAGGTGAAAGTTGTTGGGCTTCTCCGTTCAGGTGATCTCCAATTGCATAATCACTTTTATGCATGAGATCATTGATCATTCCCTGCAATCCCATTGAGCGCCCATCGTCGGGATGATAAATACGGGTGATTCCGTAATGCTGCAATTCTTCAATTTCCGAAGGAAGAATGGTTCCTCCTCCACCTCCAAATATGCGGATATGACCTGCTCCTTTTTCCTTAAGCAAATCGTGCATGTATTTGAAATATTCGGTGTGACCACCCTGATAACTGGTCATTGCAATTGCATGGGCATCTTCTTCGATGGCGCAATTCACAACTTCTTCAACAGAACGGTCGTGACCAAGATGAATAACCTCAGCGCCGGTACTTTGAATGATACGACGCATAATATTGATAGCTGCATCATGGCCGTCGAAAAGCGATGCGGCGGTTACGATGCGAACTTTATTCTTTGGCTGATAGGGTTTTGCTTCTTGCATGAGGAATTGATTTCACAGGCACAAATATAACAAAAGAGGAGGCTGAAGATTCGCCTTACATTGCTGTTTGCACTACTATAAATCAACTCATTAACTGACAAGTATAAAATAAAAAGTTTCGGGGCTCAATATTTCAGATCAACTAGTATAAGTTTTTCTTTATTGAGAAACAACATCAGGTAATCGCGGGAAGCTCCATCATCGAAATAAAAACGGATAGTTCCATTGCTATCATTGGCTTCAAAAGTACCCGGCTCATTAATACTACACGCCCCGTTTGTCCAGTTCAGAAATCGAAATTCATTTGGACTATAAGTAAGCAATTGCGTATACGTTTGCTGAAAACATGGTGTGCCTTTTGCTTTTGCATCGTACCGAAAAAAACGAAGTGTGTCTTTGTCTTGATGCGAACCGCACATTCTCCAGTCGGCCCCTTTGATCAGATAATCAGAAATCAATTGAGCACGCAATTCACCCGGCTTTAATGATAACAGCAGTAATGAAAAAATCAGCAGTCGTTGGCTCATTATAATTTCTTGTTAACCGATTTCCATAACTGACGGTACAAATAACTGATTTCCGTTTCAGGGTGAGCATCCAGGTAAGGACGACGGTAAACACCCATCCGTTCAATTTCCGATACGAAAGGAATAGCTACGTCGATAGCTTCCTGATGCACCGACATAAATTCCACAATTGTTTCGTTGTGTAAATTTTTACGTCGCTCATACATTGAGAAAAAGGGATGGATCTTTTTGGTGTCTATTTTATTCTCCTTGCAATAATCGATCAGCTGTTCGTAAGTACGCACCGAAAGCGTTGAGGGAACTACCGGCACCAAAATATAATCGGCGTTAAATAGAATATTTTCTGAAAAGAGTGTGATGCTAGGCGGGCAATCGATAAAGGCGACATCGAACTTGCGGGAAAGTGGCTTAAACAGGGACTTCATCCATGATCGTCCACCCTTTAGTTCGCTCAAAAACACATCCATTTTCCGATAGCGTTCATCAGCTGGCAAGAGCCAGAGATTGGGATAAATCGTCTGAAGAATCGCCTCTTCCGGACTTTTTTCACCGGCGATGATTTTTTTTGCGTTTTCGATTCCCTCTTCATGATGCATGTAATAAGAAGCGGCACCCTGCGGATCAAGGTCAACAAGCAATGTTTTGTTTTTGGCCTCAGACGCAGCATACGCTAAATTTACGGCCGTGGCAGTTTTGCCTACACCTCCCTTAATGTTAAATACGGCTATCGTTTTCATACAGATTTTGGAATGGATAGTCTTCAAATGTAATGAAAATCAGCACTTTTCCAAATTGGACATTCCAAGCCTAACACACTCAAATGACTGAATCACAAAAGAATACAACTAACAACAAAAAAATAAGCCCCGATACTTTTGAGCTTCATTACCTGCGTTTGGGCTATAAGATCAAGGGCGATAGTATTTTTTGGGAGGAAGGGATAGGATGTTTAATTAAGGATTTTAAGAAGGGGGAGATCGGGAATGAGAACGGGAATACTGATGTTCTAGTTGAGGCAGGGGGAAATGGGATGGTTTTGATCGATGACAATCGGAACGGAGTACACAACGCTAAAACCAATTCGGGTTTATGGCTAATGTTTTTTGCTTGTGTGTTTTTGGGAATTCTATTTCTGATTGTCAGAAAAAAGGCACTTAAAACTCATAGGAAAAAACGTTGGAGATAAAGTAGGTTGTTTCCGGAGCACCCCTTGGAGGACGCGAATCGTGTTGCAGATTGTACACAAGACGAAAACGCAATTTTTGTGTGATATTAAACCGCAATGAAACTTCGGTCGACACCCTGTAATCATCGGGTGAGATAAAATCGGGCTGGTAATACGTAATGGAATTTATCCCCGTAACCTTATTGAATTGAAAATCGAAAGAGAAAAACGTACTGTATCGAATCTGACGGTTTACCAATTCTGTTGCTTCTTCTTCGTACTCGCCCATTACAAAAGCACCCAAACTAACAGAGGCCGAATCCCGATCAAGCACCACCGCACGCGCACCACCGCCCAGGAGTGAACGAAAACGGATTAACTGGATCTGATTGTATTGTACCTGTTCAAAGCCCTCCAAAATAATGCGTTTGAAATGTTTGGAATTGTAAGAATAACGCGTATGCTGAAATCCGTAATTGACATAGTTTTGCCGACCTGCATTCACGTAAAGAAAATCGGTTAAAAATGAAACCAAATGCTGATCCTTTTTCCAATATACCCGGTTGCGATTGCCGATCTGGTAAATCATACGGGTGTTTTTAGTGATGTTGAAGGAAAGATCAAGATGCCCGCTCCAACCGTTTTTGGGATTACGCAGACGTTGATTCTCAATATTGACAATCTGTGCTTCCAAATCGGGAAGGAACACTAACACACACAATAAAGAAAAAATAATCCGGAGCATGGGTGGTCAAAATTACTGTTTAGCCCCATACAAAAAACAAATCCTGAAAATTGTTTATTGCTCGATACGTACGTTTCCTGCTTTTGTACGCAACTTCACTTTTACAGGAGAATCGTTCTGCTTTCCAAAACTACCGGAAATGATTCTTCTCTTTTCAATCTGACTATCGTTGATAATTTTCTTGCTCGCAGAATTTATCACCAAACTACGA